>CAYQGB010000061.1:1970-16489 GCA_964416895.1 uncultured Calditrichaceae bacterium
ACGCATCGCGCATCACGGCTCACTATGCTGTGTTTCCGAAATCTGCGTGAAACGTGATTGGCAGTTCGGTTACGCATTGCGCATCACGGCTCACTATGCTGTGTTTCCGAAGTCTCTGTGAAACGTAAAACGTGAAACGCGATTGGCAGTTCGGTCACGCATCACGTTTCACGAGGTTTTGCCCGGATGTAAGATTCATTGGTTCGCTCCGGGAAATGCGACTATGGAACACAGGGCGCCCAAAAATAACCATTCCCGGGGGAACGCGAAAGAACAAAATGAACCCGGCGAATTCAGGCCGGGGTTACCGGGTTAAAATCAACTTTCGGGTGGCGGTAAAGGCCGGGCCGGCGCTGTCCGGGCGGCGGGCGATCAGACGGTAGAAATACACCCCCGCGGCCAGATGCTCCGGTTCCCAGGTAACCCGGTAAGCGCCCGCCGGGAAGGCCTGATGCACCAGGGTGGTCACTTCGGCCCCCACCGCATCATACACCTTTAGAACAACCTCCGCCCGCTCCGGGAGGGAAAATTCAATCACGGTGCGGGGATTGAAAGGATTGGGGTAGTTCTGCTCCAGGGCAAAGCCCCGGGGAGCAGCGCCTGCCAGTGGTTCAATGCCCACCGGCGTCACCGTCAGCACCTGATTGAAGCGCCGCATGTCCAGCCAGAAATCCCCGCTGTTGATGCGGTTGTTGTTGTCCAGATCGTACCACAGGGCGGTCAGGAGGTCGTAGCTCCCGGAGGCGGCGGAAGCGGGGAGATGAAAGGGGCGAGAGGCGGTGCCGGTGCCGGCGGCGAGGGTGAGCTTGCGGTCGTTGACGGGATCGTCGATCCAGGCGCCGCCGGCAGAGGGTCGCACCGAAGCGCCTAACATCAGGGTGGTGGTGGGCGCCACCGTCACGGTGTAGTTTACGGTGAAGGTTTGCCCCGGCTGCACCGTGGCCGGGGTGGGAAAGGCATCCACAATGTGCGCGGCGGTGGCCTGCACCAACTGGAAATCCGGGTAGTAATGGCTCAGGATTTCCGACCAGGTTTTGGTGCCGTGGGTGTGCGGCGGCCCCGGGGTGCAGGGCGAAGCGGTGGATACCACCGTGCCGGTAGCCCAGCGCACCGATCCCCACTGGCACATCCCCCGCCCGTGGCCGAAATTGGTCTGCCCGGTGCACACGGGATCGAAGATGCACGGCCAGGTGGTGCCGGTGCCGCTCCAGCCGTCGCCGCAGCCGGCGTCGTTGTTCTCCGCCGAGTACTCCGACCGCACGATGTCCTGGTTCACATCCACCAGCACGTAGCGATCGGTATTGTCCACCGCCAGATTGGTGTTGGAACTCTGAGCGCTGCCGAAGAACTGGCAAAAGGTGTTGTCGCAAATGTCATAATTGCCGGACAGCGGATGATACACGAAAAACTCCCCAAACGTGCGCACGGCCACCGCGCCCGCCTGCAGGGAGTGCATCCCTCCGGAAAGCGATCCCCAGCAGGGAATCCACTCCGCCGGTAACACGAACTTGGCGTAGGTTTGCAGGGAATACACCTCCACCCGGGTGCAACTGGTGCCGGTACAATTCCGCCCCACCCGGATGGTATGGCGCAGCAACACCGGATGGGTTTCTCCCGATTCCCCCGGAGCCGCGCCGGAATGGGATGATTCCGGGCAGGTGGGGCAATCGGCTTCCGGTGGGGTTCGGGCGGCGCGGCTGTCGTCGAAAAGCTGTTGGCCTTCCCCCGGTTGCAGGCGGATGCGATACTGCCAGTCGCCGCCGGGCCATAGCTCCACCCCTTGCCGTATCTGAGTGCGGTAACCGCTACGGGCAAATTGGAGGGTTGCCGAAGGAAGATCGGCGGGTAGATACAGGCGGAAATATCCTCGCGCATCGGAAGTGGTGGTTACCCCGGCTTCCGGGGAGGTCACCTGCACTCCGGAAAGGGATCGCCGGGTCTGTTCATCCACGATGAACCCGCAGATTAGCATCGCCTCCGGGCGCAGCAGGGAGCGGATATATTCCGGCTCCAATTCGGATGGGAGCATCACCGGATCCAGAAAAAAATCCACCGAGAGAGAATGCTCCGCTTCCACGGTGAAGGGGGCGGTCAGGGGCGAAAAGCCTTCCGCCTGAACCCGGAGCAGATACTCGCCAGGGGGAGGGGACAGGCGCACCCATCCGGCTTCGGTGGCTTCGGTTGAGAGAAGCTCCGCCAGCGGCGGCATATTGCGAAGGTCATATACGGAGAGGCGGGCAGCGGGAATCCCTGCCCCGGTGGCGCTGCTCAGGAATCGCACGGTAACTTCCGGGGGCGACTGGGCCGGCGCCATCCCGTGGTTTAGTAACCAAAGCCCGATGGTCATCAGGCAAATTTTGCTTAACCAGCGCATGGTGAATGCTCCCGATTGGTCTGGCACAGGATTTTGGGATACTTGGCTAATGTTCTTTCAAGCTTAACGTGACAGGTTTTCCTGTCATTCTGATTCCGTCAAGCCGGGAGAAGAATCTTTTATTCCCTCCCTTCTCAGACAATGAGATTCTTCTCCCACCGGGCGGGATCAGAATGACAATCCTAATGTGACATTGTCAAGATAGTTACACCGGTGATTTGTCAAAAGTCCAAAACTCTCCAGAATCTTTATATTCAAAAACGATACCACATCGTGTTTGGAATATACATCCGATTCAGGAGGATTTCATAACCGGATTCAGGAAGGCAGAGAAAAATTGGGAATATCCGGACTCAAATAGTTGTGAAAACGGAAGGAAAAGCAGCGGATTGGCGGTTTTTTGCAGAGAAACACTCAAAGATGAACAAAATTTAAGATACCAACCCGGTTCCGAAACGTTAAGTTCTTGTCATCTTTCTTCGGTATCCTTAAATTGAATTGATCGAGAGATTTGTCGGTAACGATGACCACATATAGATGAGGCACGGATTCCCCCTGCCTCTGATTCCCCTGTTCCTTGAATTTCGGGATTTTTACGGAGATCGTGGAAATCCTCTCAATGGTGCGGCAACCTCCGGGGCGTATTGTTGCTTCGGTAGCGGCGGCCATAAATACGGTTA
This sequence comes from uncultured Calditrichaceae bacterium, assembly GCA_964416895.1. Classification (GTDB taxonomy): domain Bacteria; phylum Calditrichota; class Calditrichia; order RBG-13-44-9; family J075; genus CAYQGB01. The sequence goes on from CAYQGB010000061.1 coordinate 5,025, forward strand.
TCGCAAATCCGAAACCTCGATGTGATATGACCGGGCAAATCATCGCTCACTATAAGATTCTGGAAAAGTTGGGCCAGGGCGGGATGAGCATCGTGTATAAGGCCAAAGACCTTCGGCTGAACCGCCTGGTGGCGCTCAAGTTCCTCTCGGCCTGTTTATCCGATGAAGCCACCGAGAAAGCCCGCTTCCTGCGGGAAGCCCGGATGGCCGCGGCCCTGGATCACCCCAATATCGCCACGGTGTATGAAATCGTGGAAACCGATGACCAGACGTTTATCTCCATGGCCTACATCGAAGGGGAGACCCTTCGGGAGCGACTGCAACGAGAGCGCCTTTCCGTAGAAGAAGCCATGCGTCTGGCCCGTCAGATTGCCGCCGGCCTGAAGGAAGCCCACCGCCACAACATCATTCACCGGGACGTTAAAAGCTCCAACATTATGATCAATACCCGGGGAGAGGTAAAAATCACCGACTTCGGGCTGGCGAAATTGCGGGGGAGTTCTTCCATTACCAAAACCGGCGCCCAGATCGGCACCGCGGCGTACATGTCCCCGGAGGTCATCCAGGGGCACATGGCCGATCCCCGCAGCGACATTTTCTCCTTCGGGGTGGTGCTGTATGAGATGCTGACCGGAGAACTTCCCTTCACCGGGGAAAACGATCAGGCGGTGATGTTTGCCATCGTGTACGAAGAACCCCGACCCCTGCGGCAACTTCGCCCGGAAATTCCCGAAGCACTGGAACAGATAGTGCTCCGGATGTTGCGCAAGGATCCCGAGGCGCGCTACCAGAGTGTGGAAGAAGTCGAACAAGAACTTCAGCGATTTCAGCGAGGAGAGGCCACCACGGCTTCCCTGTCTCACCCCGTTTCCTCACCCGGTTTTGGGGCGAAAAGCGCCAGAAGCCTTGCCCTGCCCGGTGTGCTAATCCTGCTGGCGATGGTGCTGGTGGCGGTAGGGGCCTTTCTCTGGCGGCGATCCACCGAAGAAAAATTCCTTTTTAAGGAGCGGGATTGGATTCTGGTCACCGACTTCGATAATCAGACCGGGGAAGCCATTTTTGATCAGGCCCTGGATAAGGCGCTGATGATCAGCATCGGGCAGTCTCGTTATGTGAATGTGTTTCCCCGGGATCGCATTCGCAATGCCTTACGCCGGATGAAGCGGGAAGAGGTCTCCCAGATCGATGCCACCATCGGGCGGGAGATTGCCCTTCGGGAAGGGATCGCCGCCCTGCTGGTGCCCACCATCACCCGCCTGGGACAACGGTATACCCTGACGGCGGAGGTGCTCGATCCGGCTACCGGGGAGATGCTGGCCTCGGAGATTGTCCATGCCGATTCTCGGGAAAAGGTACTGGATGCGCTGGATGAATTGACCCGCCGGATTCGCCGCCATCTGGGAGAGGCCATGGCCGCCATTTCCCGGCGAAGCCGCCCCCTCAAGCATGTGACCACCGCTTCGCTGGAAGCCCTCAAATACTATTCCGTGGCCGATGAGCATCTGCGCCGGGCCGAGTATGAAGAAGCCCGCCGGTTTCTGGAAAGCGCCCTGAAAGTGGATTCTTCCTTCACCGCCGCCAAAGCGGTGTTGGGGCGAATGCATTTTGAGCTGAGCGAGTATGTGGAAGGCTTTGACCGGGAAGTGGGCAAACGCCTGTTGGCCGAAGCCGTGAAAGATGTGGATAACCTGACCGATCAGGAAAAATACGGCATTCTGGCCTGGTACGCTCAGGCGGTGGAAAATGACCTTCCCAAAGCCATTCAATATACCAAAGAATTGGCCACCCTCTATCCCGATCAAAGCCATGTGCACAACAATCTGGCGTTTTTGTACGGCCAGATGGGGCGTTATCAGGAGGCCATTCGGGAATGCCAGACGGCCATCCGCCTGGATCCCTACCTGATGATCGCTTACAACAATCTGAGCAACATCTACATGTTCCAGTTGGGCAGCGAAATCGATTCCGCCCGGGTGTGGTGCCTCCGGCAAATTGCCCATAATCCGGAGCATTTCTGGGCTTACTACCATCTGGGCTGGGCCTATCTGGGGATGGACAGCCTGAAGCAGGCGCAACAGGCGCTGGAAAAAGCCTATGAATTGCACAATCGCTGGAAAATCCTTCCTCGCTTTACCTGGCATCTCAGCCGCCTGGGTGTTGTGTATTTGTTGCAAGGAGATTACCGCCGGTCTATCGATTTCTTCCTGAAAATCGTGGAAGTGAATCCCTCCGAACCGGCGGGATATTATTTTGCCGGGGTTGCTGCGGAAGTGTCGGGAGATACTTTGAGCGCCCGGCAATACTTTCGCCAATTTGTGAGGGAGATGCGGCAATTGCTTCGCCGGGGACCCGCCGGTCCGGAGCAGCAAATATATCTGGCGCTGGGGTTGATCCGAATCGGGGAGCGAGAGCAGGGATGGAAGCTCTGTCAACAGGCCTGTGCTCGGGACACCACCCTGCACTTTGAGAAAGCTCGCGTGCTGGCGGTGTACGGAAAACCTCAGGAAGCCATCGACGAACTGGAGGCGGCGGTTCGCCACGGCTATCGCAATTACGTGTGGATGAAAATTCATCCCGATTTTCTTTCCCTGCACCGGGAACCCCGGTTCATCGCTCTGGTCAATCGACTGTTGAAACGAGGGCAGGATGCCTCATGAACGCCGCTGAACGGGAAAAATTGCTCGCCCGCATTCGGGAACTGGAAGCCCGGGTGGAGGATTACCACCATCTGACCCGAATTTTGAAGCGGGTTCATGGGAAGCAGCGCATCCGGGAGGTGCTCCGGTGCATCGTGGAGGAGGCCCTGCACCTCTGCGATGCGGATCAGGGAGTGATTCTGCTGCTGGGGCCGGAGAGCAGTCAGGAAGGCCAGACGGTGGTGCGGGAGGGGGGAAGCACCGAACAAAAGCTGGATCATTTTTTGAATACTACCCTGGCCGGTTGGGTTACCCGCCGGAAAACCGCTCTGCGAACCGATCGTCTTCAGGAGACTTTCGGAAAACCCTTTCAGGATGCCCGGTATCGGGAAATCGCCTCGGTACTGAGCGTGCCGCTTCTCCTGGAAGGGCGGGTAATGGGAGTCATCAATTTGATTTCCCTGCGACCGGAACGCCGCTTTGGGGAGCGGGAAGAGCATCTGCTGGCTCTGTTAGGCGAGCAGTGCGTGTATTTTATCGGCAATGCCCGGACGCAGGAACAGTTGTATGAGGAAACCCTGCGGCTGCGCAAAGAGGTGGAGCATCGTTACGCCCGGCACGGGTTGATCGGCAAAAGCCCGGCCATGCGCAAGGTCTTTTCGTTGCTGGACAAGATCATTCCCACCGATGCCCGGGTGTTGCTGGAAGGCGAGAGCGGCACCGGCAAAGAGCGCATTGCCCGGGCCATCCATTACAGCGGGCCGCGAAGAGATAAGCCCTTTGTGGCGGTGGACTGCGGGGCCTTGCCGGCCAATCTGCTGGAAAGCGAACTCTTCGGCTACGTGAAAGGGGCTTTTACCGGCGCCACCCATGACCGAAAAGGCTTATTTGAAGAGGCCGACGGCGGTACCCTGTTTCTGGATGAAATCGTGAACATGCCCCCGGATATCCAGGCGAAATTCCTCCGGGTCATTCAGGAAGGGGAATTTCGCCCCCTGGGCACTTCCGTTCCCCGCCGGGTGGATGTACGCATCATCGCCGCCGCCAGTGAGAATCTCCGGGAAAAAGTGGCTCAGGGAAAGTTCCGGGAAGATCTGTTCTTTCGCCTGAACGTGGTAAGTCTGCGTATCCCCCCTTTACGGGAGCGCCGGGAAGACATCGTGCTGCTGGCCAATCACTTCCTGCAGGTGATGAACGACCGCTATGGAAAACGCCTGGAAGGATTTTCCCCCGACACCCTCACCCTGATGGAAAACTATCCCTGGCCGGGCAACGTGCGGGAACTGGAGCACCTCATCGAGCGGCTGGTCATTCTGGCGGAGCCGGATTTGCGCATCATCCCGGCGGATTACCTCCCGGAAGAATTTCACTCCCGGAGAAAGGAGCGCTACCCTGCTTCCGGCGCTTCCGCCAGTACTGATTTGAGCATCCGGGAGAAAAAAGCCGCCTACGAAAAAGAGATGTTGATTGCCGCTCTGGAAAAACACGGCTGGAACCAGTCCGCGGCGGCCCGGGAACTGGGCATTACCGAAAAGGCGGTGCGGTATAAAATGCAGAAGTTTGGGATCACCAAACCATAATTCGCCACATCTGAGACTTTCCCAGAAGCCGCTTGACCATCGATGCCCATCGGCGTGAGATGTCAAACAGCGTATTGCGTAATGCGTATTGCGTAACAGGCTTTTACACAAAATACGCAATACGCAATACGAAATACGTTTCCTGGCGTTTAGCACCGGGTCTCGGGCATACTCCGGGGGATTCTCATGCATGTAGTGTAAAAGAATTTTGGCATATAGAATTCCATTTTGTGCCTCATTCTGGAATTTGCACTTCCAAAATGCAAAAATTTGTCCCGGAAATCAGGCCGAAGTAGTTGTGCGATCAACGCGTGGCGGAGGGGGGTGTGGAACCCAGGGTTTCATCCACAAGGCCCTTCAGGAAATGCATCTGTTCTTCGCCCAGTTTTTGCCCCACGAATGCCCCGGCATAAGCGATCCCCAGAGCAAGAAGACTGGCGAGCAGCAACCACAGCGCTTTCGGTTCCAGTCCCAGAGTCCATTGTGCTGCACCCCACATCAACCCCACAAATCCCAGAAAGATTGAAGCCAGATAAAAGCCTGCGAACATCATCCATACTACCGGCTGCGGGCCGAACAGACCGGTGATGATGGTTTTCCCGCCTTCTTCCCGGAGATCCAGGGTCAACCGGGGAGACCAGAAGTGGCTCTCCCCATCCGGGATACGGAGAATAACGTAGTGGTTGGCAACGGTGCCCTGGCACACCGTCGGCGAACGATCCAGCAAACGGCGCAACTCCTGGATAACCTGATCTACCGGCCTGTCTATTTCGAGGGTAAATCGGGGACGAATCTTTAGTCCGGCCATCGCCGCTCCTTACTTATGCGTGGAACATCTCCGGTACTCTTTTTCCGATACGGCATATAATACTCAATCCGCCCCAATTTTTCAATTTTTTGACCGTCGTTCGGAAAATGTTCGGTGATTATCAATCTCGGAATAAATTCCGAGACCTCGGAACGTATTCCGAGATTGGCGGAGGTAACCGCCTTAACCATCCCGATCATTTTCGAGTCTAACCCTTTTAATTACAGACGGTTTTGTTCTGCCCGGAAATGGTTCCCTTCGATTGGCACACAATTGGATGGAATATGGGTGACGTGGTAGGAGGGGGGAAAACCGACCGAAGTCAATTTACACGCGAGGAACCTGCATGATGAAAGACGTTACTTTTTTATCGGTTACTGTTTTGATGATTTTCTGTCTGTCTTTTTTTCCCGGCCTTCAGGCGCAGCAGGTGACGGCGGTGTATCTGTGCCAGAGCGTTATGGAGCCGGGAACGGTGCCGGTGGATATTACCAGACAGTTCGGCCCGGACGCCCCCAAGATCCACGCCGTGGTGATTGTGGATGGGCTACAGCAGGGAATGGTCTTGAAGGGCGCCTGGGTTTCGGTGGATGCCATCGATGTGCCCAACTATGAGATTGACGCCGTGGAAGTGCGGGTCCAGGAGAGCGGTTCGGGGCGGGTACACTTTTCCCTGAGTCGCCCCAACAACGGCTGGCCCGCGGGGAATTATCGGTTCGATTTTTACGTCAACGATCAACCGGTTACCTCAGCCACGTTCAGCATCGGGGGGGCGGCAACTTCTCCGCCCCGCAGTGCCCCCACGCCTCCACCGGCGAAGTTACCCCCTCAAGTGCCACCGCAGACCCGGCCTCAATCCCAACCCCAACCCCAACCCCAACCCTCCAATAGCTACACCGGAACCTACACCCTGAACTCCCAGGGAGTGGTTCTGACGCTGGTGCTGCAACAGGACGCTCAGGGCAATGTACTGGGAAGCCTGACCAGCACCACCGGAGGGCAATTTCGGGTGGAGGGAACGCTTCAGGATGGGGCCGCCGTGGGCACCTGTTATGATCAACAGGGGGGCGTGTATTTCGAGGCCCATTTGCAGGGCAATCAGTTGCTGTTCACCATGATTGAGCCGGGGGCCAACGGCATGCCGGATTATACCCGTTCCCGGCAACTGGTGTTTGTGCGTGGCGGCGCAGCGACGGCGCCCGGTCAGATGATGGCGCCCGGGCAACCCGGGGCGTATCCCTACCCCCCTCAGGGGATGGGACAGCCACCCATGGGGGGCAATGCCGGAATCCCCGCGCCCTCCGGGCAGGAAGCCTATTTGCAGGGGAAATTTTGCCACTGGAGCGGCTCTTCCAGTTATGCCACCGGAGAATACAGCGGCTACAGTTCCACCACCTGGGCGTACTTCGACGGGCAGGGCAACTTTACCTATGGATCGGAAGCCGCTTACACCGGGAGTGAAGGGTCAATGTACAATCAATCCCCCGGCGGGGAAATGGGGCAATATCGGGTCATGGGGAATCAGGTGCTTCTGTATTTTGCCGACGGGAGCCAGGGAGTGGCCACCGTGCACGTCCGCCAGCCGGATGGGCGAATTACCGAGTTGATGTATGAAGGCGATTTATATGCGGTTCAGCTATGCGATTAAGCGTTTATCGTGCTCAACATGAGTAGAGCAACCATACCTGCAAATGCCTTCGGGCTTTCCTGAATAGATTGGAGCGATAGGGGGCGGGCAAGCGATCCCCTCATCACTCCGGCGATCCAACCCCGTTCATCGCGATCTTTGAGTACCAGAACCATTCTCCATCCTGGGAAGGACATTGGTTCCATTGGGACAGGTATAGGGCACAGGTATATCCCTTCAAGGGGATACGATCATCCCATATTTTCCCAAAGGAGGTGATATCTAAAGAAAATGTTCATGGCAGGTTCCCCTGCATCCAGCGTGCTTTTCTAACCCAAAATCTGTTTTACTTCATAACTTTAGAAGGAGGCTATGATGAAGGTACGCCTGCTTTGTCTGGTATTTCTGTTGACGTTATGGGGTATCTCTCCGGCCCAGTCGAAGATGTCGGAATCGGGCAAGCCGGGGCAAGCCCCTGCCGTGCAACAGCCCACCCGTTTTTTGCACCTGCCGGAGATTGTTCCGGATATTCATCCGGCGGATCGGGCCACGGGGAAGCCCGCCCCCTGGATGAACAGGCCGTCCCGGCAGGAGAACACTTCCCCCCCGGAATATTCCCGGCCGGCCCATCGACCGGGATCGGCAATGCCGGCCTGGCAACATCTGGCCCGTCTGACGCCGGAAGAGAGACAGAACGCCCTTATTCAGATGGAGGCCTCCACCGATGTGGCTCCGGAAGCGAGGGCGAAACTGGCCGAAATTGAAGGGCTGTGGAATGGGGGGGCGTTCGATCAGGCCGTTGAGCAACTGCGCGCCTTTCAAACGTCCCAGCCGGAAATCGATGTTGCCGTGGGGATTTCCTGGAAAACGCCCCGCCCGGTGGATTTACCCGCCGGTTCTCCCACCGAAGGAGTGGATGTGCGCATCGGCACCCGGGAGAATGTGCAGCAGGTGGCCCTGGATTTTGACGCCGGCACCGGCAATCTGTTTGTCGCCCTGCTCTATTTTGATCCCGCGACCAACTCGGATTACTGGACGGTAAATATCTCTACGGATGGTGGAGCCACCTGGGCAGAGACCTATCTATGGGCAAGTAGTTATGATATGAACGATATTGACGCCACGGTGGTAGGGGGATATTTCTATGTGGCCTATATCGGGCTGATAACACAGCAGGAAGCCCGCATTCGCCGTTTTATGGTCGCGGACGGAAGCGTCGATAACACCTATGGGTTTCACGTCATCTTTTCTGCCGCTGCTGCAATTACGGATGTTGCCCTGACCGCCAACGCCGACTTCTTTAATAACCGCCTTTATCATCTGTCCATTCTGGCAAACGGTACGTTGGAGTACTACTGGACAAGTGATGCCGGCGATCCCTGGAATCACGTGGGCAGCAGCGTTACCAATGCCGCCGGAGGGCTGGACGCCCACACCAACGAAGGGTTTACCACCAATTATCTGGTGGTTTCCTACCGGAGTACGGATAATCGGGTGCATGTAGGCTTGCGTAGTGACCCAGGAAGTTGGATCGACGTGGATCTGGATGCGGTCGATCCCTTAGAAGAGCACACCTCTATAGCGGCATACCAGAACCGTATTATGGTGGTATATAAAAATTCCGGTGGTAATCTGGCGTATCAGGTCTCTTATGATGAAGGGGCCAACTGGTACTCCGGGGTAATTGCCCAGAACATCCTCGGGTGGAGTCCCCATCTGGCCGGGCGGCACGGCGGGGGGTTCCGGGTGATCTATCAGGAGGAAGCGGGAACCTTCGATCCCCTGTGGACTCGCCATCGGGATTACGGCACCGGTCCGGGTACGGCTCCCTGGGATGGCCCCACCCAGTTCAACGAAATCGACGTTTTCACCGGAAGCCCGGTCAATACGGAGTGGATTCCTCCCAATGTAGCGCCTTATGACCACGGGGCGGTATGGATCGGCGGTGCTACCTTTGGCGCCTGGTTCGACCGGATTGAAGGTACTCCTCCGCCTCCTCCCAATGATGACTGCGCCAACGCCATCCCGGTAGCTGTACCCTCGGTGACGCCGGGAACGACCATCGGGGCCACCGTGGATTCCCTTGCTCCTTTTTGCGGCACCCCGGTTACCTCCCCGGGAGTGTGGTATACCGTGGTGGGTACCGGTGGTCAGATGACCGCCGATTTGTGTAACGGCGCCACCACCTACGATTCCAAACTCAGTGTGTATGAGGGAAGCTGCGCAGCCCTGGTATGTGTGGCCGGAAATGATGATTTTTGCGGACTTCAATCTCAGGTCTCCTGGGCTTCCACCGCGGGAACCACTTATTACATTCTGGTACATGGTTTTGGCGGCGCTACCGGCAATTTTGAACTGACCGTTACCAGTACCGGCGGCGTGCCCAACGACGAGTGCGCCTCGGCCACGACGGTAACCGAGCCGCTTCCCTTTACCGATAACGTGAACACCACCCAGGCAACGCCCAATCCCTCCGATCCGGTGCTTTCTTGCGGCGCCGGAGGCGGCGGCAACACCGTATGGTATGTGTTCACCCCCGTATCCACCCGCACGGTCTCCTTTAACACTTTTGGCAGCAATTACGATACGGTCATCGGGTTGTTTACCGGTACCTGCGGCTCGCTGACGGAAGTGGCCTGCAATGACGACGCCGTGGGCCTGCAATCGGAAATCGTGTACAATGTGCAGGCGGGAGTGACCTATTACGTGATGGTTGGAGAATACGGCGGCGCCGGGGTCGGCGGCGATCTGGTGTTCAATGTAGAACCGGTGCAGTTGTATCAGGGGCCGGAGAGCGGCAGCATTGCCGGCGGTGCTTCCCAATCCACCGACAACTTCCCTCTGCGCCCGGAAGCGTTGGGGCAACAACCCCCGTTTGAACGCCCCATCCCCCGGCTGGAAAAAGCAGTGCACCCGGATCCCAAATATCCGGTGGTGCCTCCCACCGGCCCGGTGGGCAGCAACTTCGTGGAAGATACCGCGGTGAAGGACGAAGGTACTCCCGTCACCGAAACCCTGCCCAACCTGATCACCGATTTTGCCGGAATTCCGGATCTGGGACTGGTCATTCCTCCCGATCCTCACATGGCGGTAGGGCCGAATCACGTGATGGGGGTGGTCAATCAGCAGTTTGCCATCTACGACAAATCCGGCAACCTGCTGAAGCTGATCAACGCCGCCGATTGGTTTGCCAACGTGCATCCCGGTGGCAGCCCCTTCGATCCTCAGATCGTGTACGATCACCACTCCGGGCGTTGGATCATGATCTGGGTGGATTTTAATATTTCTACCCAGGAGGCCTGGCTGTTGTTATCGGTCTCCGACGATTCCAATCCCCTGGGTATCTGGTGCAACTGGCGGTTGCCCGGCAATCAAAACGGTTCCACTCCCAACACCCTGTTCAATGATTATCCCAAACTTGGGGTGGACGCCGATGCGGTATATGTCACCGCCAACATGTTCGACATGGCCGCCGGCTTCGCCTATCGGTACGTGCAGTTGCGGATCATTCCCAAAGCCCAGTTGCTGACCGGTAGCTGCGGCCCGGTGACCTGGACGGATCTGTGGGATCTGCGCAATCCCAGCGATCTATCGCAACCCACCTTTACCACCGTACCGGCGGTAACCTTTGGGATGCCGGGAGTGGAATATCTGGTGGATGTGGATTTTATCCATGCCACCGGTACGTTTATGAACCTGTGGGAACTGACCGATCCCCTGGGAACGCCTGCGCTGACGGCCACCACCGTCCCGGTAGCGGCGTTCACCGATCCGCCGGATGCCCAACAATTGGGTGGAGGCACGCCCCCCATTGATGTGGGCGGTCGGCGCAACCGCAATGTGGTGTTCAAAGACGGCTGGGTCTGGACGGCCCACTCCATCGCCGATCCCACCGGTCAGTTTGCCCGACTGCGCTATGTGCGCATCGACGCCACCACCAGGACCGCCGTGGAAGACGTGGCCTTCGGAGCGGATAACTTCTGGTATTACTACCCGGCCGTCCAACCGGACGGGGCCAACAATCTGGTCATTGCCTTCACCCGCTCCGGCTTCACCGAATACGCCGGCGCCCGATATACCGGTCGTCTGGACAGCGATCCGCCCGGATTATCGCCCAGTGGGTTGTTGAAAGCGGGTGAAGACAATTACGTCAAAACCTTCGGCACCGGCCGGAACCGCTGGGGCGATTACATGGGCATCGCCCTGGATCCGGCAGATAATTCCAAAGTGTGGATGCTGGTGGAATATGCCGAAACTGCGGTGGGCCCGGGACCCAACGACGACCGCTGGGGTACCTGGTTCGGATGCGTCACCTTCGGCCCGCCCACCTGTCCGCCGGACATTGCGGTTAGCCCGGCTTCGTTCACCTTCACCGTACCGGTGGGTGGTACGGCCGGCGATGTGCTGACCATCTCCAATGTCGCTGCGCCCGGCTGTGATCCGCTGGTGTGGAACATTACCGATCAACAGGTGATGCTGGAGATGCCCGACGGTCGTCGGCTTCCGGTCACGGTTCAGCCTTCCCCGATCCGGGAGGGGCAAGCCGGCAGCGGGGTATCGGAAAACCGGTTGCGCAAAAGTTACCCGCCTTCCCCGGGACTGCCTCCGGAGGAACTGCGGAACCGCCATGCCCGGCGGCGTTCGGCGACGCCGGTACCGTTGCTGAATCCCACCGACTCCGGATTTGGCCCGGAAGGGCTAAATGGCGTGATGATGGAAACGGTGCTGAACAATCCTCAGAACCTGATCGCCCATGGCACTTTACCGCCGGGAAGCCACTATGCCGGAGCGGAATTCGGAAACACCGGCGACTT
>CAYQGB010000062.1:0-16280 GCA_964416895.1 uncultured Calditrichaceae bacterium
AATAGTTGTCACCCTTCGACAAGCTCAGGGTGACACAGGACAGCTAAAACATGAGTAACACTCATCAAGGAGATCACCGAAGTTTGATCCAATGCAAAAACTTCAATTTCTACCCCTGGCAAGTATAGCTTCACCTTCCGGCAAGGTTGCCTTGAATCCCATCGCCGCCAGAAACCACCACATGATATTGTTTTCCAGATCGGTATAATAGCACTGGAACAGGGCGGCGAATAGAATCCCGGTAATGCTCAGCAGGCTCCCCAGAACCATTTGCCTCCGGGATCGAGATAGACCGCCGACCCGGTACGCTCGAATCAGGCGGTACAGCCAGTACCCCCAGAGGGTTATCCAGGCCAGCATCGCCGGGATGCCGCTGTTCACCGCCATATTCAGGTAGTCGTTATGGGCATGACCAAAAGCGTCGTAGAAACCGGGCACTTTGTAGGTTTCAAACACGGCGTCGAACATCCCCGGCCCGATGCCCCAGATGGGATGGGCGGAGATCATCCGCCAGGCGGTGCGCCACAAATTCAGCCGCCCCTCATTCTGAGAGGGATCGAAAATGCTCACAAAACGCTGCTGCACGTCGGGAAACACCGCCGCCACGACCACAAATCCCACCGCCATGGCCGCCACGGCATACCCAAACCACCGCCGGTTGATCAGCAGGGTGCCCAGGGCAATCATCACCGGCAGGGCCAGCCAGGTGCTCCGGCCAAAGGTGGCAATGAGGCTGGCAAACAGAAGCACAACCGCCCCCAACAGCCCCACTCGCCCCTTATCCCACCCCCGCCGATGCAGGAAAAAAGAGAGCGCCATCCCCAGGATCATCAACTGGTTCCCGGCGAAAGTAAGATAAAAGTTGTATCCCCCGGTGGCCCGGTAAAAATGCCCCAGCCGGGTCAACTCCTTTCCCCGCACCGGATCCATCCCCAGAAAGAACTGAACGCAGCCATACACCGCTGCCACCACCCCGGAGATCACCAACCCGCGCAACGCCGTTTCTATTTGAGTTTCAGAAAGGGGAAGGAAAATCAAAAACGGCAGGGTAAACACCACCCATTCATTTTGCAGCACCGCCTTCAGGGAATGGGATATATCGGGGCTGAACAGAGCCGAGAGCAGGCGTAGCAATCCATAGATCCCCACAATTCCCACAAACGCCGGAAGCCGGAAGGAGAAGGACTTCGCTTTCAGATGGCAGACGATGCCCAGCAACACCACCGCCACCAGGGTTACCTGCATGGCCGCCAGCGACCAGGGAAGCACCAGGCAAAAAACGGTCAGGGAAACAAAAACCCAAGCAGAGCAGTTAAGGGAAGAAACTCTGGGGATGGTGGGCAGGAAACGCATCCGGCAAACGTTGATGATGAGGGGTTGCAAAGGATCGACGGCGCTTTTTTGAACGCCGCCGCGGGAATGGCATACCGCCTGACCAATCGATCAAAAAAGAAAAACAAAAAATATATGCAACAAATTTGATTAGAAAAACAGTTTTTAAATTTTTTAGTTGGAAATTTTCATTGAATTTCTTAATTTTTGGGTCTTAAAACGAGGATAAATTGGGGAAATGTACCGTAAACCACAGAGGGCCATGCCTATGTCCTATCATAAATGTGCCGTAGAAGGATGCCCTTTCAAGCCCATTTCGTTCACCCACTATTGCTGGCAACACATTCCGGATAAGAAGACCTTTCTCAAGAAGTTACGGAGTAATATTGAGAATTCGGTGGCGCCGGTAACCCTGGATAAAGTGGTTCTGGAGAACTTCGATCTGGCCGGTCAGGATTTGCGCAGCGCTTCCTTTATGGGGGCCATGTTCATCAACGTGGATTTCACCAATGCCAACCTGACCAACGGCAATTTTAAACGGGCTTTCTTCCAGAACTGCAAGTTTGAAAATGTGAAATTCACTCAGGCCACGCTGAACGGGGCGATCGTGGTGGATTCCGAGTTTGTTAATGTGGAGCTGTCGCTGGTGGAAGGGAATTTGTGGAAGAACAAAAATTGCCGGTTTGAAAATCTGTATCTCAAATCCGCCGATTTGAAGAATACCTTTTGGAAAGATGTGGAATTTCGAGGGGTGCAGATTATCGACGGCAATTTTATGATGAGCTATTTCGACAATTTCACCGTGGTGGATAGCAAGTTAGATAACGCCCTGTGTTCCGGAAGCCAGTTCTACAATTGCCGATTCGAGATGAATGACCTCAAACAGGCGAATTTCATCGGTTGCATTGTGGACGGCACCGAATTCAAAACCAACCACCTGATGAACTGCCGCTTTGCCACGGCCATCCTGCGGGACACGTTGTTTGAAAACTGCAAGCTGGTCAAACCGGTGATGCGGGAGACGCAGATTGTGGGGGGGAAATTCCTGCGGTGCACCATCACCCAGCCCATTCTGCAACGGGCGGTGCTGATCCACAACAACCTGCATCAGAAAAAACTGCCCAACGCCAACACCGAGGGGCTGGTGGTAATGTAACCCCATCCGGTTGTTGCCAGCATACTTCGGGCAACGATACACCTCCTTCTAAGGTCAAAGCCATTCTCACAGTGAGAATGGCTTTTTTGTATCCCGGCGAGGGAATCTTAATTTGACACTTATCCTCCGGAAGATTACATTTAACCTTTTCATTGGAGGACAACCGAGGCCACACCCATGAACCGAACTGCTCGATCTTTTCGTCTGAAGCCTCTCCTTGCTCCCGCGCTGATTCTGATTTTCGGTATACTGGCCATGTATGTTCTGGCCAGCCTGCGCACGGAACCGCCCAAACGCACCCCTCTCCCCAAAGTGCGCCTGGTGGAAACCACCGTGGTGCACTACGACACCCTCACCGCCCGGGTGGTCGGCTACGGTCGATTGACCTCCGCCCAGCCGGTGAATCTGGTCAGCGAGGTCTCCGGCACGGTACAGGCCGGGGAAGTTCCCTTTCAGCCGGGGCAGAGCTTCCGGCGAGGGCAGGTGCTCCTGCGCATCGACGACCGGCAAACCCGCCTGAACCTGAACAGCGCCAAAAGCGATCTGCTCAATGCCCTGGCCAACGTGCTCCCGGAAATCAAGGTGGATTTCCCGGAGCAGTATCCCCGCTGGCAGGAATATTTCGACCGCTGCGATTTCGACACTCCCCTGCCGCCGCTGCCGGAAGTGGCGGATTCCAAGCTCAAGCTGTTCCTGTCCCGATTCAACATCTACAAGCTCTATTTCGCGGTGCGCAACCTGGAAATTCGCCTGGAAAAGCACCGCATCCTGGCTCCGTTTGATGGGGCCATCCTCTCCGCCGATGTGCGCCCCGGCACCCCGGTGATAAACGGCGCCCGGCTGGGCCAGATCATCAATCTGGAAAACCTGGAAGTAGAGGTCCCCGTGCCCACCGCCGACATCGCCTGGATTGAACGCCGCCGCCCGGTCATCCTGAGCGCAGAGGGCCTTCCCGAAACCTGGGCAGGGGTCATCCGGCGGGTGGGCAAAGCCATTGATCCCAAAACCCAGACCGTGCCGGTATACATCGGGGTGAGCGCCAATCCCGGCAGGGATCTGTTTCAGGGCCTTTTCCTGCGGGCGGATTTCTCCGGTCGAACAGTGCCCCACGCCATGCGCATTCCCCGGGAGGCCCTGTACCAGGAACAGTACGTCTATCTCATCAAACAGGGGCGGCTGGCCTACCGAAAAGTGGAGATTGCCCGGCGGGAATTGAATTCGGTGATCATCACCGGGGGAGTGGCGCCGGGAGACACGTTGGTGACGGAAGTGTTGCAGGGAGTGACCCCGGGAATGCTGGCCAGGCCCCGCAGCACCGCCGTGTTAGAACGGGGGAAATAAGCGCCCATGAAACGCATCATCGACTACTTTATCCGGTATCCCATCTGGGCCAATGTGCTCATGCTCAGCGTGATGCTCTTCGGAACAATTGCCTTCCTGAGCATGCGCTATTCCTTTTTCCCGGAAATTCGCACCGACATTATCACCATCCAGGTGACCTATCCGGGAGCTTCTCCGGAAGAGGTAGAAGAGGGCGTGGTGCTCAAAATCGAAGAGAGCCTGGAGGGCCTGGAAGGGGTGGAGCGGATCACCTCTGTGTCGCGAGAGAATTTCGGGGTGGTCAGCGTGGAAATCTCCGAGCACGCCGACTTTGAGAAAGCCCTCACGGAAGTCAAAAATGCCGTGGATCAGATCAACTCTTTTCCCGTGGGGGTGGAGAAGCCGGTGGTGTTCGAGCAGCCCTTCCGTCGCCGGG
The DNA here is from genome assembly GCA_964416895.1 of uncultured Calditrichaceae bacterium. Lineage (GTDB taxonomy): Bacteria > Calditrichota > Calditrichia > RBG-13-44-9 > J075 > CAYQGB01. The sequence continues at coordinate 4,245 of CAYQGB010000062.1, forward strand.
CCATCACCGTGGCCCTGTACGGTCAGGCGGATCTGTTCAATCTGAAAGTAATCGCCGAACACCTGCGGGATGAACTGCTGGCAACCCCGGAGATCTCCCTGGTCAGCCTGCACGGATTGCCCCGCCCGGAGATTTCCATCGAGGTCTCCGAGGCCGAGTTGCGCCGCTATGGCCTTACCTTCGATGAAATCGCCGCCGCCGTGCGAGGAGCCAACATCGATCTCTCCGGAGGAAAACTGGACACCCGGGAAGAAGAAATCCTCATCCGGGCGCGAGGGAAGCAGTATTACGCCCGGGAACTGGAAAACATTCCCCTGCGGGCCAATCCCGACGGCACCATTATCTACCTGAAGGATGTGGCGGCAGTGCGAGAAAAATGGGAAGACGTTCCCGAACGGGTGTACTACAACGGTCAACCGGCGGTTACCCTGATTATCGACAAAACTTTAGAAGAGGATATTCTGGCTATCGCCCGGCGCACCCGGCAAGTGCTGGCCGATTTCAACACCCGGCAGGAACAGGTGCAGGCGGTGGTGGTGGATGATCGCACCATCCATCTGCGGCAGCGGCTCAATCTGCTGAAAAACAACGGCCTGCTGGGGCTGCTTCTGGTAGTGCTCACGGTGGGATTTTTCATGAATCTCCGCCTGTCCTGGTGGATTTCGGTGGGAATTCCCTTTGCTTTCGCAGGGATGTTCATCATTATCAAGTGGATCGGCCTGACCATCAACGCCATTTCCACCTTCGGGATGATCATCGTGGTGGGGATTCTGGTGGATGACGCCATCGTGGTGGGGGAAAACATCTACAGCCATTACGAGCGGGGGAAGACGGCCATCCGGGCGGCCATTGACGGCACTCTGGAAGTGCTGGCGCCGGTGTTCACCTCCGTTGCCACCACCATCATCGCCTTTCTACCCTTCTTTTTTCTGGAAGGGTTTATGGGCAAACACATCTGGCATGCTGCGGCGGTGGTGGTGGCTTCCCTGGTATTCTCGCTCATCGAAGCCTTTTTTGTGCTCCCTTCCCATCTGGCCCATTCCCGGGGATTGCATCCTCACAAAGAAGATCCCTGGCTGCGCCGGAAAATTGAACGGGCGATTCACTTCTTCACCCATCGGCTGTACGCCCCTCTGCTGCAAAAAGCCCTCCGGCGCAAGGTGATCACGCTGATCACCCCCATCGCCCTGATTTTTGTAACCGTGGGCCTGTTGCGCGGGGGGTTCATCGGGGCAACCTTTTTCCCCAACATCGATCAGGATTTTCTTCCCATTAATGTGTCTCTGACCACCGGACGGCAGGAGGCGCATACCGACTCCGTGCTGGCCCATATTGAACGGGTATGCTGGCAGGTCAACCGGCAGTACAAACAAGAGCGAGAAGATGGGCGGGATGTAATTCTGGGCATCCTCCGGGAAATCGGGGTGACCGACTTCGGAGAATCCGGCAGCCATACCGGAAAATTGACCCTGGAGTTGCTGGATGGGGAAACCCGCAATCTGGAAAGTTCCCGGATCGCCGCCCGGATTCGCGAGGCGGTGGGAACCCTCCCGGAAGTGCAGAACATCACGTACGGCCAGCAGGGATTTTTCGGAAAGCCGGTGTCCATCAGCCTGCTGGGAAACCATCTGGAGCAGTTGAACCGGGCGCGCGATCTGCTGGTGGCGGAACTGGAAAACATGGGAGAACTGAAGGACATCACCGATTCCAACCAGGAAGGGCGGCGGGAACTGAACATCACCCTGAAGCCCAAAGCCTACTCTCTGGGGTTGACCCTGCAGGAGGTTGCCCGGCAGGTGCGGCAGGGCTTTTTCGGGCAGGAGGTGCAGCGCATCCAGCGGGGCCGGGATGAGGTGCGGGTGTGGGTGCGCTACCGCCCGGAAGATCGAGCGGCGCTGGGGTTTCTGGATCAGATGCGCATTCGCACTCCCTCCGGAGCGGAATATCCCTTCAGCGAGCTGGCCGAATACACCATCCGGCGGGGGCTGACCGCGGTGTATCACCTGGACAAAAAGCGGGAGATCAAGGTGGAGGCCAATCTGGCCGATGAAGACGCCGATTTGCCCCCCATTCTGGCCCGGATTCGGGAAGAGATCATTCCCCGGGTGCTCTCGCAGGTGCACGGGGTTCAGGTCTCTTTTGAAGGCCAGGCCCGGGGAAGGGCCAAAGAGCAGCGCTCCATCGCCCGGGCCTTCCCCGTTGCCTTCCTGGCCATGTTCATTATGCTCATTCTGGTGTTCCGGTCTTACGCTCAGGCGGTACTGATCATGTCAATTATCCCCTTCGGGGTGCTGGGAGCCATCTGGGGCCACGGGATTCAGGGCATCCAGCTATCCTTTCTGTCCATTTACGGGTTCATTGCTCTGGCGGGAATTATCATCAATGACGGGATTGTGTTGATTCACCAGATCAACCGCAACCTGCGGGCCGGGCAATCGGTGGAAGAGGCGGTGTTCAACGGGGCGGTGGCGCGCCTGCGCCCGATCCTGCTCACCTCCCTGACCACCGCCTTCGGTCTGGCTCCGCTGATTCTGGAAACCAGCCGTCAGGCGCAGTTCCTGATTCCCATGGCCATATCCGTGGCCTACGGGCTGCTGTTCGGCACTTTTCTGCTCCTGCTGGTGCTTCCGGCGGGATTTCTGGTGCTGAATCGCCTGCGGCTGCTGGCGGCACATGCCCACCAACGGCTCCGGGCCTGGATGCCCGCGTTAATTCCCCAGGCGGCGGATGGGCATCCCATAGAGATCACCGACATCACTCCCGAATCGGTGGAGCCGGCGGTTAAAGAAATGCACCGGAATCATGACCACGGTGGGTGAGGCTGGATACTGGATGCTGGATGCTGGATGCTGGATGCTGGATGCTCGATGCTGGAGGCTGGCGCTTGCGCCCCGGCGTAAGTCGGGGATGCTGGATGCTGGATGCTCGATGCTGGATGCTCGATGCTGGATACTGGATACTGGATGCTCGATGCTGGATGCTGGCGTTTATGTTTGCATCCCGATTGGGGGTAGTCTCCCTTTTGAGTGTTGTTGCTATTGAGAGTATTGTTTTGTCATACTGATTCCGCCCGGGCGGAATCAGGGCGACACAAGACAGCTAAAACATGAGCAACACTCATCAAGGAGACTACCCGATTGGGAAACTGGAGATACCAATTGCGAATTGTTGTTACGTAAACTGTCATTAACACCCAGATTATGAATTTTGATGAAATAACCGCGCCATTTCTCTCTAATAGACTGTGCCTGCAATTTGATTTGTGAATCCTACGAGGATTTTGCGATTTGTAAGGGACATCTCGTTGGCTACAATAATGCAGCCTCTACGAGGCTGGAAATTAGACGGAACATCGTAGATGTTCCATTATTGTAGAAGAAACACAATAACGCGAATATTCGCTCATCCCGCCTTCGCCTTGGTGGGATGAATAATTACTGACGATGGCACGGTTAATTTTTCAAACCTCATTATCGGGGCGAACATGAGTTTAGTCCTTTCCAGATAGCCGTTTCAACGGTTTACCGAATAAACAGAATCCCCCAATGTTCTGAGTGGAGTGCCAAACTTATCGTTTTTCCTACAGCCTAAACAGCTACAGCCTATGTACCCGAACAGTTACAAAGCGCTTATGAAAACGGCAACGATGATCTTCCTGTTATGGTGGTCGATTTCCGGAATGGCGCAGGATGTTTTGACCGCCGAAGCGGCCATCCGCATTGGCCTGGAAAACAACTACAGTATTCGCATTGCCCGGAATCAGGCCCGGATCGCCGCCAACAATGCCGGGCAGGGAACGGCCAACCTGTTGCCGGTGGTGGATGCCACCGGAAGGGTGCAGATCGCCCGTTCCGATGTGGAAACCAACTCCCCCTTCAGCTTCGGCAAATCCACCACCCGCAGCGGCGACGCCCAGATTACCCTCACCTGGACCCTGTTTGACGGCTTCCGCATGTTCGCCGATAAGAAGCGATTTGAGGAACTGGCCCGGTTGGGGGAATACCAGGCCCGGAACATTATTGAGAATACCGTGGTGGGCATTTTGCAGGCCTATTTTAATCTGGTGCAGCAGGAGATGCTCCTGGATGTCGCCCGGCAATCGGTGGAGATCTCTCGCACCCGCCTGGAAAAGGAGCAGATGAAACACGATATGGGCGCCCTCTCCTCCACCGATCTGCTCAATGCGCAGGTGGCTTTCAACAACGACCGGGCGGCGCTACTGAATCAGGAAGTACAGGTGTTGATCGCCCGCAAAAATTTAAACCTGGCCCTGGCGCAGGATCCCGCCACGCCCATCACGGTGACCCGGGAAATCCTTATCCCTCCGCTGGCAACGGAGTTTGAAACCCTGTGGGAACTGGCCCAATCCCACAACGCCGAACTGCTGGCGGCGGAGCAGAACCATCGCATTGCCCGGGAAAACCTCAAGCTGGCCGGGGCGGCGTTTTACCCCCGCCTGCTGCTGAATGCCACCTACGGCTACACCGACCGCACCATCGCCAGCGATAGCCCCCGCTTCCCTGAAGATATCCGCACCCGCAGCACCGACGGCAGCGTGGGGTTGACCCTCTCGTTCAATCTGTTCAACGGATTCCGCCACAAGATCGCCCTGCAAAATGCCCGGCTGGAAGTGCGTAATCAGGAACTGGCGATGGAGGACGCCCGCAACCGGCTGCGGGGGCTGCTTCGGGAGAAATACGACACGTTTCAGAAGCAGGTGGAACTGGTGGCGTTGCAACAGGAAAACGTGGCCGCCGCCCGCCAGCAACTGGAGGTTTTTCAGGAGCGCTACCGCCTGGGCGCCATCACTTCGCTGGAGTTCCGGGATGCCCAGGTAAGCTTTATCCGGGCCCAGACGAACCTGATCAACGCCCGGTACCGGGCCCGGATTACCCGGCTGGAAATCGAACAACTGATCGGCAGGCTCCGGGTGGATTAGAGAGCAATGGTTTTTTTGATGCATCTGAAGAGGGCATCATGGATATTTTGCAAAAAATCGCCGAGGAAAGAATTCGCGAGGCCATCGAAAACGGCGTGTTTGACAATCTCCCCGGAAAGGGGCGGTTTATTGATCTCTCCGATTACTTTCGAGTGCCGCCCCATCTGCGGATGGCCTATAGCCTGTTGAAGAACGCCGGATACATCCCCGTGGAAATCGAACTGAAGAAAGAGATCGAGATGTTGAAGGAAAAATGGCGTTGCTGCACCGACGAGGAGGAAAAGCGGCGTCTGGGTCGGGAGATCAACGAGAAGAGCGTGAAGCTGAGCCTGATTCTGGAGCGGTATCGGCGGCACCGGTGAGGTAGATCCATCACAGTTGTACCGGCAGTTTTCGATATACCCGAATTTCCGGGGGCGCGACTTTCGCCTGATAGGCCAGCACTTCCACCCCGGCGCCGGCCGCTTCCCGAAGCAGTTTCCCATATTCCGGATCGATGGCATCCGCCGGAGACAGCGCTCCGGCGTCCTCCCGCTGCACGATGAACAGCGTCACCGCCCGATGGCCTTCCCGCACCATCTGCATCAGATTTCGCAAATGCTTCTGCCCCCGGGTGGTCACCGCATCGGGAAACAGGGCCAGGCCCTCCTCCACCAGAGTCACATTTTTCACCTCCACGTAGCAAAGCCCCCGGGCAAACTCCAGCAGCAGGTCGATCCGGCTGTTCTCCGCATAGCGCACCTCCCGCCGAATGCTTTCATACCCCTGCAACTCCCGGACAACGCCTCCCTCAATTCCTTCCCGGGCCAGTTGATTGGTGCGCCCGGTGTGGATGCCGATCCATACCCCGTTTACCTGCACCGTCTCCCAGGTATAGCGCAGCTTGCGGCGGGGGTTATCGCTGTGGGAGAGCAACACCGGAGAACCGGGGATGGCACAGCCTTTCATGCTGCCGGAGTTGGGGCAATGGGCGGTGACCACGGTTCCATCGCTCAGGCGCACTTCCGCCAGAAAGCGCTGATAGCGGCGGAGGAGCGTGCCGGGATGGAGCGGATGAGGAAGAACCATCGAGATGCTCCGACGAAGGGGGGTGAAAGGTGTAAAGATGAAAGATGAAACCGCTTGATACGATAGCCCGGTGCAGAAGCCCCGGGATGCCGGATTTATTTCGGAGAAACGAAGATCATGCTTCCGTAGCTTACCAGCGAGCCGGTGTCTTCCTGAAAATTCTGATCGTAGGCCACCAGACGGCCTTCCCCTTCGGGCATGAGCGACAGAAAAGTGTACACGGCGGCGCAGGCATCCACCCGGCGGGGAAGCAGATCGTAGCGCATCAGCCCGGCAAAGGCCTCTCGTTCCAGCCGGGAAACCACATCAAACATGATCTGATCGGCCTCCCGGATACGCTCCTGATCCTCCGGGGTAATGGGTCGGGGATCCCCGAACTTCGGCCCCATGTGGGCCAGATCCACGCTGAGGATAAAGGCCACCCGGCGATGGGTCTGAGCAATGGTAGTTCCCAGACTTTCGATCAATCCGGCGATGCGGGGATCGGGGGATAACTCCCCGGTCTCCGAGAGGGGCGGTTCCAGATGGCCACACAGCACCGGCACGATGGAAAAGGGCCGCCCAAGGCCATGCTGCAAAAAGGGCAATTGAAATTCGATGGAGTGTTCAATGCGGTGCGCCCACTCCTCCCGGGTCAGGTCTTCCCCGGCGTTCTCCATCCAGCGCTGCACAAATTCCCGATCGGTGGGCACCGTTCCCAGAGGGGTCTCAAAATCTTTGGTGGTGGTAATGAAGAATCCCTCTCCCCCGTAATGGGCAACCCCCAGGATAATGTACAGGTCGGCGTCGCTGTTTTCGATCAAATAGCGGTAGGCATGGGTGTAGCAGGGGCCTCCCACCCGCAGATCAATATGCGGGGCCAGAATCCCCGTGAGCCGCCGGTTATCCGGCAGGGCAAAGGGAGAAGCCGTTCCCTCGGACGCGGAAAACGGTTTTCCTGCTCCCCGGGGATGTTCGTAAAAGCCATCCAGTAGCTGCCGCAACTGCTCCGGATCATCCGGATAGGCCTGCCTCGCATGCCAGGCGACCCGCACCGGCGCCTGACGAAATTCCTCCTGAATCCGGCGAAAGTGCTCTCGAAATCCTTCCGTATCCAGATAATGCCCGGCATCCAGGGCGTTGATAATTTCCTGCAACTGCTCATCCGGCAACAGCACCCCGCCGAATTTCCGGGCAAATTCCAGCTTTATATCCCTCAGACTCCGATTCCCATCCAGCAGGGTGATGAGATAGAATTCGTGAGGCGTCAACACCAGCGGTCCGGCGGCCAGCTCCAACGGATCGCGCACGTAAAAAAAGACCTGATTTTCATATTCCACAGGAAATGCTTCCACATACCGCAAGCGGGGGCATTTGCCGTTATCGGACATATATTCTCTTCTCCTGAATTCGTCAATCTACCTTCGTTAAAGGGAAAAATCTGCGTTTTTCAATTGCGTGAAACGTGGTGCGTGAAAGAAAGGTCACGTTTTACGTTTCACGCAAAGTAGCTTCAAAAAGCTGTTTGATGTGTTGTACAAAACACCGGTTTCTGCTCTTCACGGGGTTACTGAACAAAGCGAATGGCGACTCCCCGGGGATTCAGGAGATCCCGGACATCCGCATAAGGAACGGTCACAAAAAACACCCCCTGAGCATACGGCCCCATCAAATAAGGGGCAAAAGCAAATTCGATTCCCCGGGGGGTGATGGTGAACACCCCAAGATCCTTTTCGGCCAGTTGATGAACCGTACCATCCATGACCCAGGCGGCCTGCTGCCGCCGCAGATCTTCCAGCACCAGATCGCCCAGCCGGATCGCCCAGCCGGAATTTTGCCGGAACAGATCCCCCAGCCGAAGCTCCTTCCAGGCATCGTTCTGCCACACCCGATTGAGGGCGGAAAACTCCACGTTGCCGTGGGCGCCGCCGGTAAAGGTGTGCTCGGTAATCAGCATACTGACCAGATTGGGGGAATAGTAGCGAATTTCGCATTCATAGGACAAATACCAGGGAGCGCCGATCAACTCCCGGTCGATGGAGGCATACTCCTTCGCCTCCTGAACAAATCTCCGAAAGGCGGTCAGGGCGCTGTCCTCCACGGCGCGGGAAAGTTGCTCGGTCATGGGATCGGGGGAAGTAAACCGGGGATACATCGCCCGGGCTTCCACCAGGTGGCCGGTGGTATCCACCCACTGGTAGGTTGCCACCCGAACAAGCCGGGTGGAGAATGCTTTCGCCCCGTCGGCGCTCCGCCAGGTGCCTTCCAGGTTCGGGGTGGCGGGATCAAAGGCGCAGTCAAACATCCCGGTCTGCTGCTGACGATCATCCAGTTCCCGAAGCAGCAGCCGATGATCGGCGCGCCGCCATTCCCCCTTCAACGTGAGGGGAAGGCCGGTTTTTTCGTAATAGTAGCTCCCGGTGATCTTCGTGCCGGTAACGGTCAGGTCCATCTGGATGGCGAAAGTACCGTCGATGGTGCCCCGGTAGTAAAAGCGATAATCCGGGAGCGTTTGCGCCTGTAGCACGGCCAGACAGCAAAGGCACATTCCCCAGAATCGGAGAACGGGCATCACTCGCCCAACCGCTGTGTATTGTTTACGCATCACGTTTTACGGTTTCCGGCCAGTAGCAAAAAACCCGAAAATTTTACACCACTGAAAAACGCAGGCCTTTCATCACTGACGAGTGCATACTTGCAGCCTTTCCAGCGCCGCTTCCAGACTGGACATGATCACTTCCACTTCTTCCAGCCGGCAGGTGCCCACCGACAGCCGATACCAGGGCGATTCGGGAGAAGCCCCGAAATAGGAAAACGGCACCAGCCCGACTCTGGCCTCATTGAGAATGTAGCGATGCACCTCGGCGTTGGTGCTCAACGTCTGCCCTTCGGCAGTGCGGGCGCCGACCAGATCCAGCTTCACCGTCAAATAGATGGCCGCCTGGGGTTCGATGGCATCCACCGGATACCCCTTTTGCCGCAGGTTCATAAAGCCTTTGTAGAATCCTTCCAGACGGGCCTGGATTTCCCGGCGGAAACGGTTCAGGTAATTTTCCACCGCTTCGGTTCGGGAAAGGAACTCGCCTGTGGCCACCTGCTCCGCTTTGGGCGCCCAGGCGCCCATGTGCGCCACGACGGTCTTCATCTTGCCGATTAACTCCGCCGGGCCAAATCCCCATCCCAAACGCACCCCGGTGGCGGCAAAGGCTTTGGAAATCCCGTCGGTGAAGATGGCATAATCCCGAATCTCCGGGCACACGTTGACCGCATTGTAATGACGGGTGCTCCCGAACGTCAGCAGCCAGTAAATTTGATCGAACAGCAGATACACCGGTTTCCGATCACCGCCCCGACGGCGATTCTCTTCCAGCACCAGATCGCAGATGTCTCGAAGCTGCTGCTCCCGCAGCACCGTGCCGGTGGGATTCAGAGGAGAGCACAGAGCAATCAATACCGCCTCGTTCAGATGCGGTTCGATGCTCTCGGCGGTGGGCATGAAATTGGTTTCCGGGGTGGTTTCAAGAACAACCGGCTCTCCCCGGCTGAGTTGGCAGTAGTAATCGTTGTTCCAGGAAGGCACCGGGAAAATCACCTTATCCCCCGGATCCACGATGACCTGATAGGCGGCGTAAATCAACGGGCGGCCGCCGCTGGCGATCAATACTTCATCAGGGGAATAAGTCACCCCACCCCGATTCTGCAAGAACTCCACGATGGCCTGGCGCAAATTGGCGACGCCCACCGCTCCCGGATAGTTGGTATGCCCGGCCTGATACGCGGCGATGATCGCTTCTCGCAACTCCTCCGGAATGGGAAAGATCTGAGGGTTAAAATCCCCCACGGTCAGGTTGTAAAACTTCTCTCCCCGCTGAATTTTCCCGTTGATTTCCGCCGCCAGGGTTAAAATCGGGGAGGTGTGAATCGCTTCGGCCAGATGAGACATCTTCATGCAATATTCTCCACTAAACAGTTTTGTAAAACGATCCGGAAAGTCGCAAATGTAAGAAAAATTTGGTCGTTTTTAAACCGGGAAGTTTTAAAACCCGGTATTTCTTCGGCAAACCACTCCATCCTTTCAGGCACCGCTCCGCCCTGCCCTCGATGGCCCGGGCGGCGGATGGAAATGCGAGGCCCTCCCGCACCACACCCAAATAACCCATCTCTCCGAATTTCACCCTCGAAACTACTGACGCAGAGCGCCGACACCCTCCTTCCGCCGCAGGAGCGGCGGAAGGAGAAAAAACCCGGTGCTTCTTCGGCAAACCACTCCATCCTTCCAGGCACCGCGCCGGCCTGCCCTCGACGGCCTCGGGCGATGGATGGAAATGCGAGGCGCACCACACCCACCAACGAGGGCTCCGGAAAACGTTCACACCCGCCGCAGAAAAATTCCTATCCCGAATATGACCGCCGAGGTGATGAGACCGGGGAACATGGGCTGCACCTGCCCCACAAATCGGAGGTTTTCCAGAGAGGGCGAGTGGGCGATGCTGAGGGCCAGAAAGGCAAACGAGACCAGAAAGCCCATGATAAGGGTGGCCAGCACGCACAGGCGGCCGGGATTCAGCCGGGGGAAGTAGCAGGCCAGCACCGGCAGCAGCATGGGAGGGATAAACAGCGTGCCGATCAGATACCAGATTTGAATGACCGAGGGAATCAAAATCGCCGTCAGCGCCGACACGGCTGCGGTAACGCCCAGGCCGATCCGGGTATAGGTCAACGAGTTGGAAGCCCCCTGTTTCCAGCGCCCGATGAGATCATGGCCGATGGTAATCGCCGAGAGCAGGGCCAGGCTATCCACGGTGGACATGATGATGGCCAGCAATCCGGCCAGAAATATTCCCGACAATAGCGGGGGAAGCACCTGGTGTCCCAACAGGGGGAAGGAAAGCACGGGATCAATATCTCGAAGCAACGCGCGGGCATACAGACCGGTGGCGGTGGTCAGAAAATCGAACATCGCCCAAAAGCCCACCGACATCAGAATGCCCCGCCGGGCCACGCCGGGGGATCGGGCGGCGTAGCACCGCTGGTGAAATCCCGGATCAATGAACGTCCACAGGGCGATGAAAAACCATACCGCCAGGTAATCGGGGGAATTGCCTCCATGCCAGCTCAGGTGCAGGGAAGGCAGATGCGTCTGAAGATATTCCAGCCCGCCGAACCGGTGCACCAGCACCCCCAGCATGATCATAAAACTCCCGAACATGAGCACGAATTGCAGCCCGTCGGTGCGGATAACCGCCCGGAATCCTCCGGTAAGCACGTAGGCCACCGATCCCAATGTTCCCAGAACAATGCATAACCACAGGCTCCAGCCGCTGATGAAGTGGATCAACAGACCCACCATCAACACGTATGGGGCCGGAAGGGTCATAAAAAAAGTAAATACGGCGCTCAGGGCGCCCCCGGCCCGGCCGAAGTGGTTGTAAAACTGATCGGGAATGGAAAGCAACCGGGCCTGCTGGATGCGGGGGGCCAGCAGCCAGGCGAACAGCAGGGCATACACATAATACGGCAGCCCGAACACCACCCAATTGGACAACCCGTACAGGTAGGTGAATTCCCCCACTCCCAGGATGCCCCCGTACCAGGTGGTCACCAGGGTGGCCACAAACGCCGGCAGGGTCAGACGACGTCCTCCCAGGATGAAGTCTTCTTCGGAAGCGTCCCTCTGCCGGCGCCGGAATCCCAGCCACAGCAGCGCTCCCAGATACGCGAGTATGGGGATGATTTCCAGATAGTGCAGGGAGATGGTCATAACCGCCGGTTCATTCAAAATTCGGGATGCTCCAGGAAGCCGGTCTGTCAAAGACTACTGTAGCATGACATTTGAATTTGTGGGTAAATGTCGGTCTTCGATCACCGACTTCGTCGGGATGCAAGCACAGGCTCAGACCGACATTCTTGACTGTCATCCTGAGCCTGTCGAAGGATGACAGTCAACTGCTAAAAACAAATGTCATGCTACACTACCCCGATTTGCCGGGCGTTACTGCGATCTCATCCACCACGCCGATCACCACCGAGCGCACCGGCCCCATGGGATC
>CAYQGB010000063.1:0-13305 GCA_964416895.1 uncultured Calditrichaceae bacterium
AGGGGAGGGCCGGGGTGGGGATGGGTGAGGGCGGTTTAATTTGACATTGTCGAGCCATTAAGGTCGCTTCCAGAGCATTGTCTGCTTTTTGTCGGGTCATACTGAGCTTGTGTTTACATCCCGACGGAGTCGGTGATCGAAGTATGACCCGGCCCTGTCACACTTCGACAGGCTCAGTATGACAGGCAGTTATTGGCTTTGCTGAATAGTTACCATCTTTGCCTGTAATGAAACATCCGATAGCGTCAGCAAAAACCGGAGATAGGCGAACCTTCGTGATACGTAATCCGTGATGCGTAAACAAATCCATCACGTTTCACGTTTTACGTTTCACTGATTCAAGCATCACGTTTCACGTTCTGTCGTAAAAACCCACAGCAGTTGAAATCCCTCCTCCATCTCCCGGAAAGCACGTAAGCATAATCACGTTTCGCGTTTCACGCAAGCGAACAGGTGATCCCGCTGTGTAGCCCTTCATATTGATTTGCCTGCTCCCCTTATTTCCCCGGATGTAGAGTTGCCATCACCGTCTCCATATCTTTATCCCCCCGCCCGGAAAGGCAGATGATCAGGGATTGCTCCGGGGTCATCTCCGCCGCCAGTTGCACCGCATAAGCCACTGCATGGGCGGTTTCCAGCGCCGGGATGATCCCCTCGGTGCGGGATAGCAAAGCCATGGCCTCCAGCGCTTCTTCATCGGTCACCGAGGTGTAGGTAACCCGCCCAAGCTGCTGCAACAGGGCGTGCTCCGGCCCCACTCCGGGATAATCCAGCCCGGCGGAGATGGAGTGCACCTCGCTGATCTGCCCCTCGCCGTCCTGGAGGATCAGGGTACTCATCCCGTGGAGAATTCCCGGTTTCCCCCGCTCGAGAGTGGCGGCATGCTCACCGGGTTGCTCACCCCGCCCCCCGGCCTCCACTCCATACAGACGCACGGTTTCATCATCCAGAAAAGGGTAGAACATGCCCATGGCATTGGAGCCTCCGCCCACGCAGGCAACCACAGCGTCCGGTAACCGACCGGTGCGCTCCAGATGCTGCCGCCGCGCCTCCTGCCCGATCACCGATTGAAAATCCCGCACCATCATGGGGTAGGGATGGGGGCCTACCACCGAGCCGATGCAGTAGAACGTGTTGCGCACGTTGGTCACCCAATCCCGGATGGCCTGGTTGATAGCGTCTTTGAGGGTACGGCTGCCGGTGGTCACCGGGATCACCTGCGCGCCCAGCAGTTCCATGCGAAAGACGTTCAGTTGCTGGCGGCGGATATCTTCTTCGCCCATATAGACGTGGCATTCCAGTCCCAGCCGGGCGGCCACCGTGGCCGTGGCGACCCCGTGCTGCCCGGCGCCGGTCTCGGCGATGATCCGCCGCTTGCCCATGCGCCTGGCCAGAAGCAGTTGCCCCAGGGCGTTGTTGATCTTATGCGCTCCGGTGTGGTTCAAATCCTCCCGCTTGAGATAAATGCGCGCCCCCCCGATCTCGGCGGTGAGCCGTTCGGCAAACGTGAGGGGATTGGGGCGCCCCACATATTCCTGCAAATAGTGCCGGAATTCTTCCTGAAATTGGGAATCCTCGCGGGCCCGGGTATAGGCAACTTCCAGTTCCTCCAGGACGGGCATCAGGGTTTCGGGGACGAACTTGCCCCCAAACGGCCCGAATTTTCCCCGGGCATCAGGCCAGCGGGAAAGACGGTTGGGGGCTTCCGGCAGGGGTTGCTCCATGTCGAAACTCCTTCAGATTTTCCAAAAAGGCGGTCAATTTTTTCCGGTCTTTGATTCCCGGCGCCTGTTCCACCCCGCTGCTCACATCCACGGCGTAGGGGTGTACCAGCTTTACCGCCCGGGGCACATTCTCCGGGGTCAGTCCTCCGGCCAGAATAATCCGGTGCCGCCGGGCCAATTCCACCGCCTGGTGCCAGTCGAAGGTGCGTCCGGTGCCGCCGTGCAGTCGGGGATGATAGGCATCTAACAGGTGGGCGACAACCGAGGGCGGAAAGGCCATCTCCGGCAGCCGCAGAGGCGCATGGCCCACCCGATGGGCCAGCACCACCGGCAGCCGAATCTCTTCCAATCGCTGCATATCCGACAGGCCGTGAATTTGCACCGCATGAAGCCCGGCAATCCCGGCGATGGCGTTGACCTGCTCCGGCAGAGGATCCACGAACACCCCCACCCGGGCTACATGCGGCGGCAACTCCCCGGCAATCTCGGCGGCGGCCTCCGGAGAGATGTACCGGGGGCTTTTCCGATAAAACACAAATCCCAGGGCATCCGCGCCCAGTTCCGCCGCCAGCAATGCGTCCTCCCGGCGGGTGAGACCACAGATTTTAACCCGCACCGGGGTGGCCGGTGAAATTCCCGGCGTCATTAAATCCATTCCACGACTCTCCGGAGCACATAAAAACAACCAGTTTGTGGCAACATCCCGGAAAAGGGCAAACAACCCTTTCGGGCATTGTCCGGGCAAGGACCGGCAAATCAGGCAGGAAGATACGACAATTGCGTCTCCTTTAAAAACAGGAAAATAACGCTGCCGGGAAATTTTTGCCCTATTCATTTTGCCGGGAAATTTGTATATTCTTCAAACGTATCCGGGAAATTGACAACGTTCTCAAAACGTGAGGAGATGTTTATGGCTGTGTTACGCGGTGAGCTATTCGCAGAATCTCCCATTTATCGGGGAAATGCCCGGAAAATGCTGTTCACCCGGGATGGAGATGGCACTCAGCGTCTGGTTTCTCTGGCGGGGGAAATATCGGGCACGGCTCAGGCGCTCATGGATGCCTTCATCGGAAGTTCACGGGATGGCAAAAACATCGGGTTGTTAAACCGCCTGTGGTATCGTTTGTATGGGGAAGCCATGCCCCCTAACCTTATTTCCAAAGTGGAATGTCAGTTACAGAAACAGTACTACACCCGGGATCGGTTTTTTGATCTGCGGATGGGGATTCGCCTGGATGAAGACCGCTGGGCGGTGGAAGCCAACGCCAACTATAAAATGGAAACCCTGTTCCGCAATGCCGGATTTGACTTTGCCATGTGGGTGGATGATGGCCTGTTGCGCAATGAGGAACTTAAAGGGCGATTGTATTATCTTTTACAGGAACTTCAAGCCGGACGTTTCTGGTTCGGGGCCGGCAAGAGCAAAGGGTTGGGGCGATGCCGCCTGAGCCTGAACATCCCCTTTGACCCTCCGGCAACCCCTCCGGCAGTTCAGCCCAACGCCAACCATCTAACCTTTACGTTTGTGCTGGATGCGACCAACCCCGTGCTGGTGGGATGGAACTGGGGCAAACTGGACCCCGAGGCGCCGGCGTTTGCCGCCATCGAAGGACGGTTTCTGTTAGGAGCGATGAAAAACATTCCCGTTCCCATTCGAGAACGGCTGGAAATGGCCATCGGCGGGCCTATTGTCAGCCCGGAACACTGGAAGAAACAGCTGGCCGACTTCCTGCCTCGAACGCTGGCGGTGTGGTTTCAAGAACGCTGTTCGGGAGAAAAAGAAGTGTGGATGCTCCCCGCCTCTGCTCTGGAAGAACTGGGGAAAGGAAAGTTCCCTCTTTCCAAAAAGCTGTTGAACAAATTGCAATATGTCGCCGACCGGCCCTTTGAGAGCGAGGAAGCCCTCCGGGAAGCGATCTCCGAAGCTCTGGCGCAGAAGAAAAACATGATCAAGCGGGTGGTGGAACATGTAGAACAGAAAAAGGAATCCGGTCAGAGCTTTGACGCCGCGGCCTGGCAGGAACTGGTGGACTCCCTGAGAATTGATCCCGCCCTGAAAGATGAAGTCGCCGCCAATTTGCAGGACGAGCAAAAGCTTACCGAAATCTTCCGGGAAGCGATTAGCAGAATGATGCCCACCCTGTTTCAGCAGGTGGATCGGCAGGTCAAAATGCTCCAGAGCGATCCCTGGGTGGATGCGGAAATCGCCAATCGGGAAGAGCATTTGAAAATCAAAACTCTGATTCTGGAAGGGCAGATTACCGAAGCGCAATGGCAAAAGAAGGATGCGGCTCCGCCGGGGGTAAAGCTGGCCGCCTGGCAGGAGTTCCTGGAAGCCCACGCCCGGGTCAAGTTTCAGCACATGGCCCATTCCCGTAATCTTCAAAAAAGCATTGAGAACGATAAAAACCATATTGCCTTCCTGAAGGCCTATCGGGAACGGGTGCGCCAGGAACTGGCCCAGCCGCAGCACATTGATTTTCGCCCCGGAGGCCCCGGCAACCGGGAAATCTCTCAGGAATACGGCAAACCTTATGACACCATGTTCATGCGCATGCTCACCTGGTCGCCTTCCGGCGACGGGCAGTGGGAACTGTTCATCCCCGGAAGCACCCTGAAGGGCGCTTTCCGCAAGCGCGCCTCCCAGGTGCTCCGCACCCTGTGGGGAGAAACCCCTCAAACCCGAAAGATGCTGGATCTGCTGTTCGGGACGCAGGGGCAGCGGGGGAAACTGTTTTTCTCCGACGCCTATCTGCAAAAACCGGAAACTCCTGCCCAGGCCTGGTGCTCCATGGACGGAGTTAAGATGGATCCCCGAACCTTTCAGCCCATTGAAGAGGCCAAAGCCGATTATCTGTTTGCCTGCGGCCCGGAATTGAAATTCGATTTTCAAATCGACATCCAGGATCTCACCGAACAGGAAGTGGAAGCCTTTGCCTGTCTGGTACATCTGATTCGAGATTTTCAGCAGGGCAACATTCCCGTGGGCGGACAGAAATCTCACGGCATGGGCTGGATACAGGCTCAGCTTACCGGATTGCACTGGCTGAGCGGCGGCGATGAGGGAATTACCGAAAAGTTGTTTGGGAAGCAAGAGCTTCAGCCGGAGGGCATCTGGAAAGCGTTGCACCTGGAAGGAGCCGAGGCTCAGAAAGCGCTGGAGCAAGTTCCGCCTCTGCCGGTAAAGCGGAAGATTTCCCCCGATGATCTCCCCCGTGCGCCTCAGGGATTCATTTCCCATCGGACCTTCGGGGGCTATTGCGGCGTTCTGACGCTGGAAGGGGAAATCTTAACCCCCACCAACATCAAGGAAAGCGGGGAGCCTTCCTTCCGGGCGACAATTGACGGGGAACCCATCAACGGGTGGGATTTTTATGCCCTGGCGCCCCCGGCCAACAAAGACCGTCCGGCGCAAAAAACCTACGCCCTGCCCAGCAAGAGCATCCGGGGTATGGTGCGGCACATCTACAGCATCGCCACCGACTGCCGGGAGGATTCTCCTAACATCTCCCGGCTGAATGCGGTGGATCAACTGTTTGGCTGGGTGGGACGCGGCCCCAATCAGGCTCTGGCAAGTCGCCTGTCTTTCTCTTTTGCTAAATTTGAAGCCCCCACGCTGGGATGGTTTAAAATTCCTTATCCCTACGGCAACTGGCAATTCGAGGATGGGGAGTGGCGACAGATTCCTCAGGCGCGGGCCAAACTCATCCACATTGCCGATCACTGGCGACTGATTCCCCATGCGCCTCTGGCCCCCAACGTTACCCCCCTGGAGGACTTCCGCCCGGATGAAGTGCAGGCGATATATATGCGGGCGATCCTCCCCGGCTCCCGGTGCCGTTTTACGGTGAAATTCTGGAATCTTACCGAGGAAGAACTGCGGCGGTTGCTGTGGTGTCTGGTGCTGGAACCGGAACTGGCCCATAAAATCGGGCGCGCCCGGTACCTGGGATTCGGAAGTCTGCGGCTGCACCTGTCACCGGAGAGCCATTACATCGACTGGAGCAAACGCTACGCCGGCGCGGAAGGGGCCTGGAAAGTGCCCATCAAGGCGGAAGAATGGATCGACACCACCACAATTGCCCACTACGAGGATTTGCGAAAGGTGCTGAATGCTGAGCACATCTGATTGGATTCGACGGGTTCGCACCGGAGCGGAATTAATCGCCACCCTGAAACTCTTGCAAAGCATGGAAAAAAGGGAGCTGCTGGAACTCCCCCGGGAACCGGCGGCTCCCTTTTCTGCCTGTCATCGCCCCTGCCGGCGATGTCATCTGTATCCCCCCCAATCTCGCACCGCCAAAATGTGCCGTTTTTGCAGCCAGGTGCTCCGGCACATCCGAAAGCTGGATCCCATTTCCCGCTCTTCGGTGATCGTATGGGGATACGTGAATCGACTCCCCCGAAAGGTCGTCAGTGGAGAATGGAATCGCAAGCGCCTGATTGTGGCTATGTACCCGGTGGATGATCAACATTTCATCGGGATCATGTATCGCCGCCGGTTAAAGCCCTGGCTTCAGGAACTGGTGGTATACGAAGGGAACACCCTGCAAGGATTGTTGCAGATTTTGCCTTCCTCCGGGGGAATTCGGACCTTTACCATGGGAGATCTTCTGGCGCAAGTCATCGGTGAGGAGAAGTTACTCGCTTCCAGGGACTTACGGGTGCGTTTTTACGCCACCGAAGAGGCCATCCTCAATATCCGGGAACATGAACAGAGGGAAGTGTTCAGCTTTGCCCTGCCTCAATTTATCCATCTGCTGGAAACCGCCGAGGTGTTCCGCTCGGTATTGACGCTCCGGGAGCAGGAATTGCTGGCCCGGGCATTAACCATCACCGATGTTCAGGAAGAGCAATTTTTCTGGGGGCGCTTTTTAGGGGAATTAAATCAAAAAGCCCGGGATATGTTAGAAGCCTGGCAAATTCGCCGCTGGCCCGAGCATCAAATCCGACTGCTATACGAGCTGACCAACTATGTGGTCTTTCAAAACACCGATTAACCTGCTGCGCTACCTGATCGTTTGCCGGGTTAATACCGGCAAAGTGTGGCTTCCCCGCCCCTTTTCGGTGGAACTCTCCTCGGTTCTGGGGGAGATCATCGCCGGCCGCCTGTCCACCGCCGATAGCCGGGTGTGGCGGAAAGCCCTGGCCCCCCTGAAGGAGTATCGCGGGCATATTCAGGAGTTCCGCAAACAGCGCAAACGTATCCAGGAACCCCTGCCCGACTTCCACTGGCCCATGGATGTGGTTTTCCTGCCTTACCCGGAAAAGATGATTTATAGCAAGGGAGAACCGATTGTATGGGAGTTGAAACTGTTCGGGAAAGACGCCGACCACGGCTTCTTTCTGGAAGTCATTCTACCGGCCCTGGAAGAGGCCGGTTATCGCACGGAACCGGACTGGGAACGCACCTTCAATCTGTGGGGCCATTTTGATGTCACCGATGTATATGTCGCCCGGGGGACGACCTGGGAACCCATCGTTCAGGAAGGACGCCTGAATTTAAAATACACCCCCTCGCCCACCCAGTGGATGGAAGGATTACACCCCGACTCCCGGTTTACCCACCCGTATATTCAGGTACACTGGTATTCCGGGATTGAGCTTCCCCGGGAATTGTGGCAACCGTTTATCGTCGGGAAGCCCCCTTCTCCCTCCACCGAAAGCGTCTCCGGAGAGCCGGAAAATGCCTCTCCGGCGATTTCGGAGGGCGACCCCTCCGATACACAAGGCTCCCCGGGTGTTCCCTCAGACCCAGCCAAAAAGGATGATCTTTCCCCCCGCCCGGAGAAGGTGCTGGGAGCGCTGGCAGCCCGACTGATTCAGTTTTTGCCTCGCCGCAAGGCACTACAGGCGGGAATCGAGAATGTGCTGGCCGATGAGGAATTGGAGCGCTTCTATACTGCCCTGGAGCAGGCCAGGCAGGTATCCCTGATACACAATCAACTTCACAAACGCCAGATGATTTTCCCCGCCCGGTGGGAAGGCACCCAGGTATATTCCCGATTCACATTGCCCTTGATTCGATACCTGGAACTGGCCTCCATACTGCATGTGGGTCAATATACCCACTTCGGCGCGGGAACTTTTTTTCTGGAATGACCTCCCCGTCTTCCCGGTGGTTCCCTCTCCTTCCCCTTACTCCGAAAAACGATGGATCTCGCCGAGCAGGGCCGCCAGCGCCTTTCCCGGCGAGGGCTGACGCATGAAGTGGGTGCCGATGAGCAGGGCCTGCGCTCCCACCTCCTGCATCCGCCGGGCGTCGGCGGGGGAGTGGATGCCGCTTTCCGCCACCACGGTGACACCGGGAGGAATCCGGGGAATCAGCCGCTCCGCCACGGAAAGATCCACGGTGAACCGGCGCAAATCCCGATTGTTGACCCCGATCAGGGGGACGTCGAACTTCATGGCAACGGCCAGTTCCACCTCGTTGTGCACCTCCACCAGCGCTTCCAGCCCCACCTCAGCGGCGGCGGCCAGCAGTTCCCCCAACTGCGGAGGGGACAGGGCGGCCACGATCAGGAGCACCGCATCGGCGCCGAGCGCCCGGGCTTCCAGCACCTGATAGGGATCGAGGATAAAATCCTTCCGCAGGATGGGCATCGCCACCCGGGGGCGAATCTCCCGGATGAATTCCGGCGATCCCTGAAACCATTCCTCCTCCGTGAGCACCGACAGAGCCGCCGCGCCGTGGGCGGCATACTCCCGGGCGAGGTCCACCGGAGAGAAATCTTCCCGAATTAACCCGGCGGAAGGGGACGCTTTCTTGATTTCGGCAATGATCGCCGGGGGCGCCTGCCGGTGAATGGCCGCCCTCAGCGAGCGCGGCGGGGGCATCTGCTCAATTTGCTCCCGCAGGTTCGCTTCGGGACATTGCGCCTTCTGCCGGGCAACCGCCTCGCGCCGGCGCTCCAGAATGGTGCTCAAAAAGGTGTGTGTGTCCATAGCAATTCTTATTGTCTCATCCCTCGGTGATGGAAAAGCATGGGGTACTCTACACTCTCCGTGAAACGTAATGCGTGATGCGTGAATTTCTCTTCACGTTTTACCCCCTTGGGACGGGGCATCACGGGAGGTAGCAGTAAGCTTAAAAGTTTGGGTAACCCAACGTGAAACGTAATGGCGTGTCGAAGACCCCGATGTAGTCGAGGATGCGTGAATTTCTCTTCACGTTTCACGTTTCACGTTCCCCGGCAACATTGATTCGCTACCGGGTGCTGATTTCCCCGGACTTCCGGGTAAATTCCCGCATGGCCTCCAGGCGGGCCAGAGCCGCGCCGGAATCCAGACTCTCGGCGGCCATCCGGGCGCCTTCATAAAAATCTTCGGCGACACCGGCCACATACAATCCCGCGGCGGCATTGGCGACAACCACCTCCCGGGCGGGGTGCGCCTCCCCTTCCAGAATGCGCCGGGCAATCGCGGCGTTGGTTTCCGCATCGCCCCCGGTAATGCCGTCGGGTTGCGGCGACAGGCCAAAGGCCCGGGCATCAATGCGATATTCCCGGATGTCGCCTTCCTTCAGTTCCACCACGTAGGTGGGCGCCGCCAGGGAGATCTCATCCAGCCCGTCGTCACTGTGCACCAGCAGGATGTGGGTCGCTCCCAACTGCTGAAGCACCCGGGCCAGCAACCGGGCCAGGTCCCGGCTGAACACCCCGATCAGTTGCCGCCGTACGCCCGCGGGATTGGTGATCGGCCCCAGGATGTTGAACACCGTGCGCACGCCCAGCTCCCGCCGGGGGCCGATGGCATGCTTCATGGCCGGATGCAGCTTCGGGGCAAACAGAAAGGCCATGCCCACCGCTTCCAGGCATCGGGAGAGCTGCCGGGCATCCAGATCCAGGTTCACGCCCAGGGCCTGCAACACATCGGCGCTGCCGCATTTGCTGGACACCGAACGGTTGCCGTGCTTGGCCACGGGTACCCCCGCGCCTGCCACCACCAGCGCTGCCAGAGTGGAGATGTTGATGGTGTGCTTCCCGTCTCCCCCGGTGCCCACAATATCCACGGTGCGTTCCGGCTCCGGACAGGAGACCGGGGTGGCCTTCTCCCGCATGGCCGCGGCAAAGCCGGCCACCTCCTCCGGCGCTTCTCCCTTCATCCGCAGGGCGACCAGCAAAGCCCCGATCTGCGCCGGGGTGGCCTGACCTTCCATGATCGAGGTCATCACCTGCCGGGCCTCCTCCCGGGTCAGAGGCGCCTGCTCCATGAGTTTGCGCAGTGCTTCTCGAATCATCGGGATTGCCTCCTGTGCTGAATCAGGTTCACAAAGTTTTGTAACAGGGTTTTGCCGTGTTCGGTGAGGATGGATTCGGGATGGAACTGCACCCCACAGGTGGGGTGCTCCTCATGCTCCAGGCCCATGATCAGATCGGGATCGGTCCAGGCGGTGATGCGCAGGCAGGGGGGCAGGGAGGCCTTTTCCACCATCAGCGAGTGGTAGCGCCCGGCGGTAAACGGGTCGGGCAGGCCGGCAAACAATCCCTCTCCCCGGTGATAAATGGGAGAAGCCTTGCCGTGCATGAGTGTGGGGGCCGGCACCACCCTGCCGCCGAAGGCCTGACCGATGGCCTGATGCCCCAGGCATACCCCCAGGATGGGGTATATCCCGCTGAATTCCCGGATCAGGGCCAGGCTGATTCCCGCCTGATCCGGCGTGCCCGGCCCGGGAGAGATGACCATCCCGTCGGGATCCAGCTCCCGAATATCCGCAAGGGTAAGGGCGTCGTTGCGATAGACCATCACCTCAGCCCCGATCTCTCCCAGATATTGCACCAGGTTGTAGGTAAAGCTGTCGAAGTTGTCGATCATCAGCAGTTTCATAATCCCCCCTCCGCCAGGGCGATGGCCGCCCGCAGGGCGTTGGATTTATGGATGGTTTCCTGATACTCCCGTTCGGGGATGCTGTCGGCCACGATGCCCGCTCCGGCCTGAAAATGGGCCATGCCCTCGCGCACCTCCACCGTGCGGATGGTGATGCAGGTATCCATGTTCCCGGAAAAGTCCAGGTATCCCAGGGCCCCGGAATACACGCCCCGCCGCTCCGGTTCCAGTTCCTCGATGATCTCCATGGCCCGAATTTTGGGCGCTCCGGATACCGTGCCCGCGGGAAAGCAGGCTTTCAGGGCCTCCAGAGCGTCTAACTCCGGGCGTAGCCTCCCCCGCACTTCGGAGACGATGTGCATCACGTGGCTGTAGCGTTCGATGACCATTTTTTCGGTCACCCGCACGGTGCCGTATTGGGAGACTCTGCCCACATCGTTGCGTCCTAAATCCACCAGCATGGCGTGCTCGGCCAGTTCCTTCTCATCGGCCAGCAAATCCGCCGCCAGGCGGGCGTCTTCCTCAGGGGTGCTGCCCCGGGGGCGGGTGCCGGCGATGGGGCGCACCACGACCTCCCCGTTTTCCACCCGCACCATCAGTTCCGGGCTGCCCCCGATGATGGTCTGGTTCCCGTGGCGCAGAAAGTAGAGATACGGCGAGGGGTTGATCAGCCGCAGGGCGCGGTAGAGCTGAAAGGGCGGCGCAGACAGAGGCCGGGAAAAGCGCTGGGAGAGCACCACCTGAAAGATGTCTCCGGCGCGGATGTAGGCTTTGGCCCGTTGCACCGCCCGGCAGAATTCCCCTTCGGTAAAGTTGGAGTGCACATCGGCGTGGCCGTTGCGGTGCATCGGGGGCATCTCCAACGGTTGCCGTAGCTTCTCTTTGATCTCCTCGATTCGCTCCCGCGCCTGCCCGTACGCCGCCCGCAGATCCGTGCCCGGCTCCAGAATCACGTTGGTGATGATCAAAATCTGGTGGCGCACATGGTCGAAGGCCAGGATGGTGTCGTAGAACCCCAGGGCGGCCTGGGGAACTTCCGGCCGGGGGGGAAGCCGCTGCGGGAGCCGTTCGATCAGGCGCACGGTGTCGTAGCCGAAGTAACCCACCACCCCACCGCTGAACCGGGGCAGACCCGGTTTGTTCACAAACCGGTAGCCCCGGAACAGCCGCTGGAGGTAAGTAAACACATCCACCGGCTCCCGGTGGTGTGCGTTGGGCGAGATGATTTCCGTCTCCGTTCCCCGGGCGATGATGGTCTTCCGGGGGCGCCAGCCCAGAAAAGAGTAGCGTCCGACCTTCTCGCCTCCTTCCACCGATTCCAGCAGGAACCCTTCTTCCTGCTCGCGGCACAACTTCAGAAAGGCGGCCACGGGAGTGAGCAGATCCGCCAGCATTCCCTCGACCACGGGAATGACATTGCCGTGCATGGCCAGTTGTTGAAATTCGCTGAATGATGGGGGATGGAGCATAGTAATCCTCAGTTTAAACGGATTTCAACGTAACCAGAATATCCTCTTGAAACGCAGTTGCATTGCGTATTCCGTAATGCGTATTACGTAGGGAACTGTTACGCAATACGCATTACGGAATACGCAGCCTATTTGTCAATTGGAGAGCGTCGTTTAATCCAAAAGGAATACAATGGCCTTGATGCGGAGATGCTTGCACCAAAAAAAAAATCCCACCTCGACTGAGGTGGGATGTCTTGCCATCGGTACTATGTTCAAAGGGATTTACATCAGGCTACACCGGCGGACACTTCCCACCTCCGGAAGCGGAACCATACCACCACCAGTACCACCAGCACAGGGAGAAGGATGTGGGAAGTTGTTGTTTCATCACTGCCGATGTATCCTTGAAGTCGTTTTTCATTCTCCAGATCACCGGCGACAATATACCCAATAATGCCGGATTGGTCAAGGGCTTTGTGGCCGGAACGGGTAAAATTTTGTCTTTGCCGTGTACCATCCCCTTCGCTCCTCCGCGCCCCGGCGGTGGATGAACTCACCCCTCCTCCCGGAACATCTCCCGGAGTACCCCCAGGGTTCGGGGGAGGCGGCGGCGAAGGGTGCTGCCGGAATTCCCCTGCAACGCCTGCCACAACTGCTGCACCTCCGCCCAGGTGTCGATGTCGGCCAGGCGGGGAAGGGTGTGCAGCCGCAACCCGAGGTGGCGGATGTTCCGAAGGGTCTGCTCCCACACCCGTTCTGTGCTCCACTCCACCGCCTCAAACAGATGGGCATGGGGCGCCTTCAGCCCGATGAGGTAGTAGCCTCCATCCTCGGTCGGCCCCAGCACGATGTCGTGATCGGCAAGGCGGTCAAAAGCCCCCTCGATCAGGGCATGATCCAGATGGGGCAGGTCGCTGCCGATGATGATTACCCGCCGATACCCTTCCGCAAAGGTATCGCAAAACGCCCCATGCATTTTGGCGCCCAGGTCGCCGCCGCGCTGGGGAAAGCAGGCCTCCTCTCCCAGCCACTCCTGCATTTCCCCTTCCGCATCCGGAGGCCAGAAATGGATGCGCAGATGGTAGGCCTGGCTGCGCACATTTTCCAGCAAATCCAGGCCCATGGCCCGATAGAGGTGCAGCGCCTGCTCCGGGGTGAGTTCCGGCTGCAGGCGAGTCTTCACCCCTCCCGGGCGGGGAGCCTTCATGAATACGATCAGAACGTTGGAAGAAGACATGGTCGGGTCTCCAGCCACTAAAACGGCCTCCGATTGCCGGCGGTCTTGGTAATCTTGATGTCCTTGA
>CAYQGB010000063.1:13405-16171 GCA_964416895.1 uncultured Calditrichaceae bacterium
AGCCACTAAAACGGCCTCCGATTGCCGGCGGTCTTGGTAATCTTGATGTCCTTGAGGATGGGTTCTTTGATGCGAATCTCCAGGCGGTAGAAACTGAAGTTGGGATTGGGCGACCAGTGGAAGTTCATCTCCCAGCAGTGCAAATCCCGGCTGATGTAAAAGCTCTGGTTGATGATTTCCCGGTTGATCAGATCAAACCGGGCGTTGTAATTCACCCGCCAGTTGGGGGTCAGTTGCATCCGGGCATTGACCGTGGTATTCAAATTCCGGGTAATGCGACCATTGGCGTCCTGCCCATAGCTGTAATCAATATTCAGATCCACGCTCCAGGGCACGTTGAACCCCTGAAAAGGATCGTATCGGGAAGTGCGATCCCGGTACCCGGTTTCAAACCCGGCGGTATCGGAGGGCGCTGCCTGTGCGAGGGTGTCCTTCCCGGCCGGCGGCTGCCGCTCGGGCGCTTTCAGGCGTACCCTGGCGCTGGCGTTGATGCGCCAGGTCACCAGATCGGGCAGTTTAAACCCGTCGGCCCACACCAGCCGGTTGATGCGCCGCCCGTCGGCGGCTTTCTGATAGAAGCTGTGCCGGGCATTCATGGAAATACTGAGATGCTCCACCGGGCTGGCCCTCAAAGAGGTGCTCAGATCCCGCCACCGCAGGCTGTCGGCAGCAAAGTTGTAGCCGGTATTGAAATTCAAGCGAAACAGCTCCACCTTTTTCTCCTCCCCGTGGGAGATCACCTTCCCCTGAAACAGATTGTTCACCTGAACGGTTAGCGCCCGCTCTTCTCCCGTGGGCGTGGAACCAAACAGGTTTCCGGCAAACCGATCCCGGCGGAGCACCCTTCCGGTGGTATCCCGAAAGGTCTGCACATACCCGTATCGGGGATCGGAAAAATCCGGGGTGAACCGAAATCCGATGCGGGGATCCATCTTATGACGAATGACCTTCAGGGGGGAGAAGGGAATTTCCCACAGGCCGTACAGGGTGGTTTTGGTGGAGATAGAGGTATTGAAGGTGTGTCGGGCGCGAAACCCCCGCACGGTATCGGCCTCGGTGGTATTCAGGGAATCCACAAAAGTGTAATCGAGATACTCCGGCACCCACAGTTCCTGAAAAGTCAATGAATGGCTGATGGTAAAATACTTCAGCACCTTCATATTAAAAGCGGTGGCCAGATCATGCTTCCAGGCGCTTTTGCGGGTGCGGACAAAGCCGATGGTCTGGCCCAGGCTATCGGTTTGGGGCTTTCTGGAGCCGGTGGATTTCAGGCTGGAGGTGAGGCTATAGGTCAGGTTCTGGTACCAGGCCACCCGGCTGCCCCGGCGGGGAAACAGGCTGACAGACGGTTGGGAAAAGATCAGATCGGGAAAGGTGAACCGGGTCTCCCCGGTTTGCAAATTTTGGAATCGATTCAGATTCAGTGACAGGGAACGCCTGCCGGGTAGGGTTTTGCGGATAACCAGGTTGGTTTGCAGGGTCTGGCGGGTGCGTTCGTCAAAGTCATTGAAGTAGCGCTGCTGGAAAACCTTATCGCTGGCAAAGCTGCCCCGCCCGGAAATGGTCAGGGTTTGCCCCACGGTTTGGTTATGGGAAAAATCCAGCGCCCAGCGCTGCTTCTTCTTGCCGGTCAATACGTCTTTGGGGGCATACCGCCCGTTGATGTTTCCGTTAAATGCGTACCGTTTCCGATAGCGAAATTCGCCCCGATACACCAACCCGGTCTTTTCATAGAAAGTGGCCTGCACGGTGGCGTCCCAGTAGTCCGAGGGCGCCCAGTAGTAGCCGAAATCCTCCAGATAGCGCCCGCCGAACTGGCTCTCCCCAAAGGTGGGCAGAATGATTCCCGACCGCCGCCCCCGCTTGAGGGGAAACACCCAGAAGGGCAGCGCAAACACCGGCACGTCGG
Organism: uncultured Calditrichaceae bacterium; assembly: GCA_964416895.1. Lineage (GTDB taxonomy): Bacteria > Calditrichota > Calditrichia > RBG-13-44-9 > J075 > CAYQGB01. The sequence goes on from CAYQGB010000063.1 coordinate 15,315, forward strand.
CGATGTACAGCACCACCGGTTTGGCCACCGCCTCCTTTTTCACCCGCACCCGGGTTTTAGCGCTGCGGAAATAGAAGTGGGGATGATCCTCCAGATTGCAGGTGGTAAAGTAGCCGTTGCGGATCAGCAGGGTTTCCTGACCCACCTTGCGGATGTCCTCCCCCCGATAGTAGCCCGGCTTCATGTTGGTGCGCCCCTGCACCACCCGCCCCCGCCGATTTTTGAAATCGTATTCCAGGCGAATGCCGGTGATGGGTTCGGTGCCCTTTTCGGTAAGCACCGGGGCATCCCGATAGATGGGATTGCCCAGAGAGTCGGTGGAATCGGCCACGCCCCTGGCAATCAGGCGGTTGCGGTTCCAGTCGATGTCCACCTTTGCCGCCGTGAGGGTAATGTTCTGATACTCCAGTTGCACCTTCCCCCGAAGGTGGGTCATCTTTCGGGACAGGGAAAAGGCGATCTGTTCCGCCCGATATTTGATCGGCCCTTCCACCTGTGCCGAAGGCGGGGGGGTAAGGGTGCGAAGGGTGTCGGTGGTATCCGGGCGGGAGGTTGCCGGCGCCGCTTCCTGGGCCGGGGCAAGATACCCCAACAGGCACAGGGCCAAAAGGCACCACCGGAGGAATCCTATGGGGAAACTGAGCGGTTTCATCCATCCACTTGAAGGCATAATCAATAGAAGATGACCCTCGCAGGCACTTTTTACCGTCTTCAGAAAGAGAAGATTCCGTCAAAGGGGAAATATAGCGAGACGAGTGAAGCGACCAAAAGGATAATGTAGGCTCTTAATGCGTATTGCGTATTGCGTATTGCGTGGCCAGGCTCATTGCGCGATACGAAATACGCATTCAGTTCCC
>CAYQGB010000064.1:0-13567 GCA_964416895.1 uncultured Calditrichaceae bacterium
GGGCAAAGGAATAAACTATGATAGATTATGAAAAATTCTGTGAACGATGCAAATACTATGATTCCAGCCTGGAAAGGGGAATTTTATGTGCGCTCACCAATGATAAGCCTGCTTTCGATGGAAAATGTCCCAGGTTTGTAGTAAACCCGGAGCTTGAGCCATCTGAAGAGCACTTAAACGAATGGAAGAAACGAGTAAAATTTGAGAGAAAGAGAGAGCGAAAGGAAAAAATAGCTTTATGGTTAATCTTATTAATCCCCCCATTACTTTTGTTTGCTGCAAATAAAATATATGCGGACAACACGCCTAATTGGGCTTTATTGGTGATAGGTATTGTGGTTCTAATTTTGTTGGATAGCTTTCTTATTATACTGGTTGGATTTTATTCCGGTACTAAAAAAGCGTCAAAACAGCCAAAGTTTGCCAATACGGTACGCAGCAACACCAATGGACCTTCACTCGATTACGACAGGTTCTGTTTAATATGCAAACACTACAGTTTTGATCTTTCCAGAGGGATACTTTGTGGATTAACGCAGGAGAAACCATCGTTTACAGATATATGTCAATATTTCGAACCGGATCCTGAACGACAGGCCCAACTTGCCAGATCGCAAAAGAGCCAAAAGATACGTCAGGCGAAAACTGATGCGATAAAAAGAGCCTCAGATTTGAAAATGTTCAATTCTCAATGGTAGAATAGCGAGGCAAGTGGGTTAGCGAGCCATGCTGATCAATCAGGACGTGGGGGGAAAGAACATGGGAAATGTTCCATACTGTAGCATGGCTTATGTCTTTTCTTCCATCCGCTAGCGAAGCCTGACCGGAACCAAACTCCTCCCCATTCTGTCATCTACCTAACATCAAACTCCCTCCGATCCCCATAACATTGCCGGGGGAAATGGCTCCGGCAGGGAAGAAATCTACTCAATTTTACCATTGGCATTTTCTGCAAATCGAGATTACTTTAATGATGATCCGGGCATTGAAGGTTTGGTATATCAAAATGGCGCCTGGATATGGTTTGGGGAATACGGGATTCTGGTTGGAGCGTAGCGGAAATCCCGATCTTTAGATCCCGATGCATGTCGGGTCGCAAACACCCGGTATCAAACCTCCGGGTATCCGGAGAAAGAAACCTATTAAAGCATAGAGGTGCATACATGATTCGGCGAATTTGGGGATTCTGGCTGATATGCATCGTGGCGGCGCTGGGGCAAACGCAATTGGTGCAACATTCCGCCCGCAGCATCGCCCTTCAATTTGATTTGCCGCCGGTGCATTCCCATACCCTGCGCCTGGATGGGCAGGAGTACCGGCGGCTGGATTTTTCCGGCGCGCAGATGCTGGTGGAAGCCGGAGCGCCGATGGTGCCCTTCACCATTGCCCGGGTGGCCGTTCCGCCGGGGGCCGGGGTTTCCCTGCAATTCCAGGTGATGGAAGAGGAAGAGCGTTTTCCGGTGGATGTGGTACCGGCCTCGGTGGTATATAGCCTGCGCCCCAACAATCGGGTGGAGGTCAACCGGGACATCTACGGCAGCCCCGCGCCCTTTCCCGGCAAGATGGTGGAACTCGGCGAACCGTATACCTACCGGGGCATGCGGGTGGTGGATGTGCGCATCTACCCGGTGCAGTACCATCCCGCCGAACACCGGGTGCGCCTGCTGAAGAAAATCTCCGTGCGGCTGCAACTGAGCAACGGGCAGCCCACCGGCTCGCCGGGACGGCTGCTCCCGCAGGACGAGGAGATTTTACGCACCCGCCTGCTGAATTTTGAGCAGGCCCGGCAATGGGCGCTCCCCCGCGCCTCCCGATTCCGGAAAACTCCGGTCAATTACGACTTCAGCGTGGGCAACTGGTACAAGATCCCCGTGGCCGAGGAGGGCATCTACCGCCTGACGGGAAGTTTCTTGCAGGATCAGGGAGTGAACCTCTCGGAGATCAATCCGGATCAGATTCAGATGTTCAGTCACGGGGGCACCCGCCTGAGTGTGAATCTGGCCAAAGCTCGCCCGGATGGGCTGAATGAGGTCGCCATCCAGGTGGTGGACAAAAACGGCAACGGTCGCTTCGACCCGGAAGACGAGGTGTTGTTCTTCGGTCGGGGGGTCAACGGATGGCAATATGATGCCTCGTCAGGGGAATGGAAGGCCACCACCAACCCCTATTCCTTTGTGAACTATTACATCTTCACCTACAATCAGAATCCGGGCAAGCGCATTGCCGTGGTCAACTCTCCTCAGTTGCCCAATGCCACCCGGGCCACCCAGTTCACCGATCCCTATCGTTTTGAAGAAGAGCGCTACAACATCATTGAATCCGGTCTGGATTGGTACTGGGTGCGTTTTCAGGGGCTTTCTGCTCAAACTTCTCTCACGCTGGCGTTGCCCGCCAATATCCTCCCCGACAATGCCCGATATAAGATTCGCTTTCGAGGCGGTTCCGGCAGTCGCTACTTTGAGCGGCGGGGGAATCAGTACAGCTTCAGCGCCTCCCTCAACGGCATGACCCTGTTCGACAATCTGGGATTTTCCGACAACGGCAGTCAGGTGCGCACCAGCACGACCACGGCGGTGCGTGGGGGCACCAATGAGTTGCAGATCTTCTACACCGGAAACAAAGAGAGCGCCTTCGCTTATCTGGATTATGTGGAATTCCGGGTGCAGCGCCCCTTCATCGCCGAAAACAATTATCTGAAAATCTATTATAATGTGGGGCCGGCGCCGGTGGAGTTTCAGGTTACCGGATTGCCCGGCGGCACCAACCGGGTGTGGGACGTGACCGATTTCGCCAACGTAACCGCCATTACCCCGCTGCAAAACGGCTCCACGGTGCGCTTTCATGCGGTGGAAAACGAGGATACCCCCAAACAATATTATGTATTTGCGCCGGCCTTCATCCGCAATGTGGAGCAAATACAGCGCATCCAGAACAGCCCCAACCTCCGGGATCCCAATCGCAAGGGCAAATTGCTGGTCATCGTGCCGGATGAATTTTACGATGTGGCGGAAGAGCTGGAAATTTTCAAAGAGGCGGAAGATCCTTTTCCCCTGGAAACGGAACGGGTGAAGTTGAGCGAAATCTACCGGGAGTTTTCTTCCTGCGTGCCCGATCCCACCGCCATTCGGGATTTTGTCAAATATGCCCATGAGAACTGGAGCGTGAACGATCCCCGGTTCAATCCCCAGTATGTTTTTCTGTTGGGCGACGGCAGCTACGACTACCGCAACATTGCCCTGAAGGATTACGTGAACCGGATTCCTACCTTTCAGGTGACCGCCTCCAACGACATCGACAGCCGGGCGACGGACATCTACTACGTGGCCATCAATCACAACAGCGACAGCATGAGCCGCCTGGAAGCGGAATTGCCCATCGGTCGCTACCCGGCCAATTCCGAGCAGGACATCCGCACCTATGTAAACAAGCTGCGGCAGTATGCGGTATCCTTTCTGATCGACGAAGCCACCAACGGCTGGCAGAACATGATGACTTTCGTGGCCGATGACGAGTGCGTGGGCAACGATTGCGACGAGTGGTTCCACACCGAGCAGAGCGAGTCGCTGTCCAACGTAATTCCCCGGAAGTTTGATGTGCGCAAGATTTACCTTACCGATTATGAAACCGAGGCCGGCGGGCTGGGCCGCCTGAAACCGAAAGCGGCCGCCGATCTGATCGATCAGATCAACCGGGGCACCCTGATGCTCAATTTTTATGGGCATGGAGATCCCAACACCTGGGCGCATGAGCAGGTGCTTACCAAAGGCCGGGATTTGCCCAACATCCGCAATGAGCACCGGTTGCCGGTGTGGGTGGCGGCCACCTGCACCTGGGGCAAATACGATGATCCCAACAACCCGGCCATGTCCGAGGCGCTGATCTGGAGCAACCAGGGCGCCATCGCGGTGATTGCCGCTTCCCGCCCCACGTTTGCCTTCTCCAATCAGTTTTTCGTGGAGCGGGTGTATCGCCATCTGTTTTACAACGGGGATGAGACCCGGCGCTCCCGACGATTGGGCGACGCCGTGCTTATGGCGCTGAACAACCTCAACGGGGGCGCCAATGAACAGAAGTATCACATCTTCGGCGATCCCACCCTGCGCCTGGCCGATGCCCAGCACCGCATCGTGATCAACTCTATCTCCGAGGATACGCTGAAAGCCCTCTCGACGGTCACCGTGTCGGCCACGGTCGCCGATTCCGCAGGCAATCCCCTCACCGCCTTTCAGGGCCGGGCGCTGCTACGGGTCATCGACGCCGGGGATAGCCTCCAGGACGGGCGGGGATTCCCCTACTTCTATCCCGGCGGCACCATTTTCAAAGGGCTGGTGTCGGTGGTGAACGGGGAACTGGAAGGTAGCTTCATCGTGCCCAAGTCGATCAAGTATAAACTGGAACGCACCGGTCGGATCAGCATCTACGCCTGGAGCGAAAACCTCCGGGATGCGGTGGGATTTGTGGATACCCTGCTGTTCTACGGTACCGAGTCCCGGATCAATGATCAAGAAGGGCCGGAGATCGACTTCACCTTCGAGGGGCAACCGGATTTCTTCGACGGAGATTACGTGGGCCAGCAGCCCACCCTGATCATCCAGCTACGGGATGAGAGCGGCATTAATCTCACCGGCGAGGTGGGGCATCAGATCGAATTGACCATCGACAATACCATTAAGAAGAACGTCACCGAGTTTTTCGTGTACAGGGAAAACAGCTTTCAGGAAGGGGAGCTTCGCTATACACTGCCGGCGTTGCCTTCTGGAAAGCATGAACTGACCATCTCCGCCTGGGATAACCTGAACAACTACTCGGAACAGAAGATCACCTTTACCACCACCTCGGCCACGGGGATCACCCTGGATCAGGTGGTGAACTACCCCAACCCCTTCTCTGACGAGACCCAGTTTACCTTCCAGTTTTTCTCCCCCAACGGCAGCGCGGACGTGACCATCCGCATCTATACCGTCAGCGGGCGGTTGATTCAGGAGATCAACGATGTGGCCCGACCGGGGTTTAACAAGATTCACTGGGATGGCCGGGATCGGGATGGGGATGTGCTGGCTAACGGGGTGTATCTGTACAAGATTGTGGTGGATGATGGAGAGCAGGTGGTGGAAAAAATTGAGAAGTTAGCGGTTGTGCGGTGAGCAGTGTTTAACCGGGGCAGGGGATATCCCCGCCCCGGTTTTTCCCCAGGCAGGATGATTTTTCCGGTGATGTTTCCTTCTTCGCTTCCTCCCGGGCGAAATCCTTCCGGTACCGAATACCAATCGACACGATCCAGACGACGGCGGCCTGTCCGGGCAGTGCTCCCGGAACACTTTTCCGGGCTGTTGTGTAAAACCCCAAAATTGCCCGGAATGGGTTCGGAAAACGATTCCGACTCCGGATAAAGAATGTGACCATTTTGTGCCGGAAATGTCAGAACATTTTTGAGGGATCGAAGGTAAAATGGGGTGATTATCTTCACCAGCAATGTTGTTGGAGTTGGGGATCAGCCCCGTTTGTCTCTGCAGAAACACCAGGCCATTACCGGAAGCGATAGCGTTTTATTAAAAGGTTCTAAAATCGCTGAGATTTAAGAAACATTTTTCGATAAATTGGGAAGGGAAGTTTTGAAATAAAAAACAAGTATTGTATATTGAAACGGAACAGACGATCTTTGAACATGGGTTGTTTGCTGAGAGGAACCTCAGACGGTGGTCGCTCGATTTTTCGAGTATGGATGTTCGGTTCTGATGTGTGAATGCGGGTTTTGTGCTTGTGCCACTGAGCATTGCAGTCTCCTTTACCTTCCTCATCCGTTTGAACCTCTTGATCAGGGACGATGGCGTAGTTCAAAAGGGATTTGCCAATCAGTGAGTTTTTAACATCACCAAACCAAAAGGAGACGCACACTATGACGGCACCTGAGAAGCTGCTGGAAAAAGTCCAGGAAAAATACTTCGATAAGGAGTTCCGTTCCCTGGCGTGGACGGGCACTTTCCAGGACTATCTCAAGATTGTCCAGCAAAATCCCAAGGTCCTCCGCACCGCCTACCAGCGTCTGTATGACATGGTCATGTACTTCGGCACCGAAGAGTATGAAGACTCCCGCAAAAAGATCACCCACTATAAATTCTTCGATGATCCCATCGATGACGGGAAGGACGCCATCTTCGGCCTGGATGTGTATTTGATGAAGTTCATGCACGTGCTCAAGGCGGCGGCCAATCAGTACGGTGCGGAGCGGCGAGTTCTGTTGCTCCATGGCCCGGTGGGCAGTTCCAAGAGCACCATCGTCCGGCTGCTGAAGAAGGGCCTGGAATACTACAGCCGTACCGATGAAGGGGCGCTGTACTCCTTCGAGTGGCTGAACGTGCCCAAGTATTTCGAGGACCCGGAAAATTCCCCCCGGGAAAACGTGCCCTGCCCCATGCACGAAGATCCCATCCACATCGTGCCCCTGCGAATTCGGGAAGAGTTTTTGCGAGACCTGCTGGGCAAAAAAGTGGATGAACTGGTCATCGAAGGGGAGTTATGCCCCAGTTGTCGGCAGATTTACCGGGGATTGGTGGAACTCCACGGAGGAGACTGGCACAAGGTGCTGGAACACGTGAAGGTCAAGCGGATTCTCCTGTCGGAGAAGGATCGCATCGGCATCGGCACCTTCCAGCCCAAAGACGAAAAGAATCAGGACTCCACCGAGTTGACCGGGGACATCAACTATCGCAAGATCGCCGAGTACGGCTCCGACTCTGATCCCCGGGCGTTTAACTTCGACGGCGAGTTCAACATCGCCAATCGGGGGCTGATCGAATTCATCGAGATGCTCAAACTAGATGTGGCCTTCCTCTACGATCTGCTCAGCGCCAGCCAAGAGCATAAGATCAAGCCCAAGAAATTCCCCCAGACCGACATCGATGAAGTGATTATCGGGCATACCAACGAACCGGAGTATCGTAAATTGCAGAACAATGAATTTATGGAAGCCCTGCGGGACCGTACCCTGAAGGTGGATATTCCCTACATCACCCGCTGGTCCGATGAGATCAAGATCTACAAGAAAGACTTCAGCAATAAGAAGATTCGAGGGAAATTCATCGCCCCGCACACCATCGAGATGGCCGCCATGTGGGCGGTGTTAACCCGTCTGGAAGAACCGAAGAAGGCCAACCTGACCCTGGTGCAAAAGCTGAAGCTCTACGACGGGAAGATGATCCCCGGCTTCACCGAGGATAATGTGCGGGAACTGCGCAAGGAGGCGGTGCGGGAAGGGATGGAAGGGATCTCTCCCCGGTACGTGCAGGATAAGATTTCCAACGCCATCGTGAAGTATCCCGAAGAACCCACGGTGAATCCGTTTATGGTGCTGAACGAACTGGAGGCCGGGCTGGATCATCACAGCCTGATCACCAATGAGGAGGTGAAGAAGCGCTATCGGGAGTTGATTCAGGTGGTGAAGAAGGAATACACCGAAATCGTGAAGAACGAAGTGCAGCGGGCCATCAGCGCCGACGAAGACGCCATCAAGCGGCTGTTTGCCAACTACATTGACAACGTGAAGGCCTACGTGCAGAAGCAGAAGGTCAAGAACAAATACACCGGGGAAGACGAAGAGCCGAACGAAAAGCTGATGCGCTCCATCGAAGAGAAGATCGACATCCCCGAAAGCCGCAAGGACGATTTTCGCCGGGAAATTATGAACTACATCGCCGCCCTGTCTCTGGAAGGGAAGAAGTTCGACTGGCGCAGCAACGACCGGCTGGCGAAAGCGCTGGAACTGAAGCTGTTCGAGGATCAGAAAGACAGTATCAAGCTCTCTTCCCTGGTCTCCTCGGTGCTGGATAAGGAAACTCAGGAGAAGATCGACATTGTGAAGGCCCGGCTCATCAAGGACTTCGGATATGATGAGCACAGCGCCACCGACGTGCTGAACTACGTGGCCAGCATCTTTGCCCGGGGAGACATCCAGGAGGAAAACCAATAAGCGTATGTGTGTAAGTGAGGGCAGTTCCGATGTTGCTTCACATTGACAACGATTATAATCGGTTCCGGCAGATTATCAAGGGCAAGATCAAGGAGAATCTGCGCAAGTACATTTCGCAAGGGGAGATGATCGGGCGCAAGGGGAAGGAGTTGATCAGCATTCCCCTGCCTCAGATCGACATTCCCCATTTTCGGTTTGGGAACAACGGTCGCGGGGGGGCCGGCCAGGGCGAAGGCGAGGTGGGCACCCCCCTGAGTGATCCCGACGGTGAAGAAGGAGAGGGGCAGGCAGGAAATCTTCCCGGTCATCATATTCGGGAAGTGGAGTTGACCCTGGAGGAGCTGGCCGAGATTCTGGGCGAAGAGCTGGAATTGCCCAACATCGAACCCCGCGGTAAAAAACAAATCCTCTCCAAAAAAGATAAGTACACCGGCATCAGCCGGGTCGGCCCGGAATCGCTGCGGCACTTTAAACGCACCTTCCGGGAAGCCCTGAAGCGGCAGATCATTACCGGCCAGTTCAATCTGGAAAAGCCTCAGGTGGTTCCCATCCGGGATGATTTCCGGTATCGTAGCTGGAAGACCATTACCGCCCCGGAGAGCAACGCGGTGATCATCTACATGATGGATGTCTCCGGTTCCATGTGGGATGAGCAGAAGCAGATTGTTCGCCTGGAAACGTTCTGGATCGACACCTGGCTGCGGTATCAATATAAAGGGCTGGTGACCCGGTACATCATCCACGATGCGCAGGCTTATGAGGTGGATCGGGAGACCTTTTTCACCGTGCGGGAAAACGGGGGAACGGTGATCTCCACTGCCTACGAACTGTGCCGGCAAATCATCGACGCCGATTACTCCCCCGAAGAGTGGAACATTTACGCCTTCCATTTTTCCGATGGGGATAACTGGTCCCGGGAAGACAATCGCCGGTGCGCCGAGATTCTGGAAAATTATTTGCTCCCCAGGCTGAACCTGTTCGGATACGGCCAGGTGGAAAGCACTTACGGAAGCGGTGAATTTATTGATTTTCTGGATGAAAACCTGAACGGATATGACAACCTGGTACTGTCCTATATTCCCGATAAAGAAGCGATCTATGATTCCATCAAGGACTTTTTAGGGAAGGGAAAATGAGCACCTCAACCATCATGCGAAGCGCCACCACCGAGGACATCCGGGCGCTACAGCCGGAAATCGAACAGTATGCCCGGGAATATGGGCTGGACTTTTTCCCGATCGTGTTTGAGCTGGTGGATTACGACACCATGAACCAGTTAGCCGCCTATGGCGGTTTTCCGGTGCGGTATCCCCACTGGCGATTCGGCATGGAGTACGATCAGCTTTCTAAGGGCTATCGCTACGGGTTGCAGAAGATTTACGAGATGGTCATCAACACCAATCCCTGCTACGCTTATTTGATGAAATCCAACCCCCTGGTGGATCAGAAGCTGGTGATGGCCCACGTGTATGCCCACTGCGACTTTTTCAAGAACAACTACTACTTCTCCCATACCAACCGGAAGATGATCGACGAGATGGCCAATCACGCCATCCGGGTGCGCCGATACATCGACCGCCACGGGCTGGAGACGGTGGAGGATTTCATCGACATCTGCCTGTCGCTGGAAAACCTGATTGATGTGTATTCCCCCTACATCCGGCGTTCCGATGGGGAGCGTTCTCCCAACGGGGCCCAGAAGCCGGAGGGGATTAAAAAGTTGAAATCCCCCAAAAAGTACCTGGAAAAATACATCAATCCCCCGGAATTCATCGAAGAACAGAAGAAGAAGCTGGAACAGGAAAAAATTGATCCTCTCTCTTTTCCTTCCGAACCGCAGCGGGATGTGCTGCTGTTTTTGATGGAACATGCCCCGCTGGAAAACTGGCAGTACGATGTGCTGGGAATTATCCGGGAGGAAGCCTATTACTTTGCTCCTCAGGCCATGACCAAAATTATGAACGAAGGATGGGCCACCTACTGGCATTCTAAAATGATGACCGAAAAAATCCTCACCCCCGATGAGCTGATCGACTACGCCGAACATCACTCCGGAACGGTGGCCAACCATCCCGGACGCCTGAATCCCTATCGCATCGGGGTGCTGCTGTTCAAAGATATTGAGGATCGCTGGAACAAGGGCAAGTTCGGTAAGGAATACGAGGAGTGCGACGATCTCCGGGAGAAGGCGGCCTGGGATAAACAGCTGGGCCTGGGACGGGAGAAAATTTTTCAGGTACGCCAGCTATACAACGACGTAACGTTTATTGATACCTTCCTGACTCCCGAATTTTGCAAGGAACACAAACTGTTCTCCTGGGCATATAACAAGAACAACCGGCGCTACGAAATCGAATCGCGCGAATTCCACATGATCAAAAAGCGCCTGTTGCAAAGCCTGACCAACGCCGGGCAGCCGATCATTCAGGTGATCGATGCCAATTATAAGAATCGGGGAGAGTTGATGCTCCAGCACGTGTACGAAGGGGTGGAACTGGACAAGACCTACGCCGCCGACACGTTGCGCAATCTGCAACTCATCTGGAAACGACCGGTGCATATCGAAACCCGCCTGGATGAAAAACCGGTCATCCTCTCTTTCGATGGGAAAGAATTCAGTCAGAAGTGGATTTCTGAAAGTTGAATTCGACTATAAGCAGGCATGTTATTTGCGGTAATTTTCTCGTTCTCAGGCCCCTGCCCGGGGAAGGAAATGAAAAATCTTCAACCCCGGTGCAGGTTATACGTATACCGGGAAACGTAAGGTATGATGGATCTTTTCCGTTAACGATGATAATTAAAATGGAAACATGAGAAACGTTAGAAAGGAGGTCACTCATGGATTATGGAACTGCATTGCTGAGAAGACTCCGGGAGGAGCAGGATAAAGGAATTTATGCCGATCCCCGGCAGAAATTATATTACGTGAGCCATCAGGAAGGGGAGTTTCAGTTCCAGGTTCGGTTCCAGGAAGTGGAAAAGGTGGGGATTGTACTGGATTACATCTCCATCGCCAAAGAGCCGCCGATTCAGGATGTGGAAGAGATCAACCGGCGGCTGGATGAACAGGCGGATGCGGTACAGAAGCGGATCACCTTCCTGCTGGAAGATTTCAAACTGATTGAAATGGACAGCCAGAACAAGCGCGCTCAACTGCGAAGCTATCCTCCCTACAAAGAGGAGGATTCCAGATACTATTACGAAATTGTTCTGGATGAGGGCACCCGGGTCCATTTTCAACGCTATCAGTATTCCAGCAAACAGCGGCGGTACGAAAAGGTCACTTCTCAGATGACCGTGGAATCCTTTACCCGCCTGATCAACGAACTGACCGATATTTTGAAGTAAGCCGCTGCCGGGAACATTTTCCCGGAAAAATTCCCTTCCCTTCAAGGTTCCGTCTCCCATGAGGCGCGAACCTGTTTTTTCTTCCAGATTTTCCCCCCTGCTATTGAAAGATTTCCCCGATTTTGGTAAACTTTTCATATCTGTCCTGAATATCCGTTCATGCGCCTGTTGAACCGGCATATTCGCATCCGACTTTCCGGCGACGCTTCCGAATTCGGTACACGAATCCAATGCAACGTTCACCGAAATCCGGGGGAAGCCATGTACCATATTTACAGGAAGATTGGTGCGGCGCTCCTGTTCATGCTTATGGCCGGGAGTGCGTCGGGGTTGGCTCAGGGAATCACCTTCCGCCAGGTGGCCGACTCGCTGGGAATTGCCTACATGTACAACGAGACGTTCTGGGGCGGCGGGGTTAGCTTTTGCGATTTCGATAACGACGGTCTGGAAGATCTCTCCCTTCCCAGCCAGACCGGAGAGCCGATTTATCTGTACAAGAACTATCTCACCGGATTTTCCAACGTCACCGCCCAGTTCGGCATTGTCGATACCCTGCGCTCCAAGACCTTGCTGTGGGCCGATTACGACAACGACGGCGACCTGGATCTGTTCATCGGCACCCGGGATGGGCGCAATTCCCTGTATCGTCATGATGGGGGGAACCTCTTCACCGATGTCACCGTGGCCGCGGGGCTACCCGCAGAGGCAACCCCCACCATCGCCGCCTGCTGGGGAGATTACGACAACGACGGTCGGCTGGATCTGTACGTCACCCACTATAACCTGACCATGCCCAACCGGTTATATCGCAACAACGGCGACGGCACCTTCACCGATGTTACTTTTCAGGCAGGGGTGGATGTTACCTTCAGCCTTCCTCTGGCGGTCTCGTTTGTGGATTTTAACAACGACGGCTGGCAGGACATCTACATTGCCAACGACGAGCAGATCGGCAACGTGCTGCTGAAGAATCTGGGGAACGGCACCTTTGTGGATGTCAGCGTGGCTTCCGGAGCCGATCTGCACTATTTTGCCATGGGCATTGCCATCGGGGATTACGACAACGACGGTGATCTGGACATGTATGTCTCCAACGGCCCCGACGGCAACGGCTTGCTGCGCAACAACGGCGACGAGACCTTCACCGAGGTCGCCGATTCCCTGGGCGTGGCGGTGTATAAAACCTGCTGGGGAGTGAATTTCTTTGATTATGACAACGACAGCGATCTGGATTTATATGTGTCGGTTTCCGAAGGTTCCCCGGACAATGTGAATCCGCTGTTTGAGAATCTGGGCAACGGGACTTTTGCGCCCACCTCGGGCATGGGCATGGACAACGACACCTCCCGATCCTTCGGCAACGCCATCGGAGATTACAACAACGACGGCTACTGCGACATCGCCGTGCTGAATATTATCCCCACTCCCTTTTCCCTGTGGGAAAACAGCGGGGGCGGCAACCACTGGATCAAGATTGAATTGCAGGGGGTGGAGGCCAATCGGGATGGCATCGGCAGCGTCATCGAAATCTATCGGCAGGGCAGCCGTATTATCCGGTCGGCTCATTGTGGGATCAGTTATCTCTCCCAGAACAGCCCGGTGTTTACCGTTGGAGTGGGGGCGGCCACCGTGGTGGATTCCCTTATCGTGCGCTGGCCGGGACCGGGTTTCACCGTGGATGTGATCCGCAACGTGGCCGTGGATCAGCGCCTGCGGATCGTGGAAGGGCAGGGGGTGGTATCCCTCCCACCGGAACCCCCGGTGGCTTCCGATTTTCGTTTATCCCCCAATTTTCCCAACCCCTTCAATCCGGTGACGAATGTGGAATTCGAAATTCGAAATTCGGAATGGGTCAGGCTGACGATTTACGATCTGTTTGGCCGGGAGGTAAAAACGCTGGTGAATGCGCGCAAAGCTGCCGGCAATTATACAGTGCAATGGGATGGTACGGATAATGTGGGAAGACCGGTGGGAAGCGGGATATATCTGTACCGGCTAAAGGCGGGATCCTTCATTCAGACCCGCAAAATGGTGCTGGTACGCTGAGTTATTAACACCGGGCTTTAAAGCCCGGTGTTAATAACAGATCATCTTAGTTTGAACCGGGTGGCGGAGAGGCATACGAAAGATCCGGGCGCATCCAGCCGTTCTTTTGCTCGAATTTACGGGTCAGGGCCATGGTTTTGACACCCAGAGCCTTGCCTTCCTCTCCCAGCATCTCATTTACCCGGGCCTGTCGGTCGGCAAAATCGG
>CAYQGB010000064.1:13667-16051 GCA_964416895.1 uncultured Calditrichaceae bacterium
TTTTACCCACGAGATACCGGCAGCAGCAATTCTCCCACTTCTTTTACCGGAGAGAGGAGCATCTTGATCTTTTTGCGTTCGGAGGGATCGGGCAGGTTTTGCACCGGCAGGTAAGCCTGTTTGAACCCCATTTTGTGAGCTTCCTGCAATCGCTTTTCCACGAATGACACCGGGCGTACCTCTCCGCCCAGCCCCAGTTCTCCGATATATACTGCGTCGGCGTCCAGGGGCTGGTTCTGGCGGCTGGAATAGAGGGCGGCGGCCACCCCCAGATCAATGGCCGGATCGTTCACGCGCAGTCCCCCGGCGATTTTTACGAACACGTCGTAAACGCCGAAATCCTGGCGGGAATATTTTTCCAGGATGGCTAAAATCAACGCCAGGCGGCGGTAATCAAATCCGCTGACGGTGCGCTGGGGTGTGCCGTAACCGGAACGGCTGACCAGCGCCTGCACCTCCACCAGCAGCGGGCGGCTCCCCTCGTAGGCGCACACGATGCTGCTGCCCACTTTGGGGCGCTGATGAGGAGTGAGGAACAATCCGGAGACATCGGTGACCTCCTTCAGCCCCGTGGCGCTCATCTCAAACACGCCGATCTCCTGCGCCGCCCCGAAGCGGTTTTTCATGGAACGCAAAATGCGGTGCTGTTCGGTATTGGCGTCAAAATAGAGCACCACATCCACCAGGTGCTCCAGAATCTTCGGCCCTGCCACCGCCCCTTCTTTGGTCACATGCCCCACCAGAAACAGGCTGAAGCCCTGCTGCTTGGCCATCTGGAACAGCCGGGCGGCGCACTCCCGCACCTGACCCACGTTGCCGGGAGCGCCGGAAAACTCGGGGTTGTAAATCGCCTGCACGGAATCGACCACCACCACCGCCGGGCGCACCTGCTCCAGATGATATTCGATGGCCGGCAACTCCGTTTCCGCCAGCACCAGCACTTCGCCTGCCGCAATGGCGCGCAACCGATCGGCGCGATGGCGAATCTGTTGCAGGGATTCCTCCGCGCTGATGTACAGGGTCTTTTGCTTCCGGGCCTCCAGTTCCAGCAGCATTTGCAGCATCAGGGTGGATTTGCCGATGCCCGGTTCTCCCGCCAGCAGTACCACCGAGGCGGGGAAAATTCCCCCTCCCAAGACCCGATCCAGTTCGGCGATGCCCGTGGGCAACCGGCGTTCCTTTTCCCCGGTGGAAATTTGCGACAGCGGCAGTGGCGTGGAACCCGGCGCCACCGCCGCCGTGGCCTTTTTCCGGGGGGAAAGCGTCTCCTCCACCGGTTCGATGAACTCCCCGCAATCGGGGCACTTGCCAAACCACTTGGGCGACTGATACCCACAGTGGGGGCAGGTGTACATCTGTTTCGGCTTTTTTGCCATTACCGACCCTGTAAAAATGGTTTGTGAAAGGGGATTATTTCAGACTTTCAATCACCTTTTTCAGTTTATCCTGCACCTGCTGCGCTACCTCGCCCAGCTTCGGGTTGTCGATGGCCTGCATGGAGGCGATGGGATCCACGGCGGCAACTTCCACTTCATTCTCGCCGGTTTGCTGCACGATCACATTGCAGGGCAGCATGGTGCCGATCTTGTCTTCCGCCTGAAGTGCCTGATACGCAAACGGTGGATTGCAGGCCCCTAAAATTTGATAGGGTCGAAAATCCACATCTAACTTTTTCTTCAGCGTGGCCTTTACGTCGATTTCCGTCAGCACGCCAAAGCCTTCTTCCTTCAGGGCTTCGGTGACTTTGTCAATGGCTTCATCAAAGCCCATGTTCAACTTGCGAGAAAAATAGTAACTCATCACCATATCCTCCATTTGGGACAATTTAGAAAACGTTGTTTTATCGTACAGCTTCGTCTTACACGACTGTTGGATTCCTCAGATCGAGATGGGTTACACTCCGGAATCCGGGAAAATGCCCCTGTCGTGCATTTTCATTCCGGCAGAGCGATGGTTTATCCCGGACTCCGATAGCCGGGAGCGGGGTTATTCTTCTAACTCCACCTGTTCCCAATAGCCGTTGCTCAACTTCCAGGCATAGCGGGGTTGGTCATTTACCTTGTGAATCATCGCTTGAAAGACCATTACCTCGCCGTTCCGGTGTTGAACGAAAAAATCCACGTCATAGCGGTCACCGGAGGGGGAAACCATATCCACACACATTACCAGCAGGCCGTCAATGGGTTACAGCTTTCATGTGGTGTCGGAAAGGCAGCCCGCCGGGTCGGGGATTGCTCACCGTTAATAGAAATTTCTTCTTATAGCACGGTTGACCAAAAGGCAGGCCATTCATGGCCACTTCCACCGGATAGGTCACGTATTTTTCCATCTCTTCCGGGGCCAGCCCTTCGGTTTCGGTGAACACCTGCACCAGCACCGGGGAA
>CAYQGB010000065.1:0-14177 GCA_964416895.1 uncultured Calditrichaceae bacterium
CCCGGCGGTGGATCGGGCGGTTCGGGAAGTTCCTCGGGTTCCGTGGGCAGGCTCTCTTCGGTCGGTTTGCGGGTGTCCTCGCCGGGGATGAAATTGGCATCCAGATGGTTGCCCAGATTCTCCAGCCGTTCCCCGATCAGGTCGGTGGGTTCCGGAGTAACTTTGCGGAAGACCGGGTCGTTTTGACGCACGGCCACTTTGGCCTCCTCCGGTTTGCCACCGGCCTGGCTGAGGGTTTCCATCTCCTCAGACCGCTGCCGGGCCTGTTGAAAGTTGGGGTCTAAGGAAGCCGCTTCCCGGAACGCTTCCGCAGCCTCACCGAATCGACCTTCGTCTTCTGCCACCAATCCCCGGCAATAGGCCAGAAAGGCCTGTAAATTCCGGGTGGGAATCCGCAAAATCTTCTCTCGAATTTCCGGAGTCAGTTCAATCCCCAATCGGCCCACAATTTCCAGCGCCACCTCCTTCTCCATCCGAAACAGCTCCTGCAGAGATTCCCGGCGTTCCAGGGAGAAGGCCGGGCGCATCTCCCGGGCGATGTTCCAGTAGGAGAGGTTCATCTGCACCTGCCGTTTGTTCAGCACGTTAAACGCCCCTCCGATGATCTGCCCGGCGCCCAACAATCGCCCCGGTCGCGGCGCCGTGGCCGGATCGGTGTACGGCTGTTGCGCCCGTTCCAGTTCCTCTAACAGCGCCGACAGCCGAATCCGTTCCACCAGTTTCAACCGGGGAATCTGTCCCAGATCGGTGAGCAGCATTTCCGCAATGCCTCGCCCCAGCGCCGCATATCGCCGATCCTTTCCCTGATAAATCAGGGGAAACACCGCCAGCACCGCCGGATCGGGGGATTTTGCCTCCAGCGGATTGTTGACTACCCGCTGCATCTCCCGGCGCACCATCTCCCGGGTCAGCCACAGGTAGCGCCCTTCCATCAGCTTGCGAAAGCGGGATCGGGGCAATTGGGGATATTTTTGGTACACCTGAAGCGCCAGTTCCGGACGGTTGTCGAATTCCAGGGACAGCCCCAGATAGAGCAGGGTCTTGGCATCTCCGGCGTTCAGTTTGGCGGATTGGGTGAGCAGCGTTTTGGCCTGTGCATAGCGGCCGGTCTGAAAATAGATCGCCCCCAGGTCTCGCAAGGCCTCTGCATCCTGCGGGTTCTGGCTCAGCCGCTGCTGTAATTTCCGGATTTCATCCCGGTAGGCGGAAATATCCTCCTGAAACTTCAGAGAGGGCGTGCAGGTCATCAGCCCTGCACAAATCGCCATCACAGAAAGCCAGACGGTAACGTGGTGGTGAATATTCATAAATTCCCCGGCAAAGTTTAAATCGGGTGGTAATGGGTGGTTGGGGCTTCATCCCCCCGCATAGCTGGTCAGATATTTAATGCTTTCCGCTTTGGCCCGGGCCCGTTCATAGCCGGGATCCAGCTCCAGGGCGTGGAGAAATTTTTCGTAGGCTTCGCCGTATTGTCCCTTTTCCAGCAGCGCCAGCCCCTCGGAATAGGTGATCATCGCTTCCAGAGAATTGGTCTCTCCCAGCCCCATCTCCCCGGATTTTTCAGGCAATTTGGCCTGGATGGCTCTGGCCACCTGCCGGCTCAGCTTATCGGCCAGATCGAAGAATTTTTCCGCCTTCCCATCCACATCGGCGGTGAGCAGAATCTCCCCTGTTTCCACCTTGACCAGCCGGGCCAGCAGGCGCATTTGATCCTGCACGATGATGAAACTGCCCAACAGCACCACGTGAGCGCCCAACAATTTCCCGGCCCGAACCGCGCCTTCCATGGAATATTTTTGCTGGATGTTGAATTCATCCAGAATCCACTGCAACCGCTCCCGTTCCACCACTTTCAGGTCCGTGGCTCCGTTCAGGCGGTGGATGAGCAGATCCGCAAACCCCTTCTCCATGGGATCGAACCGCTCCTTCTGATCCACCGAACGGTTTTTGAAATCGATGACCGCCAGAGTTTTGATGCCCGGATCGGGACGCTCCACCTGCGGGGAACCGCTTTTTTCCTTACGCACCTCGTAATACAGGCGCAGGAACGGGGGCGATTCCCGGTCGGGGTCCAGTTCTACCAGGGGGGGTTCCAGTTCCAGCAGTTCCCGGAGGGCTTCCCGGGCTTTGTCGGTAGCCCGCTTGGCGATGTAGCAGCGCCCCAGATATTCCAGAGCTTCCCGGCGCAGCGATTTCTCCGCCCCGGTATCCCGGGCGATTTTTTCAAACATCTCTACCGCGGCGTCGTAACGGGCGGATTTGTACGCCTCAATCCCCGCCTGCAACATCGCCGCCCTGTCCTGGGGAGAAGCGGTCAGCGAGAGGGCGATCAACAGTGCCAGAAGCACCACCAGGACACCTCCGCTCCGGAAAGGAAACCCGGAAAAGTTTTGCCTCGCATACATGATGGAATTCCTCCTGCAATCGGTTGACACTCCCTGCGGGTGATTCCCACGCCCGGAATCATCGTTTCCGCAGCCTGAAGGTCAGATTATACTCTTTTTTTTCCGGCCCGGGGTTGACCTGGATAACTTCCTCCTCGTTCAGCACCTCATACCCCACTCGCTTCACCGAAATCCGGTATGTGCCCACCCCCAGGGGATACCGATCCCTGGCGGCGATTTCCCCGGTATCCTCACCGTTCAGCACCAGGGTTGCCCACAGGGGTTCGCCGTTCTCATCCAGCGTGACGATGCTGAGATAGGCCTCAAAATAGTAGGTCAGGGGAGTAACCCGGTCGGGTTGAACTTCTACCGGAACGGTAGCTTTGCCGTACTGAGGATGCTCGAAGGTGACCTGATGGGTGCCCGCCGGCACGGAAAGCTGCACCGATTTCCGCCCCTGAAGCCGGCCGTCCACGTAAATTCGGCCCTCGGGAACGATGGTCAACGACAGGGTGCCGGTCTGTACTTCCGGCAGGGGCGGTTTGCGCTGTTGTAGCCTTGCGGTTATTCGGGCAGGAACATCAGGCGATACCTGCACTTCTTTTCTCCAGGGAAGATAATCTTTCAGGCGCACTTCTACCCGATAGGTGCCCGGAGCAAGCGAATCCAGCCGCAGCGGGGTTTGCCCGGCCCGGCGGTTGTCGATCCAGACCTCCCCACCCGGGGGATCGCTGGAAATTGCCAGAGCACCCCATGTTTCTATCGGCTTCAGCACCGCCCGGAGTGTGCGATGGC
Organism: uncultured Calditrichaceae bacterium; assembly: GCA_964416895.1. Taxonomy (GTDB): domain Bacteria; phylum Calditrichota; class Calditrichia; order RBG-13-44-9; family J075; genus CAYQGB01. Next base: position 3,180 of record CAYQGB010000065.1, read on the forward strand.
TCCCCGAATCAAATCGCACCTTTTCCTGCTTCCAGGGGAGAAATCCGCTTTTGCGCACTTCCAGGGTATATTCTCCCGCGGGAATGGTGGCCTGGTGTAAGGGAGTACGACCGATGGCCTGTCCATCGCGATAGACGGTGGCCCCTTCGGGAACGGAGGTAAGGGTGAGGACGGCCGTATCCGGTGGCGGTGGGGGAGAGGGGCGACGCCCGACGAACCAGTAGCCGGCGGCGCCGGCGAAGAGGAGCAGCACAAAGGCGCCTATCCACCATCGGCGGGAGGGGGATGAGGGCGGCGGTGGCGGGGGAGGTTTCGGTGTTTCCGACTCCAGTCCTTTCACAACAGGAGGGAGAAACTCGGTTTCTTTCTCTGTAGGGGAGGTGTAGTCCGACATCAGTTCCCCGGTGAAGGATTTCTCGAATTCCTCCAGGGCTTCCATCATCTCCGGGATGCTTTGATACCGCCGATCCGGCTCTTTCTCCAGGGCCTTCATGACAATGTCGGAAAGCGCCTGAGGAATGGCGGGGTTGAACTCGGTGGGCGGGGGCAGGGGTTCTTCCATGATCATCTTCAACACCATGTACTCGGTGGCGTCTTTGGGAAAAGGCACCCGCCCGGCCAGCATCTCATACAGGGTCATTCCCAGAGAATAAATATCGCTGCGATGATCCACATGCACCAGCCCCCGGATTTGCTCCGGAGGCATGTAGTTCAGCGTGCCCGCGGCGGTCATGGTCACGGTGGCTTCGGTAGCCCGTTGCAACTTGGCCAGGCCGAAGTCGGTGACCTTCACATCTCCTTTGCGGGAGATCAGCACATTGCGGGGTTTGATGTCCCGGTGAATAATCCCGGCCTGGTGGGCGGTGTCGATGGCCAGCAAAATTTTCCGAAAAATAGACAGCGCCTGAGCCACCGGCAGGGGGCCTTTCTCCTTGATCATCTGGGAAAGCGTGCCCCCATCCACGTATTCCATCACGATGAACAGGCCCTGTTGGGTTTGCCGGAAGGCGTACACCTGCACAATGTAGGGGCTTTCCAGTTTGGCCTGAAGTTTGGGTTCGGTGAGGAAGCGTTTCAGGAAGGTTTTGTCCTGCACCAGACGGGGATCGATCATCTTCAGCACCACTTCCTTGTCCAGGGCGACATCGGTGGCTTTATAAACGATGCCCATGCCCCCCCGCCCGATGACCGATTCAATACGGTAACTATCGATGGTCTTTCCCACCAGATCTTCCATGTCCGGAACTCCACCCTTTATCTCACTCTGCCGGAGCGGGGCCGTTTATCGGCTGCTCCCTTTGAGGCGTACGCTGCCGGGTTTCTCTCAGGAATTTGACCTTTCGGCGCACCTGAAAATTCCTGAAGCTGTACAGAACGGAATACTATATGTTGCGGCGGGGAAATTTGGGAATCGGGCGGGGTTTTCGCAAGGAAGGAAATAATTTTATCGGGGATTCACCGGATGAATCCGCAACCGGGAGAACTCCACCCGCATTTTGGGATCGGCATACAGACCGATGCCGGAATGGAGGGGGCGTTCCAGCGTAAGCATTTTCAACAACTGGCCGTTGGCATACAGCAGCACCAGCTTATCCAGCACTTTCACTTTCAGCACTATTGGGCCGGAACTCTGTTTCCGGTTCTGATGGAGCCGCCCGGAAACCAGATACTTCACATGCCGGGGGGATACTTCCTGCAGGGCATAATGGCTGCCATCCACGGAGAAGAGGTAGAAATTGCGATAGGGTTCCTCATCCAGGGCATGGCCGAAAATGATTCCATAGTTGCCGAACTCCTGCCCCAGCAACACCGTGCCTTCCACTTCCACCTCGATATTCCCTAGCGCCCGGCGGTAGAAGGCTTTTTTGATCGGCAGGGTCTCATAAAACAGCAGGCCGTCGGATCGGATGCGGTAATCTTCGTTCAGAATCAGCCCCGGAAGCGCCCAGTGTTCCGGTTGGAGGCCGGGCGTGCGGATGGATTGGGAGAGGGTCAGCCGCTGCTCCGCCTGCCATCCCCGTAACGATAACGTGCCGGATTGGTAGGCGGTGGGCTGAAGCATATCCACTCGATTGCGCTGTTTTTGGGCGGCTTTGCGCCGAGCTTCGGCCAGTAGCGGCTGCAATTCCGGATCGGCGGGATTCAGAGAAATGGCTTTCTTGTAAAATTTAGCCGCCAATCGCCATTCACCTCGCCTGGCCGCCCGCGCTCCGTCGGCCTTAAAGGCCTCCGCCACGGCCAGAATCCCCGCCTGTGCCTGGGGATGATGACCTCCGTTGTTTCGGAGAATGGTGCGGAAAATGCGAAGGGCGTTTTTGTATTGCTTTTGCTGGAGGTACTCCTGGGCGCGGGCGAGCAGTTGGGCTTCCCGCTGTTCGGGGGAGAGCGATTCGGCAATCGTTTCCGGCTGAATTTCCGGCCGGGCGGTGGGATGATGCAGCAGGGCCGGGAAGTCGTGGAGAATCTTCTGGCTGAGCAACAGCCCGAACAGGGTCACAAAAATCATCAGCAGAAAGTACACCGGCCAGGTACTGGAAGACTGGCTGAGTTCCCCCTTCAGGGCATAGGTATTGATTTCGGAAGCCGAAGCCCCCTGTTTTTGCCTGTCGGCGCCTTCCCGATACCCCTGAGAATAGCCCTGATAAATTTTGACAATCTGAGTGGTGACGTTGTCGGTGCTGCCCCGTTCCAGCGCCAGCTGGGTGAGCCGTCGGGCGGCCCGCTCGGGAGAACTGGAGAGCACAATATGTTGAATCTCTGAAGGAGAAATATTCTTCATCCCGTCGGTGCACAACACCAGATATTCATCCCGATGCAGGGGAATCCGGCTGAGGATATCCACTTTTACCCCCAATTGCACCCCCAGCGCCCGGGTCAATACCGGACGATAGGCCCTTCCTCCGCCGGCCCGGGGATGACCGTTCTCCCGGGGCATCGTCTCGATCACCCGCACGTGATCCTGGGTCAGTTGCTCAATTTTGGGCAGGCTGACCCGATACACCCGGCAATCTCCCACATGGGCGATATAGGCCATCCGATCGGCGATGACCACCGCGGTGCAGGTGGCGCCGATCTTTCGCAGCAACCCGTTGGCCTTGGCGTACTGATAGATCTGACGGTTGGCCACATCGAAGGCACGCTGAAGGCAGAAGGCAATATCGGTGGAGGGATAGGCGAAATATTGCTCCTGGATGATCCGAACCGCCATCTTGCCCGGATCGCGACCGCCGGGGTTGCCGTGCTTGGCGTCGGCAATAATAAACAGTTGGCCTTTGGGGGTATCCAGGCGGGTGTGCTCCAGAGGAAACTTTCCGAAACTGTCGAAATTGTCCCGATGCTGAGGCCCGGTCAGGGAATTGCTGGCAAAAACAATTTTATATCGCTGTCCGTGTGGCATGACCATCGCTCTCGTACCTGTCACTCACTGCCGGTGGTTGCGGGTTATGGGATATACACGTCCTGTGGTCAGCGCTCCCTGCTCTGCCAACGAGAAAAGCCCTGTTGTTGGAAGTACAATTCCCTGTAATCGAGAGAGAAAAAACGGAGCGTACAACGTGGAGACACATGTTGTAACCGATCCGGTGTACGATAGACCGGAGGCGGTTCCTGAGCAACCGCTCCTCCTGCAAATGGCGTGCGGAAGTTAGGCGATGCGCCTTCGGAAAAAAGTGACAAATGGCAAAATCGACTTTTTAAAAATTTAACGCGGGAAAAATTTTCCTCCGGAGCAAGTCGCCTTTTGTGCTGTAAAAACAATGAATTACAACTCTGGTCGCCGCGCGGTGGAATTCATTACAACTTCCGTGCCCGGCCCCTTTTTTAGTGTGACCTGGGTCACACAATGTGACCCCACCGCACAGCCCTCCAAATTACTTCAGCTTAATCATCTTGTGCGTTGCCTGAAAGTCGCCGGCTTTCAGGCGGTAGAAATACAGGCCGCTGGCGGTTTCTCTGTCCCAACGATCCCGCCCGTCCCAGCGAATTTCATAGTATCCGGCGGGTTGAAAGGCATCCACCAGGGTGATCACTTCCTGCCCCAGCAGATTGAACACCTGCAATTTCACCTGGCCGGAAACGGGGATCTGGTATCGGATGAAGGTCTCCGGATTGAAGGGGTTGGGATAGTTGGCCAGCAGTTGATACCGGGTGGGGCGCAGCGGCTGGATCTGTTGCCGGGCGGCGGCGATGAACTCCGCCGTGCCGATGATCAGGGCAAACCGACCTTCTTCCCCCGGAGCCAAATCCCGCAGGCGAATCGGTTGCCCGGAAATCAGGGGATATTCCTGGCGATACTTGGCGTCCACCAGCACCGCCCGGAAGGGGCCTGCTCCGGATGCCGGAAGGGCCTCCAAACCCAGGGGGTAAAAATCCGCCGCCCGGGTGGCGCTGCGAACGTCCAGGTACCACACGGCGCCCTCTTCCGTGGGCGGGCGAAAATCGCTGCTGAATCGGCGGGCGGCTGATGCGCCCGGAGCATGGAAATAGAGGGTAATTTGCTCCGCCTGCACCTTCGGAGGTTCGGGGTAATCCAGCGCATCCGGCCCCGGTCTGGCCCGGGGATGCACCCCGGCCACGTTTACATCAAAATAATCCCCGTCTTCCGCCACCAGATATACCTGCCACTGCTCCGGCGAGGAAGCTCGGGCCAGCACACCCACGCCGCTGTCGGGAAGGCCGGGCACAAAGGTCAGGCGCACCGAATCCGGCAGGGGGTTCTTCACCATATAGCCTTCGTACGGCTCCAGGGGAAAATCGGCGTTCACCAGCGGCGTCCAGCCCAGCTTGTTCAGTTGCCGTACCCAGGCCACCCCATCCCAGCGGTACACTTTCAGGCTGTCTTTAGCCGGGGATACCACCTGATTCCAGGTAAGGGGAAAGGCGTAGGGATTGCCGATCTGATTCCACCCCGGTTGCAACCAGATGGTTACCGAATCTCCGGGCACGGTTTGCAGATCGGGAAAATCGATGGTGGTGGTGGGCACCCGCCCGCCTTCATCATCCCGCACATACAGCCAGAAGGCGTTGCCCGGCTCGAACCTGCCATAGTCGCCCATCCGGGACAGTTCTCCGGAATCAAAATAGTTGGTGTTGATGCCCGAGGAGTCGGTGCGGTAGATGCGCCAGGTGAAATCGCCCTCCGGCCCCAGGTCGCTCAGCACGCTGCCGATGGCGGCGTTGTCCGCCGTGGTGGGATCGAAGGGGAGGGAGAACATCCGCCAGCGGTTGCGATGCTGATCGTCGAAGGTGTAGGTGACCGCGCCGGCGGGAATATTGACCTGCAAATACAGGGTGTCGGTGGTGCGAACGGGGAAGGCGTCCTGCACTTCCAGCACCAGTTTCAACCCGAAGGTGGTAATGTTGCTTCCGGGGATGGTGCCGGCGTAGGTGCCGCCGCCGAGGGTATCCAGCACCACCACATTGGGAAATCCCGGGGTGGCGTTATCGGCGAAGTGTACCCGCACGATTTCGATGGTGGTATCGGCGGTTACCGTGGCATTGATCTGCAAATCGGTGTTCAGCCGTACTTCCGACAGGCTGAACTCCAGAATGGTGGGGGCCTGCACGCCCCGGCCTTTCAGGGGAACCGACAGGGGGGAGCGGAGGGAGTCGTCGCTGATGATCTCCAGCGAGGCCTGATGCCGGGCGCTCTCCGTGGGGCGGTAGCGAACTCCGATGCCCACACTATCCAGCCCGTCCGGGCCGACCGAAAAGGGGGTAGGGGGGAGGTCGGCCAGTTGAAATTGGGCGGAATCCTCTCCCACAATGCGCACCTCATTGACCTGTAAGGGAAATCCCCCAATGTTCAGAATCTGCACCGTTTGCAGAGAGTCCCCGCCGATTTTGACCGTTCCGAAGTTCACCGTGGTGGTATCCACGGCAATATGGGGCAGTGCGCCGGTGCCCCGGAGGTTTACCTGAAGCAGGGGGGTGTCGGGATCATCGCTGAAGATTTCCAGGGTGGCCTCCTGGGTGGCCAGGGTGTCCGGCGTGTAGCTGAGCGAAAAGATGAAGGTATCCCCGGGCGCCAGAACCAGGGGAAAGGGGATAAATTCGGTGAATTTGAACTGCAAAAAATCCGGGCCGAAGATGTCGGCGAAGAAGACCGTCAGAAAATCCGTTCCCCGGTTGATCACCGGCAGCTCCTGCACCTGTTCGCTGCCCAGGCGCACCCGACCGAAATCCAGGGTGTCGGCGGTGGTAATATCCGGCGCCACCCCCGTGCCGGACAGGGAGACGGCGACCGTGGGGGTATCGGGATCGTTGCTGGACAGCTGGAACAGGGCGGTTTTCGGCCCCACGGAGTCGGGTTGAAAGCGGATGAGGATATCCACCGGTTCCCCATCTACATCGATGACAAACGGCAGCGGCGGCATACTGACCACGGAGAAGAGATCCGCATCGGCGCCGGAGAACGCGGTGTCGGAGATGACCAGCGGGGCGGTGCCCAGATTGGAGATTTGCACGGGAAGCGAGAGGCTGAAATTCACCCGCACGTTGCCGAAATCCAGCGCCGGAGGAGTAACCCCGATGACCGGCTTGACCCCATTGCCGGTTAAGCCCACCACCAGCGGGTTTTCGTCGGGATCGTTGCCGAAAATGAGCAGGTTGGCCACCAGCGTGCGAACCGTATCCGGAGTGAAAATGACCGTGATGGGAATCGGCAATCCTCCGGGAGGCAGGAACAGCGGCAACGGGGGAATGTTGAGCAATCCGAAGTGCTCCGCATCCGGTCCGGCCAGGCGCAGGCTATCCACCCGCAGGGTGATGCCCCCTTCATTCAGAATGAACACTTCCAGCGTGTCGGTGGTATTCACCAGCACATCTCCGAAATCCAGCGACAGGGGGAAGACGGCGATATCCGGTTCCACGCCCGCGCCCTGTAGGGGAACGGGCAGAGGGTTTCGATCCACGTCGTTATGGGTCAATTGCAGGGTGGCCTGCTTGATTCCCGCGCTGGCAGGAGAAAACCGGAGGGTGATCACCGCCGAGTCGTTGTCGGTGGAAACGGTGAAGGGGAGGGAGGGCATGCTCGCAATGGAAAATTCTGCCGAATCCGGGCCGGTTATCTGAGCGTCGCTGACCACCAGGGGGGCATCGCCGAGGTTGCGAATGACCAGATCCAGCAGCGAGTCTCCGCCCACCCGCACGGTGTCGAACTGCAACGTGGCCGGGCTGACCACAATATCCGGCTTGATTCCCACCCCGTCGAGATTGACAAACAGAGGATTTTGATCCGGATCGTTGCTGGTAATGGTCAGAAACGCGGCGTGACTCCCCCGGGCCAGAGGGGCAAACTGCACTTCCACCGTCAGGGGGTCTCCCCCGGGGGGGATGGTGTCCGGCAATGTGGGCGGGTTGGGCAGAGAGAAATGTTGTGCTCCGCCTCCGACAATATCCAGATCGCTGATGATCAGATCCCCCAGCCCGATGTTGGAAATCTGGAGGATGAAGCTGGAATCTTCCCCCACGATCACGCTGCCAAAAGAGAAACTGGTGTGAGAGACGGCGATGTCGGGAACCACACCCGTGCCTCGCAGGGGGATGTTGCGGGGATTGTGCAGGGGATCGTTGTTGGTCAGCACCAGAAAGGCGGATTTAGCCCCGGTGGAGGTGGGGTGAAATCGCACCGACAGGGTCACCGGAGGCCCGCCGGGAGGAATACTGATGGGCAGCGGCGGGGGATTGACCAGATGGAACAGGGAATCGTCGTTCCCCACGATGGAAGTATCATCCACCACCAGAGGGAGGTTGCCCACATTGGTGATCTCCAGGGGCAAAATTTTCTCCCCGTTGACCACCACCCGCCCGAAGCGCAGCGTGTCGGGAGTAACCTGAATCTGGGGGGCCACTCCCACTCCCCGGAGGGGAACATCCAGGGTATCTCGCAGGGAATCGTTGCTGAGGATACGAAATGCGCCCATCAACAGGCCGGTACGGGAGGGCGAGAAGCGCACCGCTACCGTTTCCGGGGGAGCGCCGGGGGGGATGATCAGGGGAAGGATGGGGGGATTGGGCAAAGAGAACTGATCCGAATCCCCCCCGGTAATTTGCAGGGCATTGATGATGAGGTCGGCGGTGCCAAAATTGAAAATCTCCACCGCAGCGGTGGAATCGCCAGGGAGGGCAATGTTGCCGTAATCAATCGAGGTCGGACTGACGGCAATGATCGGCTGGGCAACCACCTGAGCCTGAAGCCAGATACCGAGGAACCCTATCAGCAGCCGTATCGCTGGTTTCATAAACCCGTCTCCCATGAGGGCTTTAATGAGGTTTCTTCAAAATAGGAAACTACACTGGCAAGGGCATGATCAAACCGGTATACTATCTCAACGTCAAATAATCTATTCCGCAATCCGCAATCTACAATCTGCAATCCCCGATTATGGATCTTCCGGTGCGCTGGGGGGCAATCCGATGGGCAGCGCCTGGATGCCGGTTCCCGGCTCCCCGCCTCCCTGCAAGATGAAAAACGTGGCCGCACCCGCAGCCACGGTCGCCCCGGCCCAGAAAAAGCCGCTGGTAAACCACCGGGCGCCGGCGCCGGGATTGTTCAGCACATAGTGGGGCGGCTCATGGGGATCAATGTCCGGCCCGTAAATTCGGGCCAGATAGCCGAAGTAGTCTTCCCCCTCCCGGGCGGTAAAGAACAGGTAATCCCCGGCCACGTCGTATTCTTCCACTCCCGGGAACCCGGCGTGCAGTTCCTGAAAGTAGTGCACTGCATTGGGCTTGCGGGCAAGCCATCGATCCACATCAATGCTGTAGATGGGATAATCCTGCTCCGGGCGGTTTTCCTGGAGCAGAACCGCCTTCCCCCCCGGCAGCCAGATCGCCCGGCTGTTGTTGGGGCGAACGTTGCGGAACACCTCCTCCTGATACCCCTCAAACTCCACATTGTGTAAGCGATCATCTTTGCCCCAGGTCAATTCGGCGATATATACCACCGCCGGGGAAGCGGGAAGAATCTCCCGCCCGATGTAGATCAACCGGTTGCCCCGGATGGGATCCCACAGCGGGCGGGTGTAATGCCGCAGGGGATCGTCGGTAACCCTGTAAATGGGATTTTCTTTGGCCTTGAGGTTCAGCACCCGAATCTGGAACGTGCCGATGTCCCGCCCCTCGAAGGTCTCCCGGGCGGCATAGGCCAGCAGGTAGGACTTCGGGTTGGGATTCCAGGCCAGATCCATCTCTTCCAGAGGAGTATCGGTAAGTTGCTTGAGTTCGATTTGGGTCTGCTCCGGCTGTTCGATCACTTTATCCATCCCCTCGATGAGATAGATGTCCCCCTCGCCGGTGCGGGTGGAGATGAAGGCCAGGGACTTTCCATCCGGCGACCAGCGGGGATTGCTTTCCACCGCTTCGTTGGTGGTCAGTCGTACATAGGTGGGTTGGCCCACCACCCCCAGGTAGATGTCGTAGTTGTTTTCTGCGCCGTTGCTGACGAAGGCAAACCACTGCCGCCCCTGATCGTCCAGCACCGGGCGCCAGTCCAGTTCGGCGGTATAGGTGAGCAGGGCTTCCTCTTCCGGAGGCTCCGAAGGTTCGGCGCCGACATACTCCCCGGCCACGCTCACCCGGGTCAACAACTGCTGCACCACGTCATAGATGTACAGGTAGTGATGATCCCCGTCGATGCGCACAAAGGAAACGATTTTGGGGGAGTGGGGAGAAATGTCCGGAAACGTCAGTACCCCGTGGAGGTCCTGCCAGGTGGAAGAGAACAGCCGCACCGGGGCATCGGTCAACTGAAGCCCGGTTTGCCCCATCAGGCAGGTGCTCAACAATAGCCCCAAAAGCCGCAGCCCATACTTGTTCATGGATGCCCTCGAGAATTGGTGGTTTTGTGTTGGCAGTACCGAAATATATGACGATGAAAGCGAACAACGCCTCAAACTTAACCATTCACCGCCAATAATTCAACAGGATTGACAGGTATTCTCCGGAGCGAAAAATCCCCTCTGTTGATACCGGGAGGCATTTTTCCTAAATTGATGGATACCTATTACCATGAAGGAGTGCCTATGTCTGTGCATACGGGAGTCAAGAAAGTTACCGTGCCCCGGGTGATTGCCATGAAGGCCCGGGGGGAGAAAATCGCAGCCCTGACGGCCTACGATGTGCTGATGGCGGAGATGCTGGATGAGAGCGGCATCGACATTGTGCTGGTGGGAGATTCGGCGGCGATGGTGATGCAGGGGCAGGAGAGCACCCTGCCCATCACCATGGAAGAGATGCTGATGTACACCCGCAACGTTCGTCGGGGACTGAAGCGGGCCCTGCTGGTGGCGGATATGCCGTTTCTCTCCTACCAGTGCTCAATGGAAGAGGCCATTCGCAACGCGGGGCGTTTCCTCAAGGAAGGGGGAGCAGAAGCGGTGAAAATCGAAGGCGGGCAGCCGGTGGCGGAACTGGTGCACCGGCTGGTGGATTACGGAATCCCGGTGATGGGGCACCTGGGGCTGATTCCCCAATCGATTCACAAGTTCGGGGGGTACAGCCTGCAGGGTAAGGAATCGGCGGCGGCCAAACAGCTCAAGCGGGACGCCAAACTTCTGGAAGAAGCGGGGGCGTTTTCCATCGTGCTGGAAAAGATTCCCGCCGGATTGGCCGCGGAAATCACCGCCTCGGTGAAGATTCCCACTATCGGCATCGGCGCCGGCCCCCACTGTGACGGCCAGATTCTGGTTTCCCAGGACATGCTGGGCATCTTCGACAAGTTCCGCCCCCGGTTTGTGCGCCGCTACGCCGAACTGGGGCAGAGCATGCGAGAGGCCTTCCGCCGATACGTCACCGATGTCAAAAATGTGCAATTCCCTTCAGCGGAAGAATCTTTTGAATAGCCTGAGAACCTGATGTTTTTGCAATCGTTCTCTCAAAAGCTATTCTCTGGCAAAGATCGTTACTCTCCGTGAAACGTGAAGCGTGATCCGTAGGACAGGCTTCCAGCCTGTCAACCCCCGGCGCTTGATTCACATTTGGAGATGCAAGAAATGCTCC
>CAYQGB010000065.1:14277-15803 GCA_964416895.1 uncultured Calditrichaceae bacterium
TCCCCGACGACGCCGGGGCAGGCCAGCCTGTCAACCCCCGGCGCTTGATTCACATCTGGAGATGCAAGAAATGCTCTGTGAAACGTGATGCGTGATCCGTAGGACAGGCTTCCAGCCTGTCAATCCCCGGCGCTTGATTCACGCCTGGCAGCAAAAATTCGCAGGCTTTCTTCGGCATAGGAACGCAAGTTTTCATCCTTAATGAGTATAATAACACGGGAGTTTCCGGCTATGGAGGTTATTCGAACCATTCCCGAAATGCAGCAACTGGCCGACCGGTACCGCCGGGAAGGAAAGACCATCGGCTTTGTGCCCACCATGGGCTATTTGCACGAAGGGCATCTCAGCCTGATGCGCATTGCCCGCCCGAAGTGCGATGTGCTGGTGGTGAGTATCTTCGTCAATCCCACCCAATTCGGCCCCAACGAGGATTTCGAGAAGTATCCCCGGGATTTTGCACGGGATGAGGCGCTGTGCCGGGAGGAACAGGTGGATGTGGTGTTCTATCCCGACGCCGGAGAGATGTACGGCCCGGATTATCTTACCTACGTCACGGTGGAGAAGCTCAGCCAGACCATGTGCGGCCTGTCCCGCCCCACCCATTTTCGAGGGGTTACCACGGTGGTGAGCAAACTGTTTAACATCGTGAAGCCCCACCTGGCGGTGTTCGGTCAAAAAGATTATCAGCAGGCGTTGATTATCCGCAAAATGGTGGAAGACCTGAATTTCGATATTGAGATCATCACCGGCCCCATCGTGCGGGAGCCGGATGGTCTGGCGATGAGTTCTCGAAACACCTACCTCTCCCCGGAAGAGCGACGGAGCGCCCTTTGTTTGTATAAGAGTTTACAACTGGCCGAGAGGCTGGCAAAAGAGGGGCAACGGAACGCCGCCGCCATTCGGGAGGAGATCGAAAAGCTGATTCGTTCCCATCCCTACACGGAAATTGACTACGTGGCGATTGTGGATGGGAATACCCTGGAGCCGGTGGAAGAAGTCGGGGACAATACCCTGGTCGCCCTGGCGGTAAAAGTGGGCAGCACCCGCCTGATTGACAATACCCTTATTCGGCTGTAGGCTGGATACTGGATCCTGGATACTGGATGCTGGATGCTGGATGCTGGATGCTGGCCTGCTGCGGCCGGAGGTCGGGGATACTGGATACTTGATACTTGATACTTGATACTGGATACTGGATGCTGGCCTGCTGCGGCCGGAGGTCGGGGATACTTGATACTTGATACTTGATACTGGATGCTGGATGGTGGCCTGCCCCGGCCGGAGGTCGGGGATACTGGATACTTGATACTGGATGCTGGATGCTGGCCTGCTGCGGCCGGAGGTCGGGGGTACTGGATGCTTGATACTGGATACTGGATGCTGGATGGACTAGTGCTCTTTCAAGCTTAAAGTGACGGGTTTTCATGTCATTCTGAGGGCTGTCGCCGGGGAAGGACAGGCTTTATGTTAAGAACTGCGGCTTCAGAAACACTAATCCCATTGGCAGGAGCGGTGTCAAGGCGGCA
>CAYQGB010000066.1:0-15784 GCA_964416895.1 uncultured Calditrichaceae bacterium
CGGGCGGTTGAACGTAATTGCCGCCACACCTTTCTCTATCTCAAACTTGATGAATCGGTAACTCATAAACTACCGTCTCCTTCTTATCCATCAATCACCGATTAAATGCACTTAAAATGCTCGAACGGCTGCCGGCAGGCATTGCAATAGTACAGGGCTTTGCAGGGGGTGGAACCGAATTCACTGGTACGCCGGGTATCGTCGGCGCCACAGTAGGGACAGGGCACCGTTCGATCCTGTTCCACAAAGGGATTGCTTTCCGCCTGCCCGATCTTTTGCGGGGGAGCAATGCCGTACTCTCTGAGCTTGCGCCGGGCGGATTCCGGCATCCATTCGGTAGTCCAGGGGGGATGCAGCACGGTGCGGATCGCCACCTCCTGAATGCCTGCTTCCTGCAGGGTTTGCTGAATTTGCTCTTCGATCACCTGCATGGCGGGACAGCCGGTATAGGTGGGCGTAATGTCCACTTCCACCGTGTCGCCGTTTATCCGCACTTCCCGCACCATGCCCATTTCCACCACATCCAGCACCGGCACCTCCGGATCTTTGACCTGGCGGAGAAGTTGGATAATGTCATCCACAGTTCTCATAAGTTCTTGTTTTTTTTAGATAAATCGAAAGAAGCGTGATGCGTGAAACGTGAAAAAATTCAAGGGCTTCTTTGAAGAGACTAAAAAATGCGTTTCAGAGTATACCCTCATCCTGAACTCGATTTCATCATTAGCGAGTGCTGGCATGCAATATGGTAAGCCCTACAATTTTTTCACCGTCTTTTCGGATCAGAATATCATCATCGGTTTCAATCGTTTCTTTTGCCCGTTGGGGTTTCTGAAAACTCAAATACAACACATCGGCTTCCCGATCATAATCAATCCACATTCGCTCGATAGGAAGGTTGACAATATCTGTTGCCATTGCCAGGCAACGTTTAATAAACTTTTCTGCATTCACGTTTCACGTTTTACGTTTCACTCACCACTTCGCCCCCGGATAGGCCCGGGGCAAAAATTGCATTTCCGCCAACAGATGCCCCAGATGCTCGGTATGGAATCCCCGGCGGCTTCCGGTGGCCCGATAGCTTTCCCCGGTGGGCAAACTCAAGGTGGCCTCGGCGAGGGTTTCCCGCACGCCCTTTTCCCACTCCGGTTTAATTTTGCTCAGGTCGGCGGCAACTCCCCGGGCCAGCAGGCGCTGCTCCACCTCATCCATATCAAACATCTCTTCCACATAGGGCCACATATCGTTCAGAGCCTTCTGTACCCGGCGATGGCTTTCCTCGGTGCCATCCCCCAGGCGAAGCATCCATTCCCGGGAATGTCGCAGATGATACCGCACTTCTTTGATGGCCTTGCCGGCAATGCCCATCAGTGGCTCAAATGCGCTGTGCTGCAACTGTTCCCACAGGTAGTAGCTGAACAGCGAAAACAGAAACTGCCGGGCGATGGTAAAGCCGAAATCGCCTCTGGGTAACTCGACCAGCATCAAATTTTTAAAGTCGATGGCGTCGCGAAGATAGGCCAGATCATCTTCGCTGCGACCGTTGCCTTCCACCTCGCCGGCCAGCTTCAGCAAAGTGCTCGCCTGCCCGATGAGATCCAGGGCGATGTTGGTCAGGGCAATGTCTTCTTCCAGGATGGGCCCGTGGCCGCACCATTCCGACAGCCGGTGTCCCAGAATCAGGCGGTCGTCGCCCAGGCGCAGCAGGTAGTCAAACAAATCCTGCCGGGTTTGCGAATCCAGTTGATCGATCTTCACAGGTTTTTCACTCCTCTTGGCACTTTGTAAAATTGGGGATGTCGATACACTTTGTCGTTTCCGGGATCAAAGAAAGGCCCTTCATCCGAGGGGGTGGTGGCGGTGATGGCTTCCGAAGGCACCACCCAGATGCTCAACGGCCGCCCCCGCCGGGCATACACATCCCGGGCGTTTTGCAGGGCCATCTCCGCATCCGGAGCATGAACACTGCCGGCGTGCTCATGGGGCGCCCCCTGCTTCTCCTGAACGAACACTTCCCACAGTTTCCACTGCGTATCACCGTTTTGGGGAGATTTTTCTGCGTCTGCCATAGTTTGCGATTCCTTGTTATTGTGAGTATTTAACGATTCCTGTTTCCGGATCACCGCATAATGCGCATCTGGATAGGCTGGCGCTTATCAGAACCTTGCCGGGCTTGTATCACTTTGGAAACGGTATTCCCAGGTCCTTACAAATTTTCTTTGCCAGTATGTCGCTTATTTCCGTATGTCGAGGAACGGCTGAACGCTTATTCAATTTGGGATTTACCCACCAGGAATGACGCTTACCTTCCCTGAGCAACTCACAACCATGAGTACGAAGATGACGGATTAAAACTTTGCGCTTCATATAGCAATTTGCTCTTCCTGATAATCCCCACCAGCTGCCGCAATCGCCTCCTGTCGATTCAGTTCCAGGGCCTCACGTAAGGTTATCCTCAAGCTTTCCAGCAACTCTTCACGAGAGGCCTCCTGGCAATTTACCCCCGGTACTTCCTCGATCCACCCGATCCACCACTTTCCATCTTGTTTAATCACAGCAGTGTAAACGTTTTTCATTTAACCCACTCCACGTTTCCCTAAAATTAAATACATCCTCTCAATACAAAGGTAAACAAAGCAATGATGATATTGGTATCGAGGAGCTATCTACCCTTCATTGAGATCAACCTGTTTCGCAGCCCTGCTCTATTGCCTCACGCATAAGTTGCAGATCGTCTTGCGAGATGGTTCCAGCAAAGCGTAACAGTTGTTTTCCCGGAACTCCGCGTGGAACTGAAAGGGCAAGCGCGCGGGTAAACTCAAAAACTCGCCGTTGCAATTCGTAAGGCAAAGCTCTAAGTTCCTCAATCACTTTTTCAATAACATGCGAGCTCATTTTTAATTCCTTATATTTTCAAAATCCCTTCGGGAAACTCTTCAAAAGTCTCCCGGCCAAAGTGAAAAACAGCTATGCCAGCCATGGAGTTTAATAAAGAATCACCGGGAACCCGTCTTTAAAATTTCTTCTTTCATCTGTTCCATCGAAAGCGATTTTCCCTCCTCAAATTCTTTTCTGGCTTTCTCGATGATCGCCAGAAAATCCGGATCAATGCTGAGCAAAAGAGTTTCCGAGTCAATCTTTGACATGGGAAGGATGACAGCAACCGGCCTGCCTTTCTTAGTGATCACCAGAAAATCATCCGGGAGACTTCCGAAGTACTCCTGAAACGATTCTTTTACTTGAGACATTTCTACGACTTTCATAACTGAATTTCCTTTCCGGCAATAATCAGCCTGTTTCCTTTCTTTTGCCCCACCGCCAAAATGCGAACCACATCCGGTTCATCCTCACAAACTTCATAGAAAACCCGCAACTCCCCAATTCGCAATTCCCATGGTGCCAGAGGATTAGGGCGGAGGGGCTTTCTATTCCGTGTTTCCTGCAATGGTTCATAAGTAAGTTGTTCCTCAATAGATTTCAGAAGACGCGGTCGTTGGTATGCGGGCAAGGCCTTTATCTGGTTTATCACCGATTTTGCAAATTCAATCCGGTAAGCCATATAAACCGTATTCCCCAAAACATCCTGCTTTAAGAAGAATCATTTTTCCCCATCGCAATTCGCTTTCGTAAACGTTCCACCACTTCTGGAGTTAGTTCCGGTTCCGGTTGTCCCATTTCTCTTTCTCTCAGCACCTGTTCGATTTCCTCATCGCCGGCCCTTCCCAGATCATCTAATAGCTTTGCGAAAGCAATCTGTTGTCGTTCTACTTCCTCAATCGGAACTGCATGAACTTGATAATGCAATGTCACCTGTCGCGTCAAAATATAAAGGATGTATTGGCTCAGAGAAACCCCCTCACTTTTCGCCAATGCTTGAAGTTGATGGTGTAAAGAATCAGGTAATTTAAGTTTCAACTGTCCCATAATTCCCCCTACCCTTACCCAATTCACGCCACCCGTTTTTTCTCCTCATGTTTCGCCGCATAGGCCGCGGCGGCCTCCCGCACCCAGGCGCCTTCTTCATGGGCTTTGCGCCGGGCCTGAAGCCGTTCCCGATTGCAGGGGCCGTTCCCTTTGACCACCCGCCAGAATTCCTCCCAATCAATCTGTCCGTACTCCCAGTTGCCGGTTTCCGGGTTGTATTTCAAATCCGGGTCCGGCAGGGTGATATTGATGGCCTGCGCCTGGGGTACGGTGATGTTCACAAACCGCTGCCGCAACTCGTCATTGCTCTGCCGCTTGATGCCCCAGCGCATCAACTCGGCGCTGTTGGGGGACTGATCATCCGGCGGGCCGAACATCATCAGGGTAGGCCACCACCACCGATTGACTGCATCCTGCACCATCCGGCGCTGTTCCGGCGTCCCCTTCGCCATGGTGGCAACGATTTCATAGCCCTGCTTTTTATGGAAATTTTCTTCCTTGCAGATGCGAATCATGGCCCGGGAATAGGGGCCGTAGGAGCATTTGGCCAGCATGGTCTGATTGACGATGGCCGCTCCATCCACAAACCAGCCGATGACACCGATATCCGCCCAGGTGAGTGTGGGGTAGTTGAAGATGTTGGAGTATTTGGCCTTCCCCGCCAGAAGTTGGTCGATCAGCTCCTGGCGATCCACCCCCAGGGTTTCTGCGGCGGAATACAGATACAGCCCGTGCCCGGCTTCATCCTGCACCTTTGCCAGCAGCACCATCTTGCGGCGCAGCGAGGGCGCCCGGGTAATCCAGTTGCCCTCCGGCAGCATCCCCACCACTTCCGAGTGCGCATGTTGGGAGATCATCCGGATCAGTTGCTTCCGGTAGCGTTCCGGCATCCAGTCCTTGGGCTCGATTTTCTCCCCCCGCTGGATCCGTTGTTCAAATTCGGCCAATTTGGCGGTATCGTCCATTGGCAACCTCTTTCGTTTGTGCAATGCTTTTTTAGTCTTTCTGACCTGGAAAAGACCATTACTCCACGTGATACGTGATGCGTGATACGTGAGGAAAATGATCACGTATTACGCTTCACGCATCACGTCTTTCAAGTAAACCATTTTCCGATTAAATTTCCAGCACTTTTTCAACCAACTCGAAGATGAAAAAGCGCGTGCCGCACAGATGGGAACGACACGCGCCGGATGGAAAAGTTCGGGGAAGCCCCCTTCAGGATTTCACCTTTTTAGGCTTATCCTTCAGGAGATCTTTGCGGGTCAGGTGCAGCTTGTCGTAGGCATCGGCGGGAATGACGTAGTACCAGTCGGCGAAGCGCTGGTTGAGTTCCCGGGCTTTCTTGCGAGCCTCTTCGTACCGCTTGCGCCAGGCTTCATGTTTATCATACGCTGCCTTGTTATCCCGATCTTCATCGGTCCATAAGCTATCCGCCTTGTTGAGAAAATCGGTGTTCTTGGGCCCGGGCGGTTCTTCTTTGAGCAACACGGTGGAATCGAACGCGGCGGTGATGAACAGATAGCGATTTTCCGCCGGTGCGTTTACATCCACCGAATCGCTGCCGGCGCTCACCTCAAATCCCCGTCCATAGGCCACCTCGCCGAAGCGCAGGGTGTATTCAATGCCCTCTTTGGTCAGCGCTTGCAATTCCCCTTCGTTGGAGAGCAGGCGGCCATCCCGGCTGAAGTAGAACCCTTTGCTTTGCAAGGATTGCAGATCGGCCAGGGTAGCCTCAAACGCGCCTTCGATTTTCTTCAGGCTGGCGGAGATTCCCGCCGGTTTGGGGCGAACCCCCACGATCTTCAGATCATCCAGCGCCCGCAGCAACTGATTCATCTTATTGCGATCCACTTCCTTATCGGCGGGCATATTGTTGGCCTTCCAGGTGTTGTCTTCTTTGGTCAGAATCACCACATCCCGCTGGTGAACCAGGCCGGAGCGCTCATCCACCGAATAATCCTTGAGCACCACCTTCTGGATATCCGATTGGCCGACCTTCAGCAGATCCGCTTCAATCCAGTCGCTGAATTTGGTGGAAATCTCGAAGTCGATCTTGGCGACATATACCCGCTTCTGATCCGGAATCCGAACAAAATGATACTTCTCCCGGTCGGGCAACTCCTTCCCGATAATCAAATCCGCCAGCACCTGATCGTTGGCGCCCCGCAGGGTCACCCGCTTGCCCCGCCCCTTCAGGGAAGGATGGCTCTCATCCAGGGGGTCGATCACCCCGCAGGCCTCGTAATCGGCGGGGTTATCGGTGCGGAAATCCTCCTTCTTCAGCCCGATAAATCCGGCGGCGGTTTTGGCCAGCCGCTCCTCCCCATCGGCAGGATAGTTGTGATGGGAAGGAATGGTCCATTTCCCATCCTGAAACACCACCTTAAAGGGGATCGGCTCCCCGGTTTCTTCGTCGAACTCGATCACCTCCATCGAAGTAGCCGCGGTGGGATCGGTAAATTCGGGGAAGAACGATTCCCCGATGTCAAAGAAGGCATCCGTGGTCACCTTTCCCGGAGCGGTAACCCAGGCAATCAGGGCCAGTCCCACGGCCACTCCCGCAAAAAGTATGGTTTTGCGCATTTCGTTCATGGTGTATCGTCCTCCTGTTTCAACCTCTCTCGAAGCACAGATTAACTTCGCAGCCGTCGAGCGGCAGCGGCGGCTTCGGCCTCCCGGCGACGGCGGCGGATGAAGATCATCACCCCCACCACGAATACGGGAATGGGTGGCAGCACCACTGCCAGGGTTTTGATGGTGTTCTGAATCGCCCGAATCTGGGCTTCCATCCGCTCTTTGATTTCGGCGATCTTGGCATTCTTCTGGGCTTCGATGCTGGTCTTCACCGCTTCAAATTTGCGGTTTTCCGCCTCCTGGATGGTGCGCACCATGATCCGCTTGGTCTGTTCATCCAGATCGGTGCGCTGCCGCACTTCCGCCACCCGTTCATCCAGCCGCTGTTGCGCTTCGGAAAGAGCGATCTGCGCTTCCGATTCCGCCTGCTGTTCTTCTTCCGCCCGCTTCTGGATGTATTCCTGAATTCGGGCTTCCACCCGGGTCAGCGTGCGATGTTTGACCCGGCGCTTGCGCAGCTCGATGAACGACTCATCCCCCACCAGCATATCCACGCAATTGAGGAAAAAGGGGATGTTGTCAAAGTTCAGGTTGGCCGGGCCTTGTTTACGCAATTCAAAGAAGGCGTCGGAGATGAAGTCGATGTCGGCGATAACGATGGCGTTGATCCGGGTCGTATCGGTGGCCGCCGCGGTGGTATCGCCGGCGGTGGTATCCGGGGAAGAAACCGTGCGCTTGCTCTTCACCCAGGCGGCCAGGGTGTAATCCACGCTGTTGGGACGATGACGTAGCCCATTCAGCACCAGTTGCGGCCCGAACAGAAAATGCCGCCGCACCATGGCCTGATAATGCTGCAAACCGGACACCCGCCCGGATTTGATCAGGGGGATGAATTGCACATCTTCCCCGGAGGCCCGGTTCAGGTATCCGGGAAACATGAACACCAGTTCCTGCAGGCCGGAAGTAACGCTGATGGTGTCGTTGATGGACGCGGGATTCTGATTGCCCCGCCCCACAAACACGATTTCCGGAGGCATGCTGGCAAAATCCGGATGGGGATTGTAGGCATCCCACACGATCTGGGCCTTGTTCCAGCTGACCCCCAACTTGCGCATAAAGGTATGGATGTCGCCTTTGGGTTTGGGCGGCGGTTGTCCCTGGCTCATAAACGGATTCCGATTGGCTCCCGCCCGTTCCGAAGGAGCAATCCCCAGATCCACATACGGCAGGGGATCCACCAACAGAACCGTGGGCACTCCGGTTTGAATGTACTTCAGCAGGTTATCCATCTCGTTCTGGGGCAGCGAGGAGGGCATGGGCACCACCAGAGCATCCACTTCCTCGGTGATGGGCGCCGCCGGAGAAATGCGCACCACTTCGTACTGCTTTTTCAACTCATCCACCACCTGCCAGGCCGGGCGGGTGGTGCCGGCATTGAAATCGAAGCCCCCGAACAGTTTGGCTTCGGTCACCACCACCCCGATCTTCTTCTGATCGGTTTTGGAGACCGTGCGAATGGAGCGCACCAGTTCGTACTCCACCGGCAATCCCCGCTCAAAGAAGGGAATGACCTGCTCTTCCGCCCCGCAGGTGAAGGCCACCCCCAGGAAAATCTGCTCCACGTTGGAGCCGGTGGCGGTCTGCTCCAGAACTTCCCGGGGGAGAATATTGAATTTTTCCCGGGCTTCCCGGGCCTCTTCGGAATACAGTTCGGTATCGTAAATGGTGACTTCCACCCGGTCGCCGCCGATGGCATCGATCTCTTTCAGAAAACTGATCAGGTTCTCCCGGGTCTGCACATATCCCTGGGGAACTTCCTTGCTGATATAGGCCTGAATGAACACCGGCCGATCTTCGGGAATTTCGCTGAGCAGTCGTTTGGTTTCCGGGGACAGGGAGTGCAGGCGTTCGGCGGTCACATCCAGGCGGGCGCTGCATCGGCTGAAGATCACATTGACGCTGATCAGGGCCACGATCAGAGCCAGGGTGCGCACGCTGTGATGGATGGACATATCCAGCCCTTCCGCTTCCCGGGGCCAGTGACGGCGGCTGAGCAGCAGCACGTTGAGATACAACATAAAAGCCGTCAGGCTAAGAAAATAAAACAGCCCGGAAAAGCTCACCACTCCCCGGGCGAAATCGTCGAAGGGGCCCACCGCCCCGATACGATCCACAAACACAAACAGGGCACAGAAGAGCGCCCCCAGAATGTAGGCGATGGTGGCACTGGGCGCCAACAAAGAAGCAAACATCCCCACGGAGATGAAGGCCATCCCAAACAACCAGTAGCCCAGATAGTTGCCGAACATCAGCCCCAGATCCGGATTCCCCAGAAAGAACAGCACGATCACATGGCTGAGGGACAGAATCAGGGAGACGGTATAAACCCCCACCGTGGCCAGAAACTTCCCCAGCACCACTTCCAGATCCGTGGCCGGCAGGGTCAGCAGCAATTCGTCGGTGCCCTGGCGGCGTTCATCGGCCCACACGCCCATGGTCAGGGCCGGGATAAAAAACAGCAGCAGATAGGGGAAAAATTTGTTCAGTTGATCCAGATTGGCCAGGTTGTTGAGGAAAAATCGATCCTGCCAGAAGGCGGCAAACGCGCTGAGAAATATAAACAGGGTGATAAACACATATCCGGTAGGATTGGAAAAATAGAGGCGGATATCCCGCCTGATGATGGATTTCACCGTGTTCCAATTGATGTTCAGTTTCATCCCTGCTCCTCCTCCGTTACGGTCGCTTCCTCCGGTTTGCCGTAATTGGTTAGCTGATAGAAGGGTTCTTCCAGGGAGCCGTTTTTCTTCAGTTCATCCAGAACCCCATCGAACACGATGCGCCCGTTGTGAATCAGGATCACCCGGTCGGCCACGGCTTCCACCTCCTGCAAAATATGGGTGGAGAGGAGGATGGTCTTGGTTTTACTCAATTCCCGGATGTAGCTCCGGAAGTCGCGGATCTGGTTGGGATCCAGCCCGGCGGTCGGCTCATCCATGATCAGCACCTCCGGATCGTGGAGCAACGCCTGGGCCAGCCCCACCCGCTGCTTGTATCCCCGGGAGAGCTTGCCGATGGGCTTCTCCAGCACCAGCTGCAACTGCAATTGCTCCACCACCATTTCGATGCGCTTTTTCAGATAATCCGGCTCCAGCCCCCGGGCTTCTCCGAAAAATTCCAGCAATTCCAGGGGGGTCATATCCTGATACAGGGGGCCGTTTTCCGGCAGATACCCCAGATGCTTGGCCGCTTCCAGCCGCTGATCGGTAACATCGTACCCGGCAATGGAAGCCCGCCCCTCACTGGGAGCGATGAAGCCGGTCAGAATTTTCATGGTGGTGGACTTCCCGGCGCCGTTCGGCCCCAGAAAGGCAGCGATCTGCCCTTCAGGAATGGAAAACGTCACGTCTTTGATCGCCACAAACGGCCCGTAATACTTGGACAAACCGTTCGCTTCAATCATAACTCGGGATGACTTATCGGCCATGACTCACCTCTTCGCTTTGATTGGCTTCCCCATCTCCACAGGCTCAATGCAGGTTCCATCCACTCCCAACCGGCAGCGTATTGCAGATCGACCATCCATCTGCCAGCAACAAAGCAGGCTTACAAAACTTACCCCCCTACTCCGGCATTTGACGGCAATACCGCGGGTTGAACCGCAAATGAATTTTCTCATAAGGGATTACCGATCCGATAACGCCAAATCTGCAACAGCCTGTTAAGAGGCGCAGAAGCTTATGATGTATCATGGAAAAATAAAGGAAACGTTATATGAGGAAACGCCATTTTGGTTTCACCGGCCCCGGAGGGCATTCGGATGCCGGGATGATACCGGATGTCGGGCAATATGCGCATTGTCGGGACAACGAACACTCTCAGATTCCGCAATTTCGTCGGGCTACAGCTCTGGAAACCGGTATTTTACCCTCAAAACGATGGTACCCAAATTCCCCGAAAAAGCGATGCAATTTCAAAAGTTATGATTTTTGAGAAGGTTTTTCAAACAATTTTGTAACTTCTTCCTCCCATAACTTCTGGATGCACCCCGGCAAAAAGTGTCTACACTCCCCTTCCACCGCTAAAGCGGTGAAAGGAGTAAAAGTTTTTCAAACAATTTTGTAACTTCTTCGCCCCATCATTACCAACTCCGCTGGTTTCGAGAAAGGCGCAGCGCCTGCCGGGTGGTCGCGGGATCATCGGTCAATAGGGCATCGCAGCCTAACAGCCGATACAGCCACAACCGGGAATCCGGGCGGGGATCCAGAGGACACACCGCCTGATTCCGGGCATGGGCAATGCGCACATACAGGGGATTGACCAACAGAATCGGCCAGAACGGCCCCAGCATATGGGTGCAGCGGAGGGGGCGTAATCGGGAGAGGGTGATCCATCCGGTGTGAATATCGGGAGCGGCTTTCTGCATGGCCTTGAGGCGAGGCAGAGAAAAGGATAGCACCAGAGTACGCTCCCGAATCCCGGTTTGCTCCAGCAACTCTGCCAGCCGCTCGCACACCCGGGAATCCAGAAACCGGTCGCTTTTCAACTCCAGCGCCAGGGCCACATCCTCCGGCAACAGGTCGATCAATTCCGGCAATGCAGGAATCCGTTCGTGGGCGAATTCCGCCCGACCGTATCCGGCGCTGAATCGTTTCAGCTCTGCCAGGGTCATCTCCTCCACTTTCCCGGTTCCATCGGTGGTGCGATCCACCGTGGGATCGTGAATGCACACGAACTGGCCATCGGCGGAAACGTGCAGGTCGGTCTCAATGATGTCCGCGCCATCCTTCAGCGCCTGCCGAAAAGCCGCCAGGGTATTTTCCGGGCAGACCACCTGATTGCCCCGGTGGGCGATGATATAGGGCCTGGCCTTACCGGGAAGTTGGGGAATAGACGTTGGCCTCATGAGCAATGCGGTGCGCTAAGGCTGAGGGTTCAGGAATTGATCTCGCCGTTCATCCGGCGTTCCAGGGTATGGTAATAGAGGTCATCTAATTGTGAAAGCGGTACTTCAATCCGGGGGGTTATCCGCAACCGATCTCCTCCCACCCGGCCGAGCAAGCGGCAGGGCAGATCGGCGGCGGCGAAATGGGCTTCCAGTGCTGCCCGATGCTCCGGGGCAGCGGAGATCAGGAATCGGGATTGGCTTTCGCTGAACAGGAACCACTCCGGGCGCAGGTCGCCGGGATCAATCTCCACCACCGCTCCCAGGGGATGCTCCCGATCCATGATGCAACACTCCGCCAGAGCCACCGCCAGACCGCCGTCGGAGAGATCGTGGCAGGAACGCACCAGTCCCCGACGAATGGCCTCCAACATCGTCCGATGGGTACGCCGCTCCACCTCCAGATCCAGCGCCGGGCAATCGCCGGTCACCATGCCGTGATATTCCTTTAAAAACTCGCTGCCTCCGATGTCCGCCCCGGTGTTTCCGATCAGATAGATCAGGTCGCCCTCCTGCTGGAAATGCGCCCGGGTAATGTGGTGGAGATCTTCGATCAATCCCACCATGCCGATGGTGGGGGTGGGATACACCGCACTCTCCGGGCTTTCGTTGTAAAAGCTGACGTTGCCCCCGGTGACCGGGGTGTCGAAGGCCCGGCAGGCCTCCCCCATGCCCGCCACCGCCTCCCGGAACAGATAAAACATCTCCGGCTTGTAGGGATTGCCGAAGTTCAGACAGTTGGTAATCGCCAGGGGCATGGCTCCGGTGGCCACCACGTTTCGGGCGGCCTCGGCCACTGCAATCTGCCCACCCCGGCGAGGATTCAGGTACACGTACCGCCCGTTGCCGTCCACCTTCACCGCCAGGGCCTTGCGGGTACCCTTGATGCGCACCACCGCCGCATCTCCCCCGGGAAGAATCACAGTGTTGGTCTGCACCTGGGTATCATACTGTTGGTACACCCAGCGCCGGGACACGATATTGGGCGAGGAGAACACCTTCAGAAAGGCTTCCTGGAGATTTTCCACCGGGGGCAGACTCTCCGGATCAAACCGGTGGGCTTCATCCAGATAGGCCGGCCGGCGATACTCCCGATGATATACCGGCGCGCCCCCGCCCAGCACACAGGCCTCCGGGGGGACTTCCGCCACCTTCTCCCCATGGTGATACACCCGGAGCACCGGCTCGTCGATTACCCGGCCGATCTCGGCGCAGAGCAGATCCCATTTCCGGCAGATGGCCCGGGCCTGCTCCTCGCAGCCTTTCTTCACCACCGCCAGCATTCGCTCCTGGGATTCGGAGAGCATGATCTCGTAGGCGCTCATGTCCGCTTCCCGCAGGGGCACCTTATCCAGGTCGATGACCATGCCGCTGCCCCCTTTGGCGCTCATCTCGGTGGTGGAGCAGGTGATCCCCGCCGCCCCCATGTCCTGGATGCCGATGAGGATGCCGGCCCGGATCATCTCCAGGGTGGCCTCTAACAGCAGCTTCTCGGTGAAGGGATCGCCCACCTGCACGTTGGGGCGCTTCTCTTCTGAATCTTCGGAAAGCTCCTCCGAGGCAAAGGTGGCCCCGTGGATGCCATCCCGTCCGGTGCGGGAACCGATGATGAACACGGGATTGCCCGCCCCCCGGGCCACCGCCGAGGCGGTCTGCTCGTGCTTCACCAGCCCCACGGTCATGGCGTTGACCAGGGGATTGCCGTCGTAGCACTCCTCAAAGTAAACCTCTCCGGCGATGGTGGGCACCCCCAGGCAGTTGCCGTAATCGGCGATGCCCCGCACCACTCCGTCGAACAGGTAGCGGTTGCGGGCTTTATCCAGGGAGCCGAAACGCAGGGAGTTCAGGGCGGCGATGGGGCGGGCGCCCATGGTGAAAATATCCCGCATGATCCCCCCCACTCCCGTGGCCGCTCCCTGGTATGGCTCCACCGCCGAAGGGTGGTTGTGGCTTTCGATCTTGAAGCACACCGCCAGGCCCTCGCCGATGTCCACCAGGCCGGCGTTTTCCTCCCCGGCGCCCACCAGCAGCCGCCCCCCGCTGCGAGGCAGTTTCTTCAACTCGGCGATGGAGTTCTTATACGAACAATGCTCGCTCCACATCACCGAGAAGATGCCCAGTTCGGTAAAATTGGGCACCCGCCCCAGAATCTCGCAGATGCGCCGGAATTCCTCATCGGTCAGCCCGTGCTGCCGGGCCAGTTCCGGCGTGACGGTGGGTTCGGTCATGTAATGCGCTCCCATTTCTCAAGCATATCCATCTTACTCACAAAATGCATCATGCTAAATATACACCTGAAAATAAAGACGGTGATGCAAAACCAATTTACGATGATGCATTTCGAGTGACATATTTTGCACCTCTCCCCTCCCCTCTCCTTGACAACCATCCTCGTGCTACCCATTCCTGAAGTAATCGCGTTGCGTGAGCACGAGAAATTTGCAATTTGGTTCGTACATCTCTGTTGGTGATATACCCTTTTTTCTTCAAGAGAGCCTTCATTTTGGTGAATTCCGGGGAAACCAGTCTTTCTGCTGTATTCCTCTCCCCCGAAGTTACAATTCGATAAACACGTCCCCCTTTTTTCAATTGTTGTACAATTCCCTTCCGAATCAGATCTTTAATATCTCGGGAAGCAGTGTAGATATCCACGCCAGCGAGTTTTTGATATACCCGGCTGGTAAAGTTTCCTCCATGAGCATGGGCATATGCCAGCAAACGTTTCTGGCCCGAAGTCAGCCCTGCTTCCTCATATTGTCTCAACCAATGCAGTGTTTCCGGAGGATACACCAGAGCATTGTATAGAGTCACCGTAAAGATGACATCAGCCTCCATTTTTAATTGCGGAGGATTTAACCCTTCGCGCTCCATCGCCTCAAACATTCGGGGTACGCCTTCGCCTAATTCGCGCATGTATCCCCAGTCGGTCAACACCCGTACCAGGCGTGGATTGCGGGATGCATGAATGCGCTCCCGGCGCTGAAGTCGCTCTAAGGTTACCGGTTCTACTAATTTTCCCGGACTACGAATTTCCATACGATCATCAAAAATCCAGACTTCTATGGGAGTTCCTTCAAGACCGTAATCTCGATGGGCTACAGCGTTAATAATTGCCTCTTGCCAGGCAAAAGGTGGGTATTCAAATCGTTCTTCAAAAAAAAGATCCACCAAACGTTGCCGTTCTCGAATATGAGGCTTGATTGCTTCAAAAGTGTGGGCAATGAGACGGAGAAGGGGAGCTTCAATTCGTTCCCGCTTGACAATATTGAGGTCCGTTCCAAAACGACGTTCCCGCCCCTCCCATTTGACAAAATCAATATAACAGCCTCCGTGCCATCGAAGCGGATCTTTTGCAAACAAAAGTAGAGCAGCTAATGTAAGAATGGGCTTACCGTTCCGTGATTCAATCAATCGATACCGTTGGAGAATTTCCAAATTGGAAAGGTGAAGTGAATCGGTTTTTTTTCTCAGTTCATCCAGAAGAGTATTATCCAATTCCGTAATTGCAGCTTCCGGAAAAAAGCGCATCTCTGTAAGGCGACGACGCTTTCCTTCTTTCAAAGCATAAATATCCTCCGCCGGAAAAGGTTGGTTACTGTCATTCACTCGCAATAGGTATCTACCATCGGTTAGCTGATGGACTTCCGGGCTCCAATCCACTTCAAACACCAGAAGGGAATACCCTTCGACAGCTACCCAATAATGGTGATGCCTCAGTGGCGGGCGTACCAGGCGCCTGGGAGCTTCCAGCAAAACTTCAAGTCGATCCGGAGGGTAATCTATCCCTGTAGGCGTTCCGTCATCTTCTATCCCCAAAACCAGTGTACCCCCATCGGCATTGGCCATTGCTGAGAGAGTCTCGGCAATATCTCGTGCGACACGGCGTACATCCCTCCGTTTGATCTGGCCTCTCGAGCGATCATAACAGGATTTGCGCTCAAAGAACTGTCCCTCCGGGAGGGTTCTTAGCCACGCCCAATCCGCTGGCATTTTGATCGTCACTCTTTTTTTCTATTCCTTTTCACACCAAGCAGGTAATCAAATTAAAGCAACATGCAGAGGCTTGCACTGCTTTTATTAAGGAAACAGCAGTGGAAAAACCACTTTCTGCACACGTGTTAGTGGTTCTCCCCACATCGAGTCCGCACTCAAAATCGTTGCAATTGTACACAGAAAAGCGGCGGGGTGCAAATGGGGAGTGGGAAAATTGGGAGGGGTACATCACCCCCAACTGGCATTCCTGTTCCAGGAACCTTATCGCCTCCCGGATGGGCCGCCCTCTGGAGATCGTGCAATGAACCTCACCCGATACAGCCCGGCTTTTCGCAGCGCGCGAAGTAC
>CAYQGB010000067.1:0-15668 GCA_964416895.1 uncultured Calditrichaceae bacterium
GACAATGGAAACCCGTCAAATAAACCTTGAAAGAACACTACGCAATACGCATTACGCAACACGCAATACCCCGATCATATCAGTGCCCCTTCATGGCGCAACAGCCACTCCTTGCGCCAGATCCCTCCGCCGTAGCCGATTAGCTTGCCGTTGGCGCCGATCACCCGATGACAGGGGATGATGATGGGGATGGGATTCTTTCCGTTGGCATTGCCCACCGCCCGCACCGCTCTGGGATCCCCCAGCGCCGCGGCGATATCCCGATAGGACACCGTCTTCCCGTAGGGAATTTCCTGCAATTGACGCCACACCCGCCGGTGAAACTCGGTACCCTCCGGCGCCACCGGCAGGGAGAATTCCCGGCGCTCTCCCCCAAAATACTCTTCCAACTGGCGAATGCATTCCGCCAACAGGGGATGTTCCGGGGAACCCTCCGGAAGGGGGGCCTCTGCAAAACGAATTTCCCGAATGCCCCCATCATCGGCCCGGATGTGCAGCCAGCCGATGGGGGAGTGATAGTGCGCCTGATAAGTGTTATCCTGGAACATGTGACTTCTCCCGGGTGGGGTTGAATTTTTCTGGTGAATCGGAGAAACAGTGAAACGGTGAAGTGGTCATGGGAGATATAATTCAGGTGCTCAACGCTTTGCCTTCCCGAATTGCCCGCACCAATTTCACCGCCTGATGGGTTTCCTCCACATCATGCACCCGCACAATGTGGGCGCCCTGCATGATCCCGTAGACTACCGAGGTCAGGGTGCCGATGAGCCGTTCTTCCACCGGGCGGTCCAGCACATGCCCGATAAACGATTTCCGGGAAGGCCCCAACAGGATGGGATAGCCCAACGCTTTCAGTTCTCCCAGCCGCCGAATCAATTCCAGATTGTCTTCCGGGCGCTTGCCAAAGCCGATGCCGGGATCAACGATGATCTGGTCGATTCCCTGCTCATGGGCTTCCCGGCACCGCTGATGCAGGAAATCGGTCACTTCTTCCAGCAGAAGGTGGTAATGGGGATTCTTCTGCATGGTGCGGGGAGTTCCTTTGATGTGCATGAGAATCACCGGCACCCCGTAGCGGGCAACCACTTCCCTCATCCGGGGATCGAAGGTCATTCCGCTGATGTCGTTGATGATATGGGCGCCGGCCTCCAGGGCCCGCCCGGCCACCTCGCTTTTGGTGGTATCCACCGACACCACGCAGCCTTCGATTTTCAGGAGTTCTTTGAGCACCGGAGCGATACGTCGCCATTCTTCCTCCGCCGGCACCTCCGGCGCGCCCGGTCGGGTGGATTCCCCTCCGATGTCCAGAATATCCGCCCCGGCTTCCAGCATCTTTCGCCCGTGTTCCACCGCCCGCCCGGCATCCAGAAACTTTCCCCCATCGCTGAAAGAATCCGGGGTGACATTCAAAATCCCCATGATCAACGGCTTCCCGTCTTCCAGGATCAGCTTTCCCCCCGGAATGGTGTATTCCCAGCGATGGTGAGAAAGTACATTTTCCACCAGTCCCCGCATGCGCAAAAAGAAATCCTCGCTTATCGGAGCCATATCCGGAAAGACGAAGTCTCGAAAGCGCTTCAGATTCTGGGGGTTGCCCGCCAATAATGCAGCTTCGGGAGCATCGTCCCCCATAAATTCCAGAAGAATAATTTCGGGCATCAAATCCGAGGTAATCTGAGAAATTTCCTCCCGGGAATATCCCCGCGCTTTAATCACGGCGAAATTGGAGAGCGCCTCAACAATTTGCGGATCGGGCCGGGAGATTCCCACATCTCGCAACTCCTCCTCCCAATCGGCGACGCTCAATCCGGTTAAATATCGAAGCATCGGTTTCATGGGGTGGTTCCTCCGGATTGGGGAACGGCCTTATTTTGCATTTCCAGACATTTCCGAATCCCTTTCATCGCCTGAATGGCGTAATAATCATCCTCGCCTTCTTTGTGGGCAACCCGGTAACGGAACTCCCTCAGCGCCCGGTCGCAATCTCCCTGCTCCTGATAAATGACTCCCAGATACAGATGGGCATCCAGATAGTCGCCCAATTCTACCGCCCGGCGGAAATAGGCCTCCGCCTGCTCCATCCGTTTCAACCGGAAATAGGTGACCCCCAGATTGTATTTGAGCACCGGGTTGTCCGGCTCCAGAGAATCGGCGGCCAGGAAATTATCCAGAGCGCCGGGATAATCGAAAATGGCCAGGTAGTATTTGCCCTGCAGGATCAGGGCTTCCACCGAGGTGGGATTCAACGACAACGCCCGCTGCAAGTAGAAATTGATCTTTTCCGAAGGCGTTTGATCCACCGGCAGGTCGATCAACTGCTTTTCCACATAGCGCCGCAGGGTGGGTTCGTGCACCGGGCAGATCTGCAAAATGCGCTCGTAAATCTCCAGTCGAGAATGATAGGGCAGTTCCGCATACCGGGACTCGTGCAGCAGGGACAGGTTTTCCAGCACTTCGATGCTGAAGGGGTTCTGGTGAAAGGCCAGCTTGAGGAAATGCTCCGCATCGGCAAACTCCTCGGTGAGAATAAACGACTCCCCGATCATGTTCAGGAGCATCCAGTCTTCGCCGTCGGCTTGCAGAAGCTGCTGCGCCAGAGGGATGAGAAAGGCCCGGGCTTCGTCCAGCCAGCGTTCCCACTCGCGCTTTCGATAATCAAATGGGTTGCGCTTCGGCTCCCGGGCCCGGGCAAGAGCCGCCCGGCGAATCTGATTGTAGAAATACCACCGGCGCACCTCCGGGTTTTCCGGGAACCGCCGAAGCACTTTTTTCAGCAGATCGGCGGCCCGGGAATAGTCTTTTTGCCGGAAGGCGGCAATTGCCAGAAAGAAGTCTTGATCCACCGGTTCGGGCAACCGGAGAGCGTTGTGCAGGGGAAACCGATCTTTCAACCAGTTCAGGAATTGATGCACCGCGCGGGGAAAATCTTTCCCGGCAAAAACCAGTTCCCTTTCCGCTCCCTTCTGCCCGGAATGCGAGGGGAAATTTTCGGAGAACACCAGGGCATATTCATCCCCCCTGCGGCGAAGAGAAACCGTGACCAACCGCCGAACCGGGAGTTTAGCGGCGAACTCCCGGCATTGCCGGGTCTTTCCTTCAGAGCACTCCAGATGGGCATAGACCTCCCACCGGGGAGGATAGAGATACTCCGATTGGCTGCGGAAAGGCTGCACGTTGGCCTCTACCACCTCCCGGAGATAGCTGACCATCCAGCGATCCCGATCGTCTTCACCGGAAACGATCACCATGTACGGGGATAGCGTTCGCGGAGGGGGGTTCTGCAACCAGACAAATCCATAAAGCCCGGTAATCAACAACCAGGAGATGCCAAACCACTTGCGAAAATGGCGGGGAGTAAACACTTCGCTGGTACGGGAGATGGCATACAGGGTAAAGAACAAAATGCCCACGATCATCAAATACAGGCCAATCCCGCCGGGTACTTCTCCGGATAGAAAGTCAATCCACTCTTTCATGGTCGTATCGGTTTTGCCTATCTCCACATGGGGTTGGGTTACCGCTGCAATAACATTCGGGCCTGTTCGATGGGCACCTCGCCGCGGAGGGCCTCGGTGATGGTGACCATTTCCCGTTTCTGCGGGCCACGAAGGGTCACGCACAGTTGGGTGGCCTCGGCCACCACCAGCGCTCCTGCCGGTTTCAGCGCCTGCATCAGGGCATCGGCAACTTGATTGGTCAGGCGTTCTTGAATTTGTGGGCGTCGGGCATAATGATCCACAATTTTCGCCAGGGTGGAAAATCCCGCCACCCGATTGTCCCGGGGAATATACAGCAGGTGCATCTTGCCGAAGAAAGGCAGCAGATGGTGTTCGCAGAAGGAGTAAAAATGAATATCTTTGAGGCAGATGATGTTTCCTGCTTCCAGCGGCTCGGTGAACCCGATTTCCAGCGCCGGCTCCTGCCCGATCCCGGCGAAAATCTCTTCGCACATCTTCGCCACCCGACGGGGGGTTTCCCGCAACCCTTCCCGTTGAAGGTCTTCACCGATGCCTTCCAGAATCAGGCGAACCCCCTGTTCGATCTTCTGGCGATCCATGGATGAACCCCGTTGCAACTGAGATTATTCAAACGTCTGGCAAACATAATATAATACCGTGGGAATTACCATCGGCAAAATATTTGGCGGAAATATCATCGGATTACAGGAAGGGAAAACCCAACAAAAAAGGTTGCCGAACTACTCATAGTAGTACACGGCAACCCTGACAGGGAGAAGCTTGATTGGGGCAATGATGATCATGCAAAAACCGTTTTGGCTCTACTGCTGCAATATACCTCGACTTTATACAGCCATTAACGCCCGTTTTGCTTCTTCAGGCAACTCCACCGGCACAAACATGGATGCCGGATAAAGATACCCATCAGGCTCCGATTTGTCCTCATCAATGATCCGGAGCATATTATGGGATTCAGCCTCGGGATCCGGTAACCGCCGATAAACCTTCCCCACAATCAAACTGGCTGAATTGCCTTCATTATCAATACAGATGACGAACTCGCTCATCTTAACACCCTTTTGACCTTAAACTCCTTGCGACCAATCCCGTGGGCTTCATACCAGTGTATTTCAGCTTTACAGACAGTACCATCCGCAAGCTCAATAGTAGCAATACCTTTCATTTTCCGCCACCTCCCTCGACCATACACTCGTTCCAAATAACGTCGGATATAGACTCCCCGTCCCGAAGCAATGGTCTCAATATTTTTTATTTCACCAAGAATTCTGAACTTTTGACTCATTCATCAGATCCGGGCATCTATGGTTTCTTGCCATATATGCACTCAGAGAGGAAACTATACTTTGCCTCCGGCACCGCCTTCGGGGGAATCCGGAGCTTCTTCTTCCGTAGTCGAGGGGGAGTCTGCCGAAGCGGTGGGGACTTCCGGTTGAGATTGGCCTTCTTTTTGTCCGTTGGTGCTGTAGGATGATTTTTTATGCTTACCGGTAGAACGGGTGTAGGTTTTCTCCGGCAACGTCTCTCCGGCCAGAATCTTGTCAATTTCCTCGCTGTCCAGGATCTCTCGTTCCAGCAAGGCCTGGGCCAGGCGATGCAGGGTATCCAGGTTTTCCCGAAGAATCTCTTCGGCCTGCTTCTCGGCCTTCACCACAATGGCCTTAATTTCCGCATCGATCATCTGGGCGGTTTCTTCACTGTAATCGCGATGGGTGGCGATCTCCCGTCCCAGAAAGATTTCTTCTTCCTTGCGCCCCAAAGCCAGGGGGCCGAGCTTTTCGCTCATTCCCCATTTGGTTACCATGTTTCGGGCGATTTCAGTGGCCCGCTCGATGTCATTGCTGGCCCCGGAGGTCAATTGATCAAAGACGATCTTCTCCGCCACCCGGCCGCCCATCAGCACGCACAGGTAAGATTCCAGCTTGGCTTTGGAATAATTGTGCTTTTCATCTTCCGGGAGGGTGTGGGTCACCCCCAGCGCCCGTCCCCGGGGAATGATGGTCACTTTGTGTACGGGGTCAGCTTCGGGGAGTTTTTTGGCCACCAGGGCATGTCCGGCCTCATGATAGGCGGTGGTGCGGCGTTCCTCCTCGCTCATGATCAGGCTCTTGCGCTCCATGCCCATCATGATCTTATCTTTGGCGGCCTCGAAGTCTTCCATGGTGACCTTATCCCGGTTGTTGCGGGCGGCATACAGGGCGGCTTCATTGACCAGGTTGGCCAGTTCGGCACCGGCCAGCCCCGGGGTGCCTTTGGCGATCAAGTGCAAATCCACATCTTCCGCCAGGGGGATATTCCGGGTGTGCACCCGGAGGATGCCTTCCCGGCCCCGCACATCCGGGCGATCCACCACGATCTGGCGGTCGAAGCGCCCCGGCCGCAGCAAGGCGGTATCCAGCACATCCGGGCGATTGGTTGCAGCCAGGATGATCACCCCTTCGGCGGTATCAAATCCGTCCATTTCCACCAGGAGGGCATTGAGAGTCTGCTCCCGTTCATCATGGCCGCCGCCCAGACCGGCGCCTCGCTGTCTTCCCACGGCATCCAATTCGTCAATAAAAATGATGCAGGGAGCGTGTTTACGGCCCTGCTCAAACAGGTCTCGCACCCGGCTGGCGCCCACCCCCACGAACATCTCCACGAAATCCGCACCGCTCATGGAGAAGAAGGGCACCCCCGCTTCCCCGGCCACGGCCCGGGCCAGCAGGGTCTTGCCGGTTCCCGGAGGCCCCAGCAACAATGCGCCTTTGGGAATTTTGCCTCCTAACCTGGAGAATTTGGAGGGATTCTTCAAGAATTCGATGATTTCCTGCAACTCTTCTTTGGCTTCATCGCAGCCGGCCACATCGTTAAAGGTCACTTTGGTTTCGTTTTCCATAAACAGGCGGGCGCGGCTTTTGCCGAAGGTGAAGATATTCTTGCCCCCGGCGCCTCCCTGCATCCGGCGAAAGATCAAAATCCAGATGGCGATCAGCAACACCCAGGGCAGGAATCCTCCCACAATGTCCAGCCATTCCGTGGAAACTTTTTTGAATTCTACCCGGATGCCTTTTTCCAGCCATACCTCTTTTTCGGAAGCAGCATCGGGGATGATGGTTTTAAACTGATAGTACTGGCGATCCGAACCGGAGGACAGCGGCTGCGGTTCTTTTAACCGCCCCACAAACTCGGCGGCCTCGCTTTGCAGCACTACCTCGGCGGATTCGATCATATCGTTTTCCAGAAATCGGAGATACTCCGAATAGGGGACTTCTTTTATGCTTTTGCCGCCGGGGGGAAAGAGGGTGGCAAACAGCATGATCCCCAGAAAGACCATTAACCACAGCAAAATGGAACGGGACCCCTTCTTCCACTGGAAATCATCTTTGTTGTTAGGATTGCGCCCTTTGGGGGGACGATTATCGTCAAACATGTTGTTGGGATTTTCTTTCATAGGATTGACCACCTACCTTGAACAGGTATCTATTCCCTGGGTTGATAAATTACACTCACGTCTTTCAACGGCGCTAAAGCGCCCTGAAGTTTTCCTCCACATCCAATTCTTATCGCGCCTCCTCTCCCAAGGGCGCTAAAGCGCCCTGAAGCCCTCCGCTTTATTCCATAAGTTGATAAATGGCATTCACATTGCGCTTCTTCTGCTTGAAATCCAGGCCATAGCCGATCACAAATTTATCCTCAATCTCAAAACCCACGTAATCGATGTTCATTTCCACCCTGGCCGCCCCCTTCTTGACCAACAGTGATACAAATTTCAGCGACGCAGGTTTCATATTCATAATTCTGCGTTTCAAATACTGCACCGAAAGCCCGGAATCCACAATATCTTCCACCACCACAATATCCCGACCGCTCAAATCGGCGCTAAAATCTTTGATCATGGTGATCTCTCCGGAGGAGACCCGTTCGTTGCCATAACTGGAGATTTTGATGAAGTCGATCTCGCAATCGATTCTTAATGCTCGAATCAGATCCGCCAGGAACAGCACGGCTCCGTTGAGCACTCCCACCATGATGGGCACTTTACCCTCATAATCCCGGGAAATCTCCTCCGCCAGTTCCTGCACCCGGCGTTGAATCTGCTCTTCTGAGAGCATAATCCGAAACTTTAAATCGTCAATTTGCAGCACTTCCGGGGTTTTCATAATTCCATACTTTCCAGCTTATTCATTTCCAGTTTCAGTACTCGTTTGGTTTGGGGAGTGATTTTATAGTTCTCTCCTATTCGGCATCCCACCACCCAGACGATTTCGCCGGCGCTTTCCAGCACCAGCATGGACTGTTTGGGCAGTGGCAGGGAACGGCAATCGGTTAACAAATCACTTACCTTCTTCAAATAGTTTGCTCCTAATGGCTGCAATTTGTCTCCCGGTTGCCAGGTGCGAAGTCGCAGGGGAAAGCGTAGTTGGTCGGCATCCAGAAACTCCGTGTGAGGGGAAAGGCGGAAATCGATGGCTTCCCGCGGGGCAAATCCAATGCTCACCTCAATTTGTAGCGTTTCGTTGCGATAGGCATCCCCCGGATTTAACCACACATCCACCTTCTCAGGCAGGTTCTCCTCCGCCGACAGTTGAAACAGAATCTGTTCGCCTTCTCGCCATGCTTGAATTCCCGGATGCACCAGAATCTTTCCTCGACCTCCCTTTTCCAGCCATCGGGAGAAGCTTTCAAAACGTCGAAATGTCAGCGTTTGCCTCTCACCGGTCAATTGAGCGATAATGAATTCAAGCACTTTCACTTGAATTTGCGAAAAGTACTGGCAATAAGCAGGTATATCAAGCGCAATTTTATTTTGGCCGGGAAGGATTTTCACCGCCGAAAGCGCTTGTTGAACCTCCTCCTCCAGCATTTCCAGCCATTCCTGGAGGATAAGCCCGGTTCGCAGAAAACTATCCAGGCGGGAGAGGTGGAACGTTTCCCTCAACAGGGGCAGCAGCCGATGTCGAATGCGGTTGCGTACAAACCGCAGGTCTCGATTGGTGGGATCTTCTCGATACGTCAATTGGTGATGGGCAGCATACTCTACAATCGCTTCCCTTTCGGCGAACAGCAGCGGGCGAATAAAACGGCCCCGGCGTAGGCGAATTCCCGCCAGCCCCGACACCCCGGCGCCCTGCAACAGACGCATCAGCATCGTTTCCGCCTGATCGTTGAGATTGTGCCCGGTGGCAATGTGATCGAATCCATTCTGTTCACAGGTCTCTACCAGAAACGCTTCCCGGGCCATCCGGGCGGCCTCTTCCAGCGACCGGCGCTGGCGGTGAGCCAGATTTCGAACATCCCCTCGACCGGCGTAAAACGGAAGCTGAAACTGCCGGCTAAGTTCGGCCACAAAGGCCTCATCCTCGTCGGCGGAGCTTCCTCGCAACTGATGGTTAAAGTGGGCCACCCCCAGTCGGGATCGAAAAAATTGCTGCCAGGTGACCAGCAGGTGCAGCAGCACCACCGAATCCACCCCGCCGCTGACGGCGATCAGAATCGCCTGTTGGGGCTGGATTAAACGATGTCGGTTGGTAAATTGAAGGAAGCGATATTTGAGAGAAGTGGCACCGGGCATGATGGCAGCCAGTAATGGCCTATAAAAAAATAGTGGCGGCACAGGGACTCGAACCCCGAACACGCGGATTATGATTCCGCTGCTCTACCAGTTGAGCTATGCCGCCATCCGAAAAAGGCCCCTTTCGGGGCAATATGCATAAGAGCAAACCTTGTAGCGGGGGCATCTGAACCTGCGTCCCGCCCCGGCGGGATATGAGCCCCACCGGCTACTAAAAAAATAAATCAAATAACCTTGTAGCGGGGGCTTCTGAACCGGCGTCCCGCCCCGGCGGGATATGAGCCCCACCGGCTACTTAAAAAATAAATCAAATAACCTTGTAGCGGGGGCAGGATTTGAACCTGCGACCTTCGGGTTATGAGCCCGACGAGCTACCAGACTGCTCCACCCCGCGATCAAATTTTGAGCCGACAAATATAAATAGCCAATCGGCCTTTGTCAACTCTATTTTTTATTTGAGGTCGTCTTGATACGGCGCCGCTGCTCAGGAAACAGCGCCAGCACCCGCTGCCACAGGTCGTCCATCCCTTCTACCCGGAAGCGGGTACAGCACACGATAATCCGCTCTCCGATTTCCTCATAACTATTCAACACCCCTCGAAGTTTCACAGCGTCCTTCTCGGTTACGACCAGATGATCAATTCCCTGCCGCCGGGCTTCCCCCATCAAAGCCTGCACCTCCTGTACAGTATAATGATGATGATCCCCAAACGCCTGCACCCGGTTCACGCTCAAACCGCTTTTCCCAAGCAGATACACAAAGTGCCCCGGATTGGCGATGCCGCACACCGCCATCACCGGACGGCCCTGCAATTTCTCCACCGGTACCGGTTTCCCGGAGATCAACCGCTCCCATCCCACCACCTGGTAGCCGCCCCGGAGCACGGGAATCCGGTAGCGCCGGCGCAAGGATGCTTCCAGGGCATCGGCCCGGCCGGAGCACTGTTCGTATTTGGTCAGGATGATCACATGGGCGCGGCGGAGGCTGCTGCGAGCATCCCGCAGGCTACTGAGGGGAAACAGAAACGGATGCCCCGGCCACCGGGAGACGTCGATCAGACAAATATCCACATCCCGGTGGAGCCTTCGGTGCTGAAACCCGTCATCCAACAGAAACAGATCCACTTCCGCCGCCCCCAGTACGGCCGCACCCACTTTATGGCGCTGCCTCCCCACGCCCAGCACTCCCCGGCGCAGCGCAGAGAGCAGCAGCGCCGGCTCATCCCCGATCTGCTCCGGGGAAATCTTTCCCCCTTTTGCCCCCCCTTCTGAAAGGCGTTCGTCCCCGGGGGCAGGCGCAGGGCGATTGTCTGCCGCCTTCACAATAAGCGGCTCCCGCGAGCGGCGGCGGTAACCGCGAGTCAAAACGGCCACCCGATAGCCTCGATCTTCCAGCAGCCGGATCAGTTCCCTCACCAGCGGGGTCTTGCCGGTGCCGCCGATCTGCACATTGCCCACGGAGACAACCGGTCGGGGCAGACGATGCGAGCGCAAAATCCCGGCATCATACAGCCGGTTCCGAACATACACCACCGCCAGATGCACCATCGCCGGAGGGAACAGGAGCCATCGAATGTATTTCCATAGAATGTGCAATTTCAGGGCCGGGCAGGTGTCTAATTTTTGATTTGGTCTTAAACTTCTTTTGCTTCGGTGCGTAAAGGAGGCTTATCTTACGCAACATTTAATCAGAGGAGCAACCGGATTATGAAAAAAGTGCTTTTGATTCTGGTAGCGGTGCTGGCCCTGACCTACCTGAGCGGATGTGGGTCTGATGAAGCCGAATCCCATACGACACCGGATGGCGCCGCCGACACCACCGGCGCCGACAGCGCTCGCATAGCGAAAGCCAACGAGAGCAAAGAGGTTCGTCCTCGAAAGCGGAAGGGACGCCGGGGGCGTCGAGGTGGGGGCAACCCCTTTGCCGGAGGGCGGAGAGGCGCACCGGGCGATTTCGAGCGCCCCACCCCGGAAGCCATCCCCGTAGAGGTCACCCGGATGACCCGGGGCGATATTGCCAACTACCTTCTGTATAGCTCCACCCTGGAAACAGAACAACAAGTGGACATTTATCCCCGCATCAGCGGGATCATTGATAAAATCTTTGTGGATGACGGAGACCGGGTGCGCCAGGGGGATAAACTGGTGCAATTGGAGCAGGATGAGTACATCCTGGCCGAAGAACGGGCCCGCCTGGATTACGAAAAACAGCAAGCCCGTTTTCGGAGGTTGAAAGCCTTGCAGGAGCAGCAACTGCTCAGCGAAGAGGAATTTGAAGACGCCCGGCTGGCCCTGCGACAGGCGGAAATCGCCTGGAAGCAGGCCAAACTCAATCTGAAATACGCCACCATCACCGCTCCCATTTCCGGAGTGGTGGGTGACCGCAGCGTGCAGGTGGGCGCACTGGTCAGCCCCAGCACCCGACTGATGTCCATCGCCAACCTGGAAGAAAAGATCATCCCCATCTACGTGCCCCAGACGGAATTCGCCCTGTGCTACAAGGGGCAGCCGGCCACGGTCACCGTGGATGCCCTGCAGGATGAGCAGTTTCAGGGGTATGTGAAGCGGATCAGCCCCATCATCGATCCCCAGAGCGGCACGTTCAAAGTTACCGTGGCCGTACGGGATCCTCAAAACAAGCTGCGCCCGGGAATGTTCGCTTCCGTGGAACTGATTGTGGATACCCACAACAACGTGCCCCTGATTCCCAAAGCGGCGCTGATCTACGAGAACGAGCGCACCTACTTCTTCGTGGTGGAAAAGGACACCGCCCGCCGCATCGAATTGCAAAAGGGATTTGAAGATGCGGAAAAGGTGGAGGTGCTGAACCCCCTTCCCGAGGGCATCCGGGTGGTGGTGCTGGGACAAAACGGCCTCAAGGACGGCAGCAAAGTGCGGATTGTGGAAGAGCGGCAGTATAGCTGGCAGAAACCTTCCACCACCGCAGAGCAACAAAAAGTCTCCGCTGCCGGTTCCCGGCGGCGCGTTGCCGCCCGGAGCCAGGTGGGTGCAGGAAGTCGTTAATTCGCGGTCGCATCCCAATTGAACCGATCCAACGAGGTTGAATTCCATGAACGAGAACCGGCAAAACAGCATTCGACATCAATTTTTTCGATTCACCACCACCCGCCCGGTGGCCATCTCCATGATCGTCATCGGGATTCTCATTTTCGGGATGCTCTCCTATAATTTCCTCTCCCTGAATCTGATGCCCGACATTACCTATCCCTCGCTGACGGTGCGCACGGAATACCCCGGGGCCGCCCCGGAAGAGGTGGAAACGGCCATCTCCCGCCCCATCGAAGAAGCTCTGGGAGTGGTCACCAATCTGGTAGCCATTACCTCCATCTCCAAGTCCGGCCAATCGGATGTGATCCTGGAGTTCGATTGGGACACGGATATGAACGAGGCCATCAGCGAGGTGCGGGAGAAGCTGGATCTGGTATTCCTTCCCGATGATGCGGAAAAGCCCATCATCCTCAAGTATGATCCCTCGCTGGATCCGGTGATGCGCCTGGGGCTGAGCGGCGGCCCGGATCTGTTCTACGTCCGCTATCTCGCCGAGGAGCAGATCAAGCGGGCGCTGGAGACGGTAGAAGGCGTGGCTGCGGTGAAGGTAAAGGGCGGCTACGAGGAGGAGATCCGGGTAGAGCTGGATGAACAGAAGATCACCCTGATGGGGCTGAACATTCAGCAAATCCGCCAGCGGCTGGCCCAGGAGAACGTCAATCTGGCCGGAGGGGAATTGAAGGAAGGCCAGACCGAATACATCGTGCGCACCCTCAACGAGTTTAAAACCGTGGAAGAGATCGCCGACATCGTGCTGAACAACACCAGCGGGCGACTGGTGCGCATCCGGGATATCGGCCGGGTGTACCGCACCCACAAGGAGCGGCAAATCATCACCCGCCTGAACGGTCGGGAGAGCGTGGAGCTGGAAATCTACAAAGAAGGCGACGCCAATATCGTGGAGGTGGCCCGGAACGTTCGGAACAAAATTTTCGGCACCCCGGAGCAGCAGGCCTTCGTGGCCCGGCTGAAGCAGCGGGAACAGCAAAAGCCCTCCCCCGACAGGCAGAAACGAGAACGCCCCTCCCCTCAGGATCGCCGCCGCGCCTTTCAGGAACAGATGAAAATGCGGGAGATGACCGACTTCCTGGCCTATCAGCTCCCCCCCGACGTGCACCTGGAGATCCTCACCGATCAATCCATCTTCATCCGCAACTCCATCGACGAGGTAAAATCCACCGCCCTGTACGGGGGGCTGTTTGCGGTGATCGTGCTGTTTCTGTTTTTGAACAATCTGCCCAATACCCTGATCGTGGGGCTGGCCATCCCCATCTCGGTGATCGCCACGTTTGCCCCCATGCGCCTGTTCGATGTCTCCCTGAACATCATGTCCCTGGGTGGGCTGGCCCTGGGCATCGGGATGCTGGTGGATAACTCCATTGTGGTGATCGAGAGCATCTTTCGCTGCCGGGAGGAAGGGGACGGCTTCATCGAATCGGTGATTCGGGGCACCGGAGAAGTCGGCCCGGCGGTGAGCGCCTCCACCCTGACCACCATCGCGGTGTTCTTCCCCATGGTATTTGTAAAGGGTGTGGCCGGGCAAATTTTCGGAGACCTGGCCATCACGGTGGTGTTCTCCCTGCTGGCCTCCCTGGGAGTGGCCCTGTTCCTCATCCCCATGCTGGCCTCCCGGAAGTTTCAGGTCAGGGGAGTTCAATCGGTGCAGGACAGCCCCAAACGCTTCTTTCTGGGATTTGAAAGCTTTCGCAACCTGGGCAGCGGTTTGAGAAGCTATTTCTCGGGCTTTTCCGGCTCCGGCGGGGCCGCCAGGATTGGACGAGGGGTGCTGCTGCCTTTCTTTCTGCTGTGGGTCATCACCCGATTTTTGCTCCAATTCCTGTTTGAATGCGGGGTGCGCCTGTATGCCCTTCTGATACTGCTGTTCGGCGCGCTGGTGCTGGGAATTCGCTTCCTCTGGACCCGCCTTCTCTCCCCGGCGCTAAGTCTGGTGGTCCGAATATTCAACCGGGGCTTCCGGTTTGTGAACGATGCCTACCCCCGGGTGATCGACTGGGCGCTGACCAACAAAGTCGCCGTGCTGAGCCTGGCCCTCATTCCCTTTCTGATTACCCTGCTGGTGCTACTCCCCCGGCTGGGGCAGGAACTGATTCCCGAGGTGCATCAGGGGGAATTCAATGTGGAGCTAACCCTTCCCATCGGCACGCCGGTGGAGACCACCGCCGAGGTGATTCAGCCCATCGAAGCGA
The DNA here is from genome assembly GCA_964416895.1 of uncultured Calditrichaceae bacterium. GTDB lineage: Bacteria > Calditrichota > Calditrichia > RBG-13-44-9 > J075 > CAYQGB01. The sequence continues at coordinate 14,307 of CAYQGB010000067.1, forward strand.
TGATTCTGGAGGAGCCGCTGGTGGAAAAAATCTCCACCGTGGCCGGGGTGGATCTTACCAAAGTGTCCGATACCGAATCCGGGGAACACACCGCCAAAATCACCGTGACCCTGAAGCCCACCGATGATCCCGCAGAAGCGGAAGAGGAGGTGCTGGCGAGCATCCGGAAAAAGCTGGGCAACTTCAGCGGGATCGCTTACAAAATCTCCCGCCCGGTGCTGTTCAGTTTTAAGACCCCCATCGAGGTGGAGATCAAAGGCTACAACCTGCAGGAGCTGGCGACGGTGACCCGGCAGGCGGTGCAGGTGCTGTCGGAGATTCCCGGCCTGACCGACGTGAAGACCAACCTCCAGCGGGGCAATCCCGAAATTCAGATCATTTACGACCGCACCAGGCTGGCCCGCTACGGCCTGAACGTGCTGGATGTGGCCAATCTGGTGCGCAACAAGGTGCGGGGGGATGTGGCCACGGAATTCAAGAAGGAAGACCGGCGGATCGACGTGCTGGTGAAAGTGCGGGAGCAGGATCGGGCGACGCTGATGCGGCTGCGGCGGCTGAACGTGAACCCCAACGGCAGTATCCCCGTGCCCCTGGAAAGTGTGGCCCGGATCGAAATCCACGAAGGCCCCAGCGAGATTCGCCGCATCGATCAGGAACGGGCGGCGGTGATTTTAGCCAACATCGTGGGGCGCAGCCTCTCCGATGTCAGCGCCGATGTGTACCGGGCCCTGCAATCCCTGGACATGCCCCCGGATTTTACCTTTGAGATCACCGGCCAGAATAAGGAGATGGAAGTCTCTCTCTCCAGCCTGCGCCTGGCGCTCCTGCTGGCCATCTTTCTGGTGTATATCGTCATGGCTTCCCAGTTTGAATCCTTCGTGCATCCCTTCGTCATCCTGTTCACCGTGCCCTTCGCTCTGATCGGGGTGGTGCTGGTGTTGTGGGTTCTGGGGATTTCCCTGAACATCATGGTGTTTCTGGGATTAATTATGCTGGCGGGAATTGTGGTGAACAACGCCATCGTGCTGGTGGACTACATCAACCAGTTGCGGCGGAAGGGACTTGCCAAAGAGGAGGCCATCAAGCAGGCCGGTCAGGCCCGTCTGCGCCCCATCCTGATGACCACCCTGACCACCGTGCTGGGGCTGCTGCCCATGGCCATCGGTCTGGGCGAAGGGGCGGAGTTGCGCATCCCCATGGCCATTACCGTCATCGCCGGGCTGATCAGTTCCACCCTGCTGACCCTGGTGGTCATCCCCACGGTGTATTCCATTTTTGAGCGGGGAGAGAAGATGGAAGAGGCGGTGGCGGGATAGGAGGGATTGGTGGGTGGTGCGCGGTGCTATTTCAAGGTTTGGATGA
>CAYQGB010000068.1:0-15453 GCA_964416895.1 uncultured Calditrichaceae bacterium
AATTCCCCAGGGCCATGTAATACCGCACCCACCAGGGTTTATCCGTCTGCCCGATCAGTTTCTCCAGGTTGGCGATGGCCGCCTTCATATTCGGCCCGTGCCACTGATCCATGGCCCGATACAATTCCGCCCGGATTTTCCGGAATTGAGCTTCCTCTGCTTCCCCGGCCGTGGCCGACCCGATGAGCCAGAGGAACATCCCTCCGATGAAGACCACGGGCAGGCCCTGCCTCAAAACCGCCCATGTGGGCCAACATCGTCGAGTACCGGTTTGCCCGCCGCCCCGGGCGGTACTTCCGGAGCAAATAGTCGAGAAACGCATCCATGATCTCCTTTGCTTTCTGTCCGGGGGAGGTTACCGTCGTTTCCAGTGGCCGGGCACCCACACCCATCCCCGGGGGCGCTTTTCCCAGTGACCGGGTACCCACACGTATCCCCGGCGGGGTTTGGCCCAGTGGCCGGGCACCCACACATATCGCCCTCGCTTCCATTTCCAGTGACCGGGAATCCATACCGCATTGGGGTATGGCGGAGCCGGTTTTACTTCCGCCCGGGGAGGTGGGGGAGCCGTGTGTACCACCACTACCCGGCGGGTGCAGCCCAGCGCGAAAAAGGCGACCAACAGCACAATCCACAACAGCGATAAGCCTTTGCGAATTTTCCTCATGGCAATCTCCTCTGGTTTTGGTGGAACCGGATATGCCTGTTCCCGAGGCCGATCGGGTGTCGGAGCCAAAGATAAGCCTTAAATCGGTATTTGCAAAAGCCGGATCTACGACCGCAATGTCCCACCTGTCGCCGATTGATCCCGGTCGGCAAGTTTGCTAAAAACTGTAAGTTAGGGAGCAAAGCCGGAACGATGGGACAGGCCTGTCCCGGTGCCCCGGCGGTATCGAAAAAAATCAATGGTTATATCTTATGGAAAAACAACGGGTTGTAAAAACATCCTCTTCTGGCATGTTGATTGTCTTAAACCGGGGTGCGGCATAAATCAGGAGGCAGTTCACCAAAATCTGTGGAGGGTAGCATGATGAAACGGTTACCTGTGTTGCTGGCTGCCCTGCTTCTGATCAGTTTGTGGGGAGTTGTCCGGGCGCAAAACTACGTGGGCTCCACCACCTGTATGACCTGCCATAACACGGTGAATCCCACCCTGGGGTACAACATCTGGGAAGAGTATATGAAGACCGGACACCCGTACAAACTGAACCGGGTGCAGGGAGGGCCGCCGGTGTATCCCGACAGTACCAGTCCGGGAGTGCCTTCGCCGCCCCCGGCCAATCCCAACTGGAACGATTACTGGTGGGTGATCGGAGGCTATGGCTGGAAAGCCCGCTTTGTGCAGGCCGCCGACGGCAAAATTTTTACCGCCGACAGCCTGGCGCAGTACAACCTGTTTCCCCGGGGAACGCCTCAATGGGTGCCCTACCATTACGGAGAGGATAAGCCCTACAATTACAACTGCTTCAAGTGCCACACCACCGGGCCGGATCCCTCCGGAAGCTGGCATCCCACCACGCCGGATCTGGGCACTTTTGTGGAACCGGGGATTCGCTGCGAAGGCTGCCACGGTCCCGGTAGCGCTCACGTGGCCGACCCCATGAACGTGGCGCCCCCCATTCAGGCCGATAGCCTGACCTTCCTCCGATGTGGGGATTGTCACTCCCGGGGAGGAAAAACCAATGCCATCCCCGCCAGCGGTGGTTTTATCCGCCATCACGAGCAGTTCAATGAAATGAAGGCCTCCGAACACGGCGACGGAGTGGGAACGGATTTAACCTGCGGCACCTGCCACGACACCCACATCGCCCTGCTTTATCCCCAGGCGGCCGGCGCCGGTTTGAGCGCCATTCGTACCGATTGCGCCGTGTGCCATCCCAATCACGAGATCTATTTCACCAACGGGCAGCCCCATCCGGCGGAATGCACCGATTGCCACATGCCTAAAGCCAGCAAATCGGCGGTGGGCACTCAGGAGGGCAACGGCTGGCTGGGGGATGTGGCCACCCACATCTGGCACATCAATACCGACCCGGTGCCCCGGGACTCCATGTTTACTTCCGATGGGCACGTAAAACTGGATGCCGATGGACACGCCGCGGTCACCCTGGATTTCGTCTGCCTGGTGTGCCATCAAAACCAGACCGTGAACTGGGCGTCTCCCCTGGCCGATGAGATCCATCAGCACGCCCTGCCCATGGGCGTGGGCGATCTGGCCACCCTGCCTGTCCGGTATGAACTGCGGCAGAATTATCCCAATCCTTTCAACCCGGCGACCACCATCGAGTATGTGCTGCCCCGGAGCACCCGGGTACGGTTGACGGTGTATAACCTGTTGGGTCAGCCGGTGGCGGTGCTGGTGAACGGGGTGCAGGGGCCGGGAACGCATACGGTCCGGTTTGAGGGCCGGAATTTGCCCAGCGGCGTGTATGTGTATCGTCTGGAAACCAGGCAGGAAACCCTCTCCCGGAAGATGGTGCTGCTGCGGTAAACGAGCGCTTCTCTGGCCGACAAGGCCATTCGCACAAGGGGCAGGATCGCAGGCCCGGCTTTTTCACGCCGGGCCTGTTTTTTATCCGCAGCGCTTTTTTCTCATACCTTCTTCTGCTTTGGACTTTTGACAATCACCGTTTATGGGAAACCAAAACTACGTGATGGGCTTCGATGTCATTCTGATCCCGCCGAGATTATCCAAAACAATTAATGTATCTTTTCTCGTTGGTTCCCCGGCCGCCGGTTTGTATTATCCGGGTTCGGAAAAGAAAATCGGGAACCTCAAACGGCACTGCCCATGCCTTCAAGTTTGCGATCCGGTATAAAGCGCTGCTGGCTATCCGCTCTGATGAGCGTTTTGTTCGCCGTTTCCGCAGGGTCGTATATCTTCCAGACGGTATCCTCCGGGGAATCTCCCCAGTTGAAACCGGACGGCAGCCGGCTACCCTCCCGGGAAGCGTTGTGGCGGCAACTTTATCGAAGCCGGAAGGTATTGCTGATTTACGGCACCGGTGATCCGGAAAGCGCCCCGGGGTACCGCCAACTGGCGGAGGAGATGGAGGAGCGTTCCCGCTGGATCCGCATTGAGCCGGTGGCGGATCGAGACCTTTCCGGGGATAGCCTGCCCCCTTTGCCCACGCTGGTAATCGGTATCCCGCGCTCCAACGCGTTTCTGGCCCGGTGGAGCGATGTCCTGCCGTTCCGGTTTGGGGAAAAAGGGTTTGCGTTCCACGGGCAGGTGTATGCCGATTCCACCGATCTCTTCTCCCTGGTTTATCCCCATCCGGAGCATCCCCAATATCCCCTGATGGTGGTAAGCGGCAACGATGATCGCCGGGTGCAGGCCTACCTTCGGAGCCGTGGGGGAATATGGGGAATTCCGGGAGATTATCGCATTTTACGGGGGGAAACCTGTATGGTGATGGGCTTCTTTTCTCAGCAGCCGGAGCGCCGCTGGCAGTTCGATGCCGCCGCCCACCGGGATTTCGCCGCCGAAACCCGCCTGGCCCTGGAGACGCCCCACTACCGTCTGTTTTTGCACGGCCTGAACCTGTCGGAAGAAGAATTGGCCGCCTGGCAGCAGCGTCAGGAGGCTTCCTACGACAGCCTGTGCGCCCGCCTGGAAATTCCCGATACCCTCCCGGTCATCGATTACCATCTGTATGCCTCTTTTGAAGACAAAGGGCTGATTACCGGACGCACCCGGTTGTGGCACGTGGTTCCGGAGCGAAATGAGGTTCACGTGGCGGTGGAGCCGGGAATTGGGGGGGACGACTTCACCGCCGATGCAGTGCTGATCCTCCGGCGGGCGCTGGGGCAGCCCCGGCAAAACGTGCTGGAAATGGGATTGAGCATGCTCTTCTCCCGCAACTGGCGGGGAAGGGGGTATGCCTACTGGGCCGCCCGTCTGTTTCGGTCCCGAACCATGCCTCCGCTTTCCGATTTGCTGGATAACTCCCTGCTGGAACGGGAATCGGAGCTGGTGATGGCTCCGGCGGCGGCCAGCTTTGTGGCCTGTCTGGTGCGGCGCTATGGCTGGAAGGTGTTGCGACAGCGGTATCGTACCTGGCAGCCCTCTCCCGGAGAAGTCTCCCGATTGAACCGGGAATGGCAGGATTATCTGAAATTCATCGCCGCCGGGTATGAACAGGCCATCGCCGCCGACCGGCGCCGATTTCCCCGACCCACCGGCTTTCAAAAAGGATTCTGCTTCGCCCATGAAGGGTATCGGATTTACAACGGTTACCTCTCCCGCAAAGCGGATGCGGCTCTAAAAGCCCTGGCCGACATCGGCACCAACGCCGTTTCCATTACTCCGTTTTCCTACATGCCCGATCCCCATCGGCCGGTGTTCTTGCGCTACTCCCGGGGGCCCGGGAGCGAAAACGATGAAAGCATCATCCATGCGGCGCTGACCGCCCGGCGGTTGGGGATGCAGGTGATGCTCAAACCTCACATCTGGCTGGGGCGAAGCTGGCCGGGGGAGATTGCCATGACCTCCCCGGAAGATTGGGAACGCTTCTTTCATTATTATTACCGCTGGATGCGCCACTATGCCCTGATGGCGGAGATGTATCAGATGGAGTACCTTTGCGTGGGGGTGGAACTTTCGCAGGCGGCTTTACAGCAGCCGGAACGGTGGGTGGAGTTGATCCATCGCCTGCGCGGGCTGTACTCAGGGCAGATGACCTATGCGGCCAATTGGGGAGAAGAATTCGAGAATCTCACCTTCTGGAAAGAACTGGATTTCATGGGCCTCAATTGCTACTACCCTTTGAGCCGGAAAGACGATCCCACCGATGCGGAACTGCTGGCGGGGATGGAAGCGGTGGCGCGGGGCATCGAAGCCGTTGCCCGAAGGGTGGGCAAACCGGTGGTACTGACCGAGATCGGTTTTACCGCCACCGAAGCTCCCTGGAAAAATCCCCATCGCCCGGCCGGAAGAGACGCGGCCAATCCGGCCCATCAAGCCCGTTGCTACCGGGCGGCGGTGACGGTATTGGAAGGTCAGCCCTGGTTGAAAGGGATATACTGGTGGAAGTGGCCCACCTATCTGGAATACGGCGGCCCGCAGGATAACGATTTTACCCCCAACGGAAAGCCCGCCCTGGACATCGTTGCCCGGTGGTACTCCCGCATTTCCCCCTGAGACTCATCGCCGAAGTTTATCCCCGTTGGAGGGCATTGGGGAATTTGCTATATGCTTTCCAGTAGATGATCCGGGGAATCCCTGTGACGGGCCGGATGGGCTAAAAATGTTGCCGGGTATTGCATATTTGCTCCGGTTGCGGTAAACTCTCCCGCCCTGTGTGTGATTGGGGTCACTTTTGGGGAAGCGATTTCCCCGCTTCGGGAAGACCGGTTCGGTGGAATCGAATGAATAACACAATGAAAAATTTATGCTTATTTATCCGGAGTGTTCGGAGGAAGGGGCGGTTGGTAGGAAATATTTTTCCTACCAATATGGGAAAAGCTTGACGGTTATCACATGTATAGTATGGTTGGGGTGTTTCTCTTATCTTTTTTAAAAACAATTAGTTGTGTTGCGGTTGCGGTGCGATGTGCACGATTTTTGTAAGATAGGTCAGGTTGTGTTGAGGTCGAGTGCGGTTGTAGAGTAGAGGGGATCAAAGAAGAGGAGCGCCTATTGAGGGGAATCCCTTACCATATTTCATGCCTGTTTTGCTTCTACAAGTTTTCCTCAGTGTTTTTGCTTCCAGATGAACTTCCCTGAATTGTGAGAGCGATCCGTGGGGATCGTTTCGGCGCATACATACGTCTTGGCAGTAAGCTTGGCAGGACAAGTTTGGGGTAAAAATCGGATGTTCCATCAAATGTCAGGAGGAGCCACTATGACATAAGCCCGCACTGGTTGTTATTTCGCAGTAGTTGTGTAATGGTAGTATTGTTAACCGATTCACTAAAAGTTCTGGAGACAGAGATATGAAGAGGACGTTGCTGATTTTGACGCTGCTGTTTCTGGCGATGCCCGTCTTCCTGCTGGCTCAGTCCTCCGGTAAAATTATCGGGGTGGTGACCGACAAGGCCACCGGCGAACCGCTGCCGGGGGTGAACGTGAGCCTTGACGGAACCACCATGGGCGCCGCCACAGATGTGGACGGGTATTACGTGATTCTGAATGTGCCCGTGGGTACGTATACCATTCGTGCCAGCTTTATCGGGTACAAAGAAGTCGCCAAGGAAGGTATCCGGGTCAGTGCCTCCACGACCACGGAAATCAACTTCGAGCTGGAAGAAGCCGCCATTGAAGGTGAGGCGGTAGTGGTGACGGCCACCCGGCCGCTGGTGGAAAAGCACGTGACCCAGAGTATCTCGCTGGTCACCTCGGAACAACTGGAAAACATCCCTGTTCGTGGGTTTAACGAAGTGGTGGCCCTGCAGAACAGCGTGGTGTTCCAGGACGGTAACCTTTACATCCGGGGTGGTCGTCGGGAAGAGACCGGGTATTATGTGGAAGGTGCTGCCGCCATCAACCCCATGACCAACCGCCAGGCGGTGTTTATCATTCAGGAAGCGGTGGAAGAATTCCAGGTGCTGGCGGGCGGTTATACGGCGGAATTCGGTGGCGCCAATGCCGGGATCATCCGTACAGAGCTGAAAACCGGGACGCCGGATTATCACTTCCTGTTTGATGTACAATCCGACAAACCCTTTGCCGATCCGGGAGAAAAATTCCTGGGTACCTACAGCTATGAACACCTGATCGGTGTGGCGACCGTTAGCGGCCCCGTTCCCGGGACCAATAACAAGGTGCGCTTCTTCCTGGCCGGCGAATACGATGAACTGGGTGACAAAATGCGCCGCTTCAGCAAAGGGTTCCGGTTTGAAAATCTGGTGGATTCCAATCCGCTGAACCCGGATGTTGCCGCCGGTCATCCCGACACCGTGAGGGTGCTGGAGTATCCCGATGGGTTCACTCCCCATAACTTCCAGATGACCAAGGCCATCAACGGAACCATTCTGTTCGATACTTCTCCGGTTCGGTTCCGTATCGGTGGTATCTACTCCTTCCAGAAGGATTTTAACGACAACGCCCCCATGTTGAACATCCTCAACGGGCGTCTGTGGAGTGTAAACACCAACTCCCTGTTGCTGACGGGGAAGGCCACTTACGTGATCAATCCCAAGAGCTATCTGGAAGCCAACGTCAGCTTCTTTAATTTCAAGACCGAACGGGACGACGCCTTTTTTGGTACCGACTGGCGAAGCTGGTTCGACAGTACCAAAGTGCAGGAGCAGTTTGGTATTACCTTCCGGGATCGTCGTCGGCCGCAGTTCAACTATCGTCTGCACGGGTTTGAATTCAGCCGTAACGGCACGCCGCTCACCAACTTCTATGTGGAAAACAAGCAGAATTACATCGGTGGGGCGCTGAACTACGTGAATCAGATTGGCCGGCATCACGAGTTGAAGATCGGGGTGGATGCCCGGGCCTATACCGTGCGGCGGTTTGTCATCGAAGCTCAGGACTTCATGACCCTGGTGGATCAGGCCGGGGGGAATGAAAATGCCGTGGATCCGGAAGACATCTTATTGCAGGCCGGTTATGGCGGATTCGGCTACGACCTGCATGGGAATGAAATCAACGATGACATCTCCATCGGCGATTCCATTTTTATCGATGGTCCCCGTAAGCCGGTGTTTGCCGCGGCCTATATCCACGACAAGATCGAGTTCAACGATCTGATCATCAATGCCGGTCTGCGTCTGGATTATTTCGACACCGATGACCGCACCCTGATAGATCCTACCAATCCGGTAGTGGATCAAAAGACCAACCTGATCCGACCGGAAGCCTTTAAAGAAAAGGATCCCGTTACCCAACTCAGCCCCCGTCTGGGAATCTCCTTCCCGGTGAGCGAAAAGACGGTGTTCTATGCTCAGTACGGGAAATTCATCCAGATGCCCCGGCTGGAGCAGATCTATCGGAGTATTGCCGAGAACAGTACTCAGATCGTGGTGGCCGGGTTCTTCTTCCGGAATCCCATTGGCTTCGGCCTGGATCCCATCCGCAGTACTTCTTATGAGTTAGGGTTCCGTCAGCAGTTGTCTTCCGTGGCGGCCTTTGACATCACCGGTTTCTATCGCAATGAAAAGGGCCAGATCACGGTAGAAAAGGTAGAAAAAGCTCCCGATGCCACGATCAGTTCCTATACCCGACTGGCAAACGGTGACTTCGTCACCACCAAGGGGCTGGAATTTCGGTTGACTTTGCGCCGTACCAATCGGATTCAGGCGCAGTTGAATTACACCCTGACCGATGCGGAAGGCACCGGTTCCACGGAAGTGTCCTATCACGCCGCGATTGACCGGAACACGCCCAAACCCACCGTGATCACTCCTCTGGATTTCAACCAGACCCACCGGGGTGCCATCATGGTGGATTATCGGTTTGGCAAGAATGATGGCGGTCCCATCCTGGAACGCCTGGGCGCCAACCTGCTGTTCTCTTTCAACAGCGGTCACCCCTTTACCCGGGTAACCGGTTCGCTGGGTCAGTTCAACGACTTTAATGCCGGGGTGCGTATCGAAGACGATACCCGTACCCGGAAGGCCATTGAACCGTTGAACGCCTCCCGCACGCCGTGGAACTTCAACATCGATCTGCGCCTGGACAAGACGGTGACCCTGGCCAACCAGCTGGATGCCACCTTCTACGTGCGGGTGCTGAATCTGCTGAACACCCGGAACGTACTGAACGTGTATCAGCGTACCGGCGACGACAAGGATGACGGCTTCCTGTCCAACCCGGCGCTGTCGGAAGACGTGATCAACAAGCCCAACAACGGCCAGAACTACGTGGATCTGTATCGTGCCATCAATCTGGAGAACGGTCAGGCGTACTGGTCTGAACTGGGCAAGCAGCTGTGGGGCCATCCGCGGCAGATTCTGTTTGGCGTGAGGTTCAACTACTAATAACAGGCACTGAATTGATGTGGTACCAATGATAAAGGAGTGAGCAGATGAACGGAAAAATCCGCACATTCAGCGTTCTGCTCCTGATGGGGTTGTTTCTGGCTTTTTTGAGCAGTGAGGCCTTTGCCAGAGGCCCCATTCAGCGGCAGTCGTTTGCGAAAACCACCGGTACGCCCATTCAAACCCTGTCGAATATCGGCAACTGGGCGTACTGGATTCTGGCCGATGGAACCTCGGCCAACGACCCCTTCACCGGGGATAGCGGGGGGATCTATCCTCGCGGTACCGCCGGGGCCATCTTTACCGATGGTCTGGTATGGGGTGGTTTTGTCCGCGATGGAAAAGATCCCGCACTTCGGGTTGGGGGAACCACCTACCGCACCGGTCTGAAACCCGGTTGGGTGGAAAACGGTCAACCGGCCGACCCCAATGCAGATGATGTTCGGGTGTATCGTATTCGTTCGGACTGGCGCACCCTGACCCCCGGTCTGGTGGCCCGGGATGCCGCGGAATTGAATGCGGTGAATCTGTCCGAGGTTACCGACGCGATGATTGACGCGGTGATCAATCAGTATGCCACCGACTGGAAAGAGTGGCCGGTCGAGCACGGTGCTCCCTTTGTGGATGTGAACAACAACGGGGTATACGATCCCATTCTGGATGCCGATGGATTCCCCGATGAAACCCAGGGCGACTATCCCGGCATCGCCAACGCCGACCAGGTGGTCTGGTTTGCCATGAACGACTTCGATGAATCCCAGGCCGCGTTTGTGTACGGTTCGCCGTCCATGCACCTGGAAGTTCAGGTAACCACCTGGGCCTATAACCAGCCGGGCGCCAAGCTGGGACAGTTGATCTTCAAGCAGTACACCTTCATCAACCACGGGGCCCAGATCGACTCCATGTTTGTGGCTCAGTGGTCTGACCCGGACCTGGGCGACTACGGCGATGACGTGGTCGGCTGCGACAGCGTGCTGAGCATTGGCTTTGTGTACAATGGCGGTCCGGTCGATGCCGCTTACGATGCCTTTGGATTGCCTCCGGCATCGGCGGGCTACGACTTCTTCCAGGGGCCGATCATTTTCACCGGAAATGATGCCGACACCGCCGTCTTCAACCTGCAAAAGCGCATCGGGTGGAAGAATCTGCCCATGACCTCGTTCTCCTGGTTTGCGGCCGGTTCCGACATCAGCGACCCCCGGTTAGGGGACTATGAAGACGGTACCAAGCCCTGGTACAACATGCTGAACGGGTTTATCCCCACCAACGATCTGAACAATCCCACGCCGTATGTCCACGGTTCCGGGCCGGCGGCCGGTCGTCCCACCAAGTTCCCCCTGAACGGGGATCCGGTGAATGACCCCGACGGCATCAACAGTGACGTGGACGGCCATGGAAACAACCTGGGTCCCAGCGACCGCCGGATGGTGCTCTCCTCCGGGCCTTTTGATATGGCCCCGGGCGATACCCAACAGGTGGTCGTGGCGGTGATCGGTGCCCTGGGTGCCGATTATCTGGGTTCCGTACGGGAACTGAAGCAAACCGACGAGGTGGCTCAGAAACTGTATGACGATCTGTTTGCCACCGTGCCCAAGGCTCCTCCCGCTCCCCAGGTAAATGTGTATCCCTTCGGAGAAAGCTCCATCGTGCTGGAATGGGGCTCCAATCCCGATGCAGTGGCGGCTACGGAAGCGAATAATCCGCTGACCGGATACAACTTTGAAGGGTACAACGTATATCAGCTGCCCAGCCCCACGGCCGGAAAGGATGAGGCCGTGCGTATTGCTACGTATGATGTGGTCAACGGCAAAGGAAAAATCAAAGGTAAGCGGCTGGTACCCCAAACCGGATTACAGGAAACGATTACGGTGCAGTTCGGTGGTGATTTCGGTGTACAGCGCCACATCGTCATCGACCGCAATTTCCTGACCGGAGAACCGCTGTATCCCGGGAACACCTACTATTTTGCGGTTACGGCGTATAACTACAACCCTGCGCCGGATGTAATTGAAGACTCCACCTTGGAATCTTCCATTCTTCCCATTCGGGTGGTTCCTCAGCCGCCCAAACCGGGCGAGCGGTTCGCCGACATCGGGACTACCCTGGATCTGTCCAGTGGAGTGGAACACACTGCCGGGGCCAGCGACGGCCAGGTGCAGGTGACCGTTATCGATCCGGCGGCGGTGACCGGCCATACCTATGAGGTGTTCTTTACTGAAGACACCACCACCGGTGAACTGTTCTGGAACGTGCGCGATGTGAACACCGGTGAAGTTAAGGTTTCCGGTCAGCCGCAGGCGGTTACTTTAACCGAGCGGAATGATCAACCCATCTTTGATGGGATTCAGGTGAAGGTCACCGGGCCGAAGTTCGACTTCAAGAGCTTCCAGGTGGTGGCCAACGCCAACGGGCCGCTGGATCCGCCGGAAGGCGGGGCGCTGGACTTCGACGGCTTCCCCTCTCTGCGACCCAGCGATGCTCAGCAGGCCACCGGTGATGGCCACTGGGCCATCCACACCGCCGATAACGGAAGCCGCTGCTTCTACGGCGATCCCGACGATCCCACGGGCGATAACTTCCTCGGCCGAACCACCCGGAACGGGGCCAACTGGCCGGAAATCATCCCCTGGGATTTTGAATGGCGGTTTGTGGGTACCACCAGCTGGAGCTGGGATGTGTTCGTGAGCGGGAACTTCTACGAAGTGCCCTTCGAACTGTGGAACATCGGTATCAATACTCCGGATGATCCCTCCGACGATTACCGGATGGTGCCGATTATTCTGGATGCGGATGAAAACGGAGTCTTTGCGCTCCAGGATAGTTCCGATCACTGCGGTTCCAGCGCCGACAACGATCCCTTCACCGACTGGGTCTATTGGTACAATCCCACCGGCCACTCTTCCGAAGAGCCTCCCGGTACGGCCGGATATGATGCGGCGGCAGATTCCATGGCTGCCGGTACCTACACCGGTTTCTATGTAGTAGAAGTGATGGCCCGGATGGTACTGGTGAACTGGAACGGCGGCTCTGCGCCTCCCTACAACCAGGATCTGCCGGAAGATGGCACCATTTTCCGGATTGTCACCAACAAGCCGAACACGGTTGAAGATGTATTCTCCTTTACCACACCGGCGCCGGTCTTCAGCCAGTCGGCGGCGAAAGAGGACATTGAAAAGATCAATGTCTTCCCCAATCCGTACTATGCATTCAACCCGCAGGAAACCAGCCGGTTTGAGCGGTTTGTGACCTTCTCTCATCTGCCCAAGAAAGTGACCATCCGGATCTTTAACCTGGCGGGTGTGCTGGTGCGCACGCTGACCGAAGAAGACAAGGCCTCGCCCGATGATCAGTATCTGCGCTGGGATCTGAAGAATGAGGCCGATCTGCCGGTGGCGAGCGGTATCTATTTCGCTCACATCGATATGCCTGAACTGGGTGCGACCAAAGTGCTGAAGGTCTTCATCATCCAGCGTCAGGAAATTCTGGAGTTCTTCTAATCGCTCGTCGTGGTAAAAATGACGGACAAGAGTTGGTGATAACGAAAGGAGTCAACAATGGTGTTTAAAACTTTTCGAAGCCTATTTCCTGCGCTGGTAGTCGTGATGCTGCTGTGCATCACGGCTGCCCATGCGGGTGATGCGGCGCGTATTGGCACTGCCGGCGGTGTGCAGGTGCAGGTTCCCGTGGGTGCCCGGGATCTGGCCATGGCCGGCGCCAATATCGCCTATACCAGCGGCCTGGAAGCGATTTACTGGAACCCGGCCGGGCTTGCCAGCATGACCAACAGCGCCTCCGGGTTGTTCTCCACCATGACCATCTTCAATGACGTCAATGTCAACTATCTGGCCCTGGGAGTGCGCATGGGTGGTTTTGGTCATATCGGATTCAGCCTGAAGACCTTCGACTTCGGGGAAATCCCCATTACCACCGCTGCCGACCCTGACGGTCTTTCCGGGGCCACCTTCAGCCCCACCTTTGTGACCGCGGGCCTGACCTATTCCCGCCAGTTGACCGACGCCATCCTGGTCGGGGTGACCGGGAAGGTGGTTAGCGAGAGCGTCCCCGGAGCGGCGGCCACCGCCTTCGCCGCCGATGTGGGCGTGCAGTACCATGAACTGGGCGGTATCGACGGCCTCTCCTTTGGGGTGGCGCTGAAGAACATCGGGACCAACATGCATTACACGGGTTCCCGGTTGCTGGTCAACGGTTCCGCGGTGGGTCGGAACACCGCCGGCCAGGGCGTGTCCGAATTTGTGTTTCGGGGAACTTCCTCGGATCAGTTGCCCGCCAGTGTGGAACTGGGCGTGGGCTATAAGCGCTCCTTCGCCGAAGAAAACAGCGTGATCGTTACCGGGTTGTTCGACAACCAGAACTTCGGTAACGACGTGATCCGGGTCGGCGTGGAATATGCTTATAGCGACATTATCGCCATCCGCGGTGGGTACCAGTTCGTGGATAATACCCCGAGCGAGGATCAGAACTACCGGTTTACGCTGGGAGTCGGTCTCCATCACAAGTTCGGGAATACGGACATCAGCATCGATTATGCCTTCCGGGATTCCCAGTACTTTGATGGGAACAACATCTTTGCGGTCAAAATCGGATTCTGATCCGTACCCCATCAGAAGTGTGTAGAAAAGGTCGGCCGTGGAAGGCCGGCCTTTTCTCATTAATGGGAGGTGGTGTGTCGATTCGGCGACCTGTACCTGCAAACTGAAGTTGCAGCCCGCTTCAGGTCGGAAGATGACACGAGCAGAGGAGAGACCGGGTGTGGATGCTGTAGAGATTCCCCGGGCCTTGCCGGAATGGGGATGGATGTAAATTGCATGGACAGGGGAGTTTTAGTACATTAGCAGCCGAATCAAAACACATGAGGTTTGTAATGCGAAGGTTAGCTTTTTTCGGGTATGTTTTCTTTTTGATGATCGCCTTCCCGGCATTTTCCCATACATCGGATACCCTCCGCACCGATGTGCGAATGTTCCTGGATTTTGCCCGCTTTCGTTATGACGAGACCCAAACCTATCTGGAAATCTATTATCTGCTGTATGATTTGCGTCCCCCGGCAGCCCGTTCTCCCTTAGATGTGGGGCTGGAGTTTATCCTGTCCAATGTGGAGAACGACTCGGTTCTGGCTTCGGCGCCGCTGACCGTAACCGTGGGAAAGTCTTCGCCCACCTCGAAGCGTAATTCCAACGTCCAGGGAAGTGTGATCAAAACCATCCTTCCCCCCGGAAAGTATCAAATCGAAATGTTCCGACTGGATCCCCAAACCCATGCCCGAATTGATTCCCTGAAGCGAGAATTTGAGACCAACCCCTTTCAAGGGGACAGCATCAAAATCAGCGACGTAGAGTTGTGTTCCCGCATTATCCGCAACCCCACTCAGCAAAAAGGGCTGTTCTACAAGAATACTCTGGAAGTGTATCCCAATCCCATGCGGGTGTACGGGATGGATACGCCCCGGCTCTATTATTATGCAGAACTGTACAACGTGTCGGAGCATTCGCCGGATAAAAATATCCAGATAGAAGTGGCCATTGCCGATGCCCGGAGAAACATCCGCGCTCAACGCACTTATACGCGCCCCAAAAAGTACGAATCGCTGGTGGAATTCGGCTCTTTCGACGTGTCGAAACTGGAAAATGGGGCTTATCTGTTGATGTTTCTGGTAACCGATTCATCCGGGCATTACAATACCTACAAGGGTACCCCTTTCTTCGTCGTCAATCCCGAAGTGGAAACCGGTTCTCCCGGAGAAGACATTATGGTCTTCTTCCCTCAGAGTCCTTACTTCGGTATGAGCGAAGCGGAAGTGGATGAACGATTTGAGCAGGCCAAATATATTGCCACCCAGGAAGAGATCGATGCCTACGAGGCGTTAACGGATGTGGAGAGCAAACGGGTGTTTATGTTTAAATTCTGGTATGAGCGGGAACGGGAACATGAAGGCCTGGAGGCGGAGTACTACCGCCGGGTGCGATATGCCAACGAGCATTTCGGTTTTTCCAATCGAAAGGGCTGGCAGAGCGACCGGGGGCGGGTGTATATCGTCTATGGAGAACCGGATGACATTGAGCATCACCCCTCTGAGGAAGACCGTCGGCCATACGAGCGGTGGGTGTACTACAACATTCAGGGGGGAGTGGAATTCATCTTTGTGGATATTACCGGGTTCAACGATTACAAGCTGGTCAGTTCCACCCACCGGGATGAAATCTATGATCCCAACTGGCAGAACAACCATTTGTTCATGATTCGGCGGTAGGAAATAAGCGCCTTAAAAAAGTCCAGTTCGGCGATCTACTGCCGGGTTTCCGGTTTTGTACATGCCACAGCCCGTAACCATCCCCCGGTTACGGGCTGTGCTGTTTCGATTCCGTTTGCCTTTCCCCTTTTACATCAGGGAACGTATAACATTCTCCCCATCACCATGCCGTAATCGCTTTTGAGGCGATAGAAGTAGATTCCCCCGGGCAGGGCGTTGCCCTGACGATCCTGAGCCTGCCAGACAAACCGTTG
>CAYQGB010000069.1:0-4692 GCA_964416895.1 uncultured Calditrichaceae bacterium
AAGAGAAAAACAGGTTCGGGTATCCTGAGTTCCCGGAGGATTTATCGCATCCGATGGGCTTCATGGTACCGATTGCCGAAAGATGAAAAGCCTCTTTATTTGAATCCTTCCCGCCATTATATTGCTAAAGCATGAGAAAATTTTCAGGTACCCGGTGTACCGGCAAAGGGGGTAGACCCCGTTTGATCGTTGGAATTGTACCCATGAAGCACTCTCATATACATGCACCTTATCGGGTGCGGTCGGCCCGTTTCCACGCCGCGCCGCCTTAGCGCCACGGTTTGTACTCGCCGCGATTTTTTATCCCTAACATCTTTGATGTTTAAAATTCAAACCTACACAGGAGGCACTATGGGGATTCAAACCTCACCACAGCTTACCTTTTCACTGTATGAATCCATTGATCAAATGATGATGTATGAACGGTATTATCGGGATGGGGCCTGGGGTGAAGGCGCCCTGGTACCTTTTCACAACATCGAGCTATCTCCGGCGGCCAATATTTTAAATTACGGCCAGGGAGTATTTGAAGGGATGAAGGCGTATCGCACGGCACAGGATAAGATTGTGCTGTTTCGCCCGGAGATGAATGCCCGGCGCTTTCGCAAAAGCTGCCGCAAGCTGGCCATCCCGGAAATGCCCGAAGAGGAGTTTCTGGAGGCGGTTCGTCAGGTAGTGCTGGCCAATCGGGATTTTATTCCTCAAAGTGAAGGGGGCAAATACAGCCTGTACATCCGCCCGGTGTGTATCGGCATTGAACCCATGCTGGGGGTGCGGGCTTCCCGGGAATATCTGTTTTATATTTATGCCAGTCCGGTGGGGCCGTATTTCGATAAAATTCGCCCCGTTCGCCTGATGATTACCGATGTGCATCGGGCTGCCACCAACGGTACCGGCGACGCCAAAGCGGTGTGCAATTATGCGGTGACCATGCGCCCGGTGGGAGAGGCCAAGAAAAAAGGATTGGATGGGGTCATCTTCCTGGATACGGTATATGACCGGTTCGTGGAAGAGGCCAACGCGGCCAATCTTTTCGCCGTGCTGGACAACGACACCCTGGTTACTCCACAATTGGGAACCATTTTGCCCGGAGTTATTCGGGATTCCATCCTCCGAATTGGCCGGGAGTTGCTGGGGATGACCGTTCTGGAAGCCGAACTGCGCATCGAGGAGTTGTGTCTGCATGCCAAAGAATGCTTCCTGTGCGGTACCGGCGCCATCGTGACTCCGGTGAGCGAAATTCACTGGAAGAACAAAGTGTACTCGGTAAACAAAAACGAGTACCAGGTGAGCCGAAGGGTGCACGAGCAATTGCTGAAAATTCAGTTGCAGGAAGTGGAGGATCCCTTCGGCTGGGTGGTAGAATTAACCTGACCGCCGAATCTTAAAAGAGTGGGCGCGGACGTGAAGCCTGCGCCCGCTCTGAGTTTCCTCGTCAAAATCTGTATCCAGCAGTGCGGACGTGAAATTTGCCCCTACTCTGAGTTCTCTCCTCAAAGCCCGTATTCAATAGCGCGGACGTGAAGAGTCTGCGCCTGCCAATGCAGGAAGAGATTGCCCTGTGTTTCCCCCACAAAACATTTGCGTAGTTTCAAAATTCAGGCTATAATATGCCGCTTCATCGAAACGGTGCAAAAGCGTTATGGGACAAATCATTAGCTTCATCATCCAGAAAGGTGGCTGTGGTAAGACCACCAGCACGGTGAATACTGCCGGCTATCTGTCCATGCAGGGCTATCGGGTGCTGGCGGTGGATATGGATCCCCAGGGAAATCTTACCCAGCATTTCGGTTACGACAGCGATTCTTTGCCGCATACCCTGATGCATTTGTTTCTGAATCAGAAATCCTTTGAGGAAGTGGTGCTTCAGCGGCAGGACACCTTACACATTCTGCCCAACAACATCGAGATGACCGCTATCGAGTTTACGTTGTATAAATCGCTGTCCCGGGAATATGTGCTTCGGGACGTGTTGTCTCCGGTGGTGGATCGGTATGATTTTGTGCTTATCGATTGCCCTCCGAATCTGGGCATTCTGTCGGTAAACGCCCTGGTTGCCAGCACCGAATTTATTCTCACCGTGTCTCCGGAGTTTTTCCCCATGAAGGCCATCAAACCTCTGTATGACACCTTTTTGATGGTCAAAAAGCAGTTAAACCGCACCCTGCAATTTAAGGGGGTGCTGATGACCATGTGCGATTTCCGCACCCGCCATTCTCAGGAGGTGCGTAAAGTGCTGGAGAAAAATTTCCCCCATAAACTCTACAAGTCGTACATCCGGAACAACGTGGCCCTGAAAGAAGCCTCTTCGGTGGGAAAGACGATTTTTGAGTACGATCCCTATTCTGCCGGGGCCTTTGATTACCAAAATTTTGCCGAAGAATTTCTACGGGATCACGAACCGGCACAGAAAAAGCGCCGGTTTTATGAGGAGCATTTTCGACGGCTGTCTCCTTATGAACAGCGGGAGATTCTGGAATTTGCCCGGCAAAATCTTTCCAACTATAATCGCAGTCGGCTGGATAATATGACCGATGACAGCCCGTTGTTGCAAGAAGCCCTGATTATTGAGCGCAACAAAATTCTGGAAAAGCTGTTCCCATATCGGATTCATTCCATGGTGGATAAACCGAAATGATACGGTTTCTGTTAGCCATTTTGTGGATCGGTTTTTCTTCCCCCCTTCTGGCCGCCTTTGATTACCCATCTCCCACTGCCCGGAGCGCCGGTACCGGCAACAGTCACCTGGCTTCTACTCTCACGGTGGAGGGATTCTTGCTGAATCCGGCGCTGTCGATAAATGCCGGAGGTGTTCATCTGGGGTTGAACTATTTCCGGCTATACAACATGAAGGAGCTGGGTTTTGCTTCCGGCTATGGGGTGTTGCCGGTGCGTTCCTTTGCCGGGGGAATTGGGATACAGCGGTTTGGGGGTTCCCTGTACAGCGAAACGAAGGTTACTTTGAATGTGGCCGGGCAATTTTACGAAGGGCGCTTCGCTGCCGGCGTCTCTGTACACTGGTATCAGGTATCTGCCCGGAATTATCCGGCGCTGACGGCGGTGGGGGTGGATGTGGGCGTGCGAGTGCAGGTCACTTCCGGGGTGCATTTCGCTGCCGTGGTAGAAAATCTGAACCGGCCTCATCTGGGAGGCCACGAAGAAGAATTGCCACAGGGCATCCGGATGGGAGTGGAATACCGCCCGGTGGAGGGGCTGGCGATATACGCCGCCGTGGAAAAAGATGGCCGATATGCCCCGGAGGTACATGTGGGCATGGCCTACCGGCTGATTCCCTCGCTGGTGTTGTTCAGCGGATTTTCGACCTACACCTCGGTGCCGGCGCTGGGCATTGAACTGAAGGTGACCCGATTACGGGTAAATTACACCATACAGCATCATTTTGATCTGGGGCCAACTCATTTTGTGGGAATTGCCTTTGGCGCCGGGAGGTGAATCGTTTGACTTTGTTCAGGGACGGTCGTTTTCGTTGTTGGGTTCTGCTATTGGGAGGGGGGCTGTTTTTGTGGGTTTCCTTTTTGCCCGCCCAATCGGTTTCCCGGAATGCTTCTGCCGCCCGCCGGGAACTGGCCCGGATTCGGGCCGAGATTCAGCAACTTCAAACCGAACTGGAGACATCCGAACGGCGTTTGCGTACCCATTCGGAAGCGCTGAAGAACATTGAGCAGCAGATCACCCTGCAAAGACAGGCGATGCGTCTCCTGCAGCAGGAGATTCGCCGCAATCGGGTTCGGATAGCCGCACTTCAGTCGGAGATCGATACCCTGGGCGCACAGATTGCCCGGTTGCGGAAGGTCTATCGCAGTCAGGTGCTGTTTCTGTACAAGTATCAACCGGTTTCGGAGCTGGAATGGGTGCTGGGAGCGAAAAGTTTTAACGAGGCGCTCCTGCGGTATCGATATTTTCGGATTTTATCGGAAAGTTTGCGGGGTTCCTATCGGCGTTTGCGGAATAAGCGGGAAACCCGGCTGGCGTTGCAGGATGAACTCGCCCGTAAGCTGGCGGATCAGGAGCGGTTGGCGCGGGAGCGTTTGGCGGAGCAAAAAGCCCTGGAAGCCAAACGGGAAGAGCGGCGGCAGCTTATCGAAGAGATTACCCGCAATCGGAAGTTACTCCAGGCAGCCATCCGGGAGAAGGAGGAGAGCTATCGACAGCTCAAAGCGTTGATCGGTTCGCTTCAGAATCGGCGCGCCCGGCAGCAGCTGGCTCCGGAGATTGAGCAACGGTGGGATCGGATCGAAGGGAATTTTGCCGATCAGAGGGGGCGGCTAAATTGGCCGGTGCAGGGGAGCGTGGTTCATCCTTTCGGTAAGTACCGGAATCCCAAGTTAAAAACGGTGCTGATCAACAACGGGATTGACATCAAGGCGCGGAAGGGTACCGAGGTGCGGGTGGTGTTTCCGGGAGTGGTGAGCGTGGTTACGTATATGGCCGGTTTCGGCAACACCATCATCGTGGATCATAACAACGGGTACTTTACGGTATATTCTCACCTGGATGAAGTGCTGGTGAAAAAGTATCAGTTTGTGGAAGCGGGCGCCACTATCGGCACGGTGGGGGAATCCGGTTCGCTGGAAGGCCCCATGTTGCACTTCGAGATTTACGGCGACAATCGCCCGTTGAATCCGCTGCGGTGGTTGCGTAAAGCGCTGTAAACAACGCTTCTCATGGTGC
>CAYQGB010000069.1:4792-15408 GCA_964416895.1 uncultured Calditrichaceae bacterium
CCGTAAACGGCGCTGCTTATCCCATCCCCGTGGAGCCGAACCCTCCCCGGGAACTTCCGGCAAAATCGGGAGATTCCATCTCCTCCCATTCCACCTCCGGCACATCGTTCTTCTCAAAAATAATCTGGGCGATGCGGGTGCCCCGTTCGATGATCAGCGGTTTATCCCGTTCCGGATCCCGGGGATTGTACAGGCGCACCAGGGCAACTTTCACCTCGTCGTCGGGGCCGCAGTAATCCTCGTCGATGATGCCCACGTCATTGGCCAGGCACACCCCGTTTTTCACCGAAAAGCCGCTGCGGATGTGAATCTTGAAAAAATAGCCCGGCGGGGCCTGGATAATCAGGCCGGTGGGCACCAGGGTTACCTCTCCGGGCCACAGTTCCACCCGTTGGGCCGCGCACACATCCAGGCCCACCGAACGGGGCGTTTTCCGTTCCGGGAGGGGCAAATCCTTGTATCGGCGGTAAATGCGAATCTTCATGGTGTACTCCATTCCTTAATCCAGTGTGGGATACATCCCCGGGGGCAAGATGGGTCGGGGAAAGCCGGGGCGTTCGCTCATCAGGCGAATGAACTGAATCATTGGATCCGAATCCAGGGAAATCCATGATCGGGTGGAGCCGAACGGGGGCTGAATTTTGATCCACCCTTTGTAAGGAGACGTTTCCACCACCCGTATTCGCTGGGAGGGAGCGATTCCGGCGAGTTCCCGGGCGGTGTCGATGGCCTGCAACAGTCCGCCGATCTCATCCACCAGCCCATTGGCCTTTCCCTGGATGCCGGAGTAAATCCGGCCCTGGGCCAGAGCTTCCACCCGTTCCACGGGCATCTTTCGCCCGGCGGCCACCTTTTCCACGAACTCCCGGTAAAAAGCTTTGATGAGTTTTTCCACTTTACTTCGTTCCTCGGCGGTCAGATTTCGGGCGGGCACCTGAACCCCTAACAGGGGGAGCCGAATCCCGAAGCCCACATCGGCGTGTTTGCCTCGTTTCACCAGATCGGAGGTCATCCCCAGCTTATCGGAGAACCCTTTATCGTAAATCCACCCGCCGATGACCCCGATGGAGCCGGTGATCGTGCCCGGCCCGGCCAGAATCTTGCTGCCGTACATGGAAATCCAGTACCCTCCGGAACCGGCCACCTGTCCCTGGCTGACCACCACCGGTTTCTTCTCCGCGCAGGCTTTCAGGGCTTCGGCCACCACATCGGAGGCCATGCCGTCCCCGCCGGGAGAATCCACCCGGAACACCACCGCTTTAATGGACTTATCTCTGGCCAGCCGGCGCAACTCCTTATTCAGTTTTCGGGCCTGGATGCCCTCGTCCATGGCGCAGACGCCCTGGGCATACACCAGGGCGATGCGAGGAGGGAGGCTCCACTCTCGATGTGCTCCGGCAACCTCGTTCACCGCCGGAAGAGAAAGCTTCTGCTTTGCCCTGCCGGTCAGGGAACGGATTACCTTATCCAGGGCGTCCCACCGGCACAGGGTATCCACCAGCCCTTCCTCCAGGGCCACCCGGGGCATAAAATAGGCTTGCTGATCCACCAGGATGTCGAATTTGGCCGGAGAGATGGCCCGGGCCAGTCCCACTTCCCGGCGTACCAGTTCGTACTGATCGTCGATATATGCCTGCCGTTGTTCCCGGTCGGCCGGGGACATTTCTTTCCGGGAGAGCACCTCTGCGGCGGATTTGTATTTGAAGAAGCGCCATTCGTCAAAGCCCAGGCCCAACTTTTCCAGGGTGCCTTTCAGATAAGTGCGTCCGGCCCGGTATCCCAGAAGCGTCAGGCTACCCTGGGGATCCATCATAATGCGGTCGGCCACACTGGCGAGGTGGTATGTGCTCATCCCGGCATTGTCGATGAACACCACCACCTTCTTGCCCTTTTGCCGCACCCGTTGCAGAGCCTGTCGAATCTCCCAGGCGTGTTCGGGAAGAATACGCAGCCCGGATAGATTCAGCGCCACGACCTCTATCCGGTCATCGTTGGCGGCGTTGCGGAGAGTGCGGAGAATCTCCCAGAAGCGCAGGGTTTCATCGTCCAGGTAGCGGTATTTCCGGTAATCCACCCGGCCTTTGAGGTGCATTTCCAGATAGTATTGCCGCCGGACAAAATTGCTCAGAAGATCGCCCATGTAATCCCCGAATTCCACACTGTAGGTATTGAACCGATGGCGTTGGGCGGAATCGAAGTGCATCTGTCCGGAAAGTCGGGAGTGCCCGAAGGAGATCACCATGCCCACGGTGAAGGCTTCCGAATCGAAGTAGCGTCCCACCAGATTCAGGCCGGGGATCACCTCGGCTGCGGCGCCGGCGCTCCATCCCCCGTCCTTCAGGCGTTGCCCCCTCTGCAGGGCAAAATCGCCGAACAACGTCAGGCGAGGGGTGCCCAGGGGGCGAAGCCCTACTTCCACCACCCCTTCCCGGGCGTTGCTCTCGGTAGAGGCCACCCCCACGAATCCCAGGGAAAGCTGCCGAACCGGGCGATAGAGTAGCCCCAGGCTGAGGCGCTTTTGCCGCCGAAACACACGGTGATTCCCGGTGGACCAGGCATAGCCGATGCCGATGGCGGAGCGGGCATTGCCTCCGGCCAGGGTGAGGGCATAATCGGTTACCCGGAAAGCGGGATTCTCCTGATGCTGCACGCCGAAGCCCAATCCCGGCAGGGCGGCAAACAGCCCCCAATCCCGGATGCTGCCGTTGTTGATACCTTCGGTGGCCCAGTAAAAGGCCAGACTCTGCCGTTGAGGAAGAGCAGCGTTGGCGGGATTGGCAAATCCGAGCAGCCCGTGGCCGAAGGCTCCGGCGGCGGCCCGCAGGAAGGGATTCCGTTCATAGTAAGAAGCCATCTGTTGAGCGGAACCCATCTGCATCAGGCCCAACATGCATAAAACCACGATGAAGGTAAATGTAGCAGAGCGCATGCCTTTGTCCTCCGTTTTGTATGAAAATCCGGATGTTCCCGATTTTACGGAATTGGGTGGAAGAAGTTATGGGGCGGGTTTAAAAAAGCAAAGCCCGAAATGGATGTTTCGGGCCTTCTCGGGAGAGTGGGCGCTGCTGGATTCGAACCAGCGACCTCTGCCTTGTAAGGGCAGCGCTCTAGACCGGCTGAGCTAAGCGCCCGGCTTTGCGTCACCGCTATTTTTTGCGATACATCAACCCAAAGGGAATTACCACCAGAAAGGCGAACACCAGCACGATTGGCGCCAGGGTACGGGTCAGAAAGGCATCGGGATCATCGGGCAGGGCCATAAACCAGTATCCCACGATGATCAGCAGCACGCCCAGCCCCAGAATCAGAAAATTGGTTTTGTTCAGGGGGAATTCAAGCGTTTTCTCTTTAACCTTTTTCCCGGGCTTTCCCGGGCGCTTCACTTTTGCCATCGGTGCTCCACCTTTATGAAAAAACCGGGGCAAATTTAGACGCCGAAGGGGGGAAATGCAAGGAATGGATCAAAATCTCCTCGCAAGGGGAGGCAAACCGAAGAAGAGTTGGGAGTTGCGTATTGCGTAATGCGTATTTGGGCTTGCTAGAGGACAGAAATTGATATTCTCTTGCGACTGGAGGACAAAGATTATCCCCTGGCAAAGATCACGACTCAGCGTGATGCGTAAATTTCTTTTCACGTTTCGCGCATCACGCATTACGCTTGGTAGCCAAAAATCGAGAAATTTTACACCATTGAGAAACGCAGGTTTTCATCCTTAACGAGTATAGAACACACCCGTAGAACGCTACGGCACCCGGATGAACAGCCCGTCGGGAAGCAGGTGCAACAGGCCGGCCATCAGGCGCCAGCGGCGGGTAATATATGCGATCCGGCGGCGCTTGCGGATGGCGGCGTAGATCTGTCGGGCGGCTTTGTCCACCGGGGCCAGCCAGAACATATCTTTCCGCCCTTCGGTCATGGGGGTTGCCACAAAGCCGGGGCGAATGTCGGTAACGGCGATGTTCAGCTTCAGCCGATGGGACTTGTGACGCAGTCCCTGCATATAGGTGGACATATATGCTTTGGAGGCGCAATAGGCCGCCGCCCGCCCAAAGCCTTTCAGCCCGGCCACGGACGAGATACCCACAATGTGCCCTCCGCCGCGTTCCGTAAACATCTCCATAGCCCGGTTGGCCAGAGCGGTGAATCCGGCCACGTTGGTAGCCACCACCCGGGCTTCCTCCTCCCAGGTCTGTTGGGAAGAGGTGCCCACCCCGGCGTTGATCACGATGATGTCCACCCCGCCCATTTCCCGAACCAGATCATCCAGCTGTTGCCGGGCGGCATCCGTATCGGTAACATCCATCCGGCACAGGTGGCTTTTGCCGGGCAGTTCCTGTTGCAGAGATTCCAGTAACTCCATCCGCCGCCCGGTCAGCCCCAGTTCATGGCCATCCTGCGACATGACTTTCGCCAGTTCCCGCCCGATTCCCGATGTCGCGCCGATGATAATCGCTTTCGAAGGCATGGGATGCTCTCCTGGTTTGGTATTGGATAGTGGGTATGAAAATGCCAATACATCCTTTGCTTTCGTATTGCGTATTGCGTAAGGAAAGGCAATGCCCCCTTTTTCCATTACGTTTCACGTTTCACGCTTCACGAGGCCCTGCCCCAGAATGAAAGTGTTCATCTGCCCCTCGGCAACGGGATCGGTTTTTCCCTGTACCCATCCCGTAGCCTCTCATTTTACCGCTTCCAGCAAAATTTGCAAGTTCTTTTGCAATTGGGGATCGTTTAACCGGGCGATATATTGGGGAGGAGGTTTGGGGGGCGTGCGATCGAACCCGGCGAAGGTGGGATATTGGGGGGAAAATTTCACCTGAATCAGCCGGGCGCGGATCAAGGGTTCGTTTTCGGCCACTTCACATACTTCGGCCACGGAGAGGGGCCATATCACCGCCTCCCGGTCGACGCCGGGCATGAGGGAGAACTCCACCACCCCGACCAGGCCCCGTTGGGAGGTTACCATTACCTCTCCGTCGGAGTAATAATCGAATTCCAGCGTGTCGCCTGCCTTCACCGGATGCAGGGCGCTTTTGTATTGGCGAATGACCACCGGAGTTCGGGAAATGGTCTCCTGCAATTGCCGCCGTTGTCGTTCATACTGCTGTTTGGCCTCCTGGTATGCCCTCAGGGCCTGCTGATACTCCCGATGCTGTTTTTCCTGATGCTGCATCCGATGGTGCAGGTCTTCCACCAGCAGACGGAGGGTTTTGCGGCTGCCTTCGGGCAACCCGGCCCATCGCCGGAAATACCGCTGGAGATGCAACCCGTCTATCTCCCGGCAGAGAAAAAAGAGGTCTTTTTCCCGGATAAACGGTTTTTCTTCCAGCAGGATCTTTTTGACCCGCTGCACCCGGGAGAGCACCGAGGCGTAATCGGCCTGTTCCAGAAAAGGGGAAAGCGGCTCGCTCCGGGCATAATACAGGTGCAGCACCCGGCGGGCGCGGGTAATGCCCACATAAAATAGCCGCCGCTCGGCCTCCACCTCCTGCGTGGACAGGGAAGAGGGCGGTTCCCGGTTCCCTTTTTGATCCGATGAGGAAGCTGCTTCCAGGGCCGGTGCACAGGGGATCAGGCCCTCGTTGCACCCGGGGATGAACACGGTATCCCACTCCAAACCTTTGGCCCGGTACAGGGTCATTATGGGGATCGGTTTTGCCGGGGAGGATATGGGAGGAGCGGTGGAAATGCGGCGAAGATATTCCAGGAATTCCCCGCATTTGCCCCGGCCTTCCGCCAGGGTGATCAGAGCATCCACCGTTTGCACCCGGGCCAGCCCCAATTCCCGGATACCGCTGATGTCGGTGAGATATTTTCGGTAACCGATATACTCCACCAGCCAGGCCAGGGTTCTGGCGGCCGGGCGGCGCAGCTTGGGGATCAGTCGGTCGATGGCGGTGGCGAACTCCTCCACCTGGCGGCGCACCTTCGGCTTTAACTCCGCTTCCCCGGCCAGTAGCACGGCGATTACCGACTCCCTTCGGCGCCGGGCCTGCTCCACCACCGCATCGACGATGTCCCGGGAAACATACCGCCAGGGTTTGTTGATGATGCTCCGGAACATTTTTAAATATTTTTCCCCTTCCGCTTCATCCCGGGGAAACCCCTGCTTCCGAATGGCCTTCTCCTTTTCTGCAAAGGAGAGGTATTGCATCAGGGTGACCACCTCGGTGCGCTTGTAAAACGGTTCTGCTCCCACGATCTGATAGGGCAGCCCGGCGTCGATGAAAGCGGCTTCTAAGAGGGCGGTCTGGGAATACAGGCGGATGAGAATGGCCATGCTTTCGGTAGCCCGGGGGTTTTGCTTCAGGCGGCGCCGGATTTCGCCCACGATGGCCCGGGCTACTTCCAGATGAGAAGCTTCGGCGTGGATGTGGGTTTCTCCCCGGAACCCCCGGGTCAGGCTGAGGCGTTTGGGATAGCGCCGGCGATTGTGAGCAATGACGGCGTTGGCCAGAGCTAACTGCTGGGCCGTGGATCGGAAATTGTCGCTGATGGTGTACACGGTGGCGCCGTATACGTTCTCGAATTCCAGAATAAACCGGGGATCGGCTCCCCGCCATTCATAGATGCACTGATCGTCGTCGCCGATGGCCATATAGTTGCGGTGGGGTTCGGTGATCAGATCCAGCATCTGATATTGGGCGAAATTGACATCCTGAAATTCATCCACCATGACCATGCGGTATCGGCGGCGGATCGCGTTCAGGAGATCGGGATGGCGGATCAGCAGTTCCCAGCCGGTCAGCAGCATGTCGTCGAAGGTCAGCAAGTGATGTTGTCGCCGCAGGGTCTCGTATTTTCGGTAGGCTCGAATATACATTTCGTGCTCGTGCCCGGCCTGGCGCGCCAGCGAAAGCGCCGCTTCCGGTAGTGCGGCTCCGGCCAGGTCGGCATACATCAGGTTCCCTTTCCAGATGGAAATCTGGTTTTTCAAATCTTCCCGGTCGATATTCAGATCGGCGACGTCAACGCCGGCTTCGATGGCCAGTTGGGTCACGGTCAGGTGGATCAGGCGGGAGTGAGCTTCTTCCGGGGCTATTTCGTTGTGCAACCAGCGGCGGGAGAGGTGGCCTCGACGCACCGCTTCCCGGATGAGGCCGTAGCCCAGGGCGTGCAGCGTCTGGCAGGTTACCCCGGAGGCCACGCCCAATTGCTGCAACTGACGGCGAATGTCTTCGGTGGCGGATTTGTTGAAAGAGGTGGCCAGAATCTGATCCGGGGGCACCACTTTCTGCTCGATCAGATGTTTAATCCGGTGTACCATACAGGTGGTTTTGCCGGAACCGGCCACGGCGAACACCAGCGCCGGGCCAAAAGTGTGCCGTACAATGGCTTCCTGTTGATCGGTGAGCTTTACCATCGGGTCTCCTTGAGCTGCTTTACAAGATTAATACAATTCGGGAGGAATTTCAACCAGACCGGTGAACAATTATACCTGTTAAGGGTAGAAACCGGGGTTTTTGCAACCGTGCACAAGCTTTTTTGATAAAATGCGACTTTGCGTAAAAGGTGATGCTCCGTCACGAGGGGGTGAAACAACAATTACGTATCCCGCATCGCATTTTACGGTTGGTAGCAAAAAACCTGGAAGTTCTATCCCGCAGAGAAAGGCAAGTTTTCATCCTTAACGAGGTAGCGGTGTTTCCATGATCACTCGACTCCGACAGCGATGGCGCAGCGCAGGCGGATACCGGGAAGTGCTGGATCTGGCCTTTCCCCTGATCATCAGCAGCGGTTCCTGGAGCATCCAGAGTTTTGTGGATCGCATGTTTTTGACCTGGTACTCTCCCGAGGCATTGGCCGCGTCCATGCCGGCCGGGTGGCTTCACTGGACGCTGGTCAGCCTGTTCACCGGCACCGCTTTGTATGTGAACACCTTTGTGGCGCAATATTATGGAGCCGGATTGCATCGGCGCATCGGGGCGGTCGTGTGGCAGGGCATCTATCTGGCCCCGCTGACGGCTTTGTGCATGTTGCCCGTGTTTCCCCTCGCCGGGGATATTTTCGCGCTGGCGGGGCACCCTCCCACAGTACAGGCTCTGGAGACCGTGTACCTGCGCATTCTACTCCTCAGCGGTCCCTTCTGGGTCATCTTCAATGCCGGGTCGGGATTTTTCTCCGGTTTGGGGCATACCCGGGTGGTCATGTGGGTGAATCTGCTGGGCACCGGGATGAATATGCTACTGGATTACCTGTGGGTATTCGGCTATGGAGGTTTTCCCCGGATGGGCATTGCCGGGGCGGCCTGGGCGACCACCGTTTCTGCGGTGTTTATGGCCGGGGCCTTTTTGGGGCTGATGTGGCGGCGGAGTTACCGGGAGCGCTTTGCCACCACCGCCTGGCGTTTCCAGGGGCGGCTGTTTCGGAGGCTGCTGCGCTTCGGGCTGCCCACCGGCATTCAGTTTACCCTGGAGATGGTAGCCTTCACCATTTTCTTGCTTCTGGTGGGAAAATTGGGGGTGGTGGAACTGGCCGCCAGCAACATCGCATTTAACGTGAACTCCCTGGCGTTTTTGCCCATGTGGGGAATGACCGTGGCCGTTTCCACCCTGGTGGGGCAGCGGCTGGGGGAAAATTGCCCCCGGCTGGCGGAGCGAAGCACCTGGTCGGCTTTTCATCTGGGATTTGGTTATTTCGCCTTTCTGGCCCTGCTGTATTATCTGATCCCGGAAGTGTTCATCTGGCCGTTTGCCGTCGGGGCCGATCCGGAGCAGTTTCAACCCATCCACGACCTGACCGTGGTACTGCTGCGTTTCGTGGCCTTCTATTGCCTGTTCGACGCCGGAAATATGGTCTTCTCCGGAGCATTGAAAGGCGCTGGAGATACCCGTTTCGTGGCCGTCGCCAGCACCGGGTTGTCCTGGGTATTAATGCTGATTCCGGGATTGATCAGCCTGTACTGGCTGGGAGGGAACATCTACTGGCTGTGGAGCCTGGCAACTCTGTATATCTGCGTGCTGTGCCTGGTCTTCTGGGGGCGATTCCGTCAGGGGCGCTGGAAAACCATGCGGGTGATTGAAAGCGCGCCCACAAAATCAAAAGTGATCGATGCCGGGGAAGTGGAGCGATAAGGGCGCACCGCACCGAAAATTTCTCCCCACCCAATATCCAATACGCAATACCCAATACCCAATACCCAATACCCAATACCCAATACCAGGCCCCTTTCATCCCATAAGAAAAATATACCGCAGCACAAACAACACCGCGAAAACGGAGATTAACAAAGGCACTTCTCGCAGTTTGCCCTGCACCGTCTTCAGAGCCGTATAGGCGATGAAGCCAAAGGCAATCCCTTCGGTAATGCTGAAGGTCAGGGGCATGAGGATCATGGTGAGAAAGGCGGGGATGGCCTCGCTGAAGTCGGTCCAGGGGATGTGGCGGACGTTTTGCATCATGTAGGCGCCCACCACGATGAGCGCCGGGGCGATCACCGGATACAGGCGCATCCCCTCACCGTATTCGATGCCTCCACCGACCATTTTCAGCAGCGGTTCCAGAAACAGCGCCAGCAGGAACAACACCCCGGTGATCAGGCTGGCAAAGCCGGTGCGGGCGCCGGCGGAAATACCACTGGAACTTTCGATGTAACTGGTAACCGTGGAGGTGCCCAACAGGGTGCCCACCACCGTACCGATGGCGTCGGAAAGCAGGGCCTGCCGGGCGCGGGGGAGGCTGCCGTCCTCCCGGATGAATCCCGCCTGTTGACTGACACCCACCAGCGTGCCCACGGTATCGAACATATCCAGAAAGAAAAAGATGAAAATAATCGAGAGCATCCCGGTGCTTATCGCCCCGGCAATATCCAGTTTGAACAGGGTGGGCGCCACCGAGGGCACCGGGCCGATGATCCCCTGGTAGTGGATCATCCCGGTGATCAGCCCGACGGCCAGGGAGGCCAGAATGCCGATCAGGATGGCCGCCCGGATGTTCAGGGTGAGCAGCACGGCCATCACCGCCAGCCCGAACAGGGAGAGCAGCACCGGGGGGGCAGTGAGATCGCCCAACCCCACCAGCGTGCCCGGTTTATCCACCACCAGACCGCTCCACTGCATCCCCACCATGGCGATCAGCAGCCCGATCCCCACGGCGATGGCGTTCTTCAGCGAGGCCGGCAGAGAGTTCACCAGCCGCTCCCGCAGTCCGAAAAAAGCCAGGAGGATAAACAGGGTACCGGAGATGAAGATGGCTCCCAGCGCCTGTTGCCAGGTATATCCCAGCCCGATCACTACCGTGTAGGTGAAAAAAAAGTTGTGCCCCATTCCCGGCGCCAGAGCGATGGGATAGTTGGCTAACAGAGCCATAAGGAAGGTGGCGATGGCGCTGGCAATGCAGGTGGCTACCAGCACGGCGCCGAAATCCATCCCCGCATCTCGCAGCACCACCGGCTGCACAAAGATGATGTAGGCCATGGTCAGAAAAGTGGTGACCCCCCCGGCAATCTCCCGTTGCACCGTGGTATGATGCTCCTGAAACCGAAACAGCCGCTCCAGCATGGTCTTCTTCTCCATGTTGATGTCGCAGATATGCCCGGCAGTTTGTGGCCTCGGTTCAGAAAATATCGGTCAGGAAACATTATAGCAAGGGAGGGGAGAAAAGGCAAGGGGGAGAG
>CAYQGB010000070.1:0-15287 GCA_964416895.1 uncultured Calditrichaceae bacterium
CGCAATGCGCATTTCTAAACAAAGGAAAAACGGCAGTGGGAAAAAAAATTCTCATCATTGCCGGAGAGGTGTCCGGGGATCGTCATGCCGCCGATCTGGTGCGGGTGCTACGGGCTGAGCGCTCGGAGTGGCAATTTGTGGGGATCGGCGGGGAGCGCATGGAGCAGGCCGGGGTGCAGTTGCTGTATCACATCTCTCAGATGGCCTTTCTGGGATTTGCCGAAGTGGTGCGGCATCTGCCCTTCATCCGCCGGGTGCTCCGTACCATTCGCGCCCGGCTTCGGGAAGGCGTGGATGCGGTGATTCTGGTGGACTATCCCGGTTTCAATCTTCGGGTGGCCCGCATGGCTCATGCCCTGGGCGTTCCGGTGATCTATTACATCAGCCCGCAGTTGTGGGCCTGGGGCGAACGGCGGGTGGAAAAAATGCGCCGCCACGTGGATTTGCTGCTGGTCATTTTTCGGTTTGAGGTGGATTTTTACGCCCGTCACGGCATTACCGCCCATTTTGTGGGGCACCCCATGGTGGATCAGATACACATCTCTCAAAGCGAGGCCGAATTTCGCCGGCGACTGGGAATTCCCGGAGACGTTCCCGTGGTGGGGCTGTTCCCCGGTTCCCGGGAAATGGAAGTGCGCCAGTTGCTGCCGGTGATGATGCGGGCAGTTTGGCAGGTACAGGAAAGGACGCCCTGCCGGCCGGTGATCGGAGCAGCGCCACATCTACCGGAGGCCCTGTATCGGGAGTTAATGCCTTCCGGAATGGAGGTTCCTCCATTGGTGCAGGAGCCTCATCCGCTGATGCAATACGCCCATGCCGCGCTGGTGGCCAGCGGCACCGCTACCCTGGAACTGGGGTACTTGCAAACCCCCTCGGTGGTGCTGTATCGGGTTTCGCCGTTGACCTACTGGCTGGGTCGGCTGCTGATTAAAATCGACCGCATTGCCATGGTCAATATCGTGCTGGGAAAAAAAATGGTGCCGGAATTGATTCAAAAAGACCTGACCGTTCCCGGAGTGGCCGCAGCGCTGGAAAAATACCTCACCGATCCGGAATACTATCAGCAGGTGCGCCGGGAACTGGCCCGAATTCGAGAAATCCTGGGCCCGCCGGGCGCTTCCCAACGGGCTGCGGAATACATTGTGCAGTTTATGGATTCGCGAGCGTGAGGCTGAACTATTTGTGGCACTCGATGTAGTAGGGGGAAGGATCCAGTTCGGTCTCTTTGGAATATACGATTTTCCGAATCGTTTCCGCCGACAGATAGGGAAATTCCTTCTGCAACGATTCGATAATCTGTTTGGGTTTTAACCGATCCTTCTGGGCATTAAACTTCTGGCGAATATAGTAGTCTCGCACGGCCCGTTCGTTCAAAAATCCCTTCTCCATCAGCGTATCGAACAGCTCATCATCCATGAAATCTTTCAGGGGGTTACTACGCATCACATCCTCCTCACTCTTTGGTCCAACCTTGCCATTTGCAATGGGTGAATGCGTAGTAGCAGTATGGTCAGCCGCGTCCTCCTCTGCGGGGTTTCTGGATGATGTATTCCTCTACTGCTTTGAAAAAGCAGCAAGGACGTAACCCGTTGGGTTCCTTTTTTAAAGAAGTAACCGGTTGCCGGATGATGGGATTGGGGCGATGCCGCAGCGGTGCGGTGGATTTATTTGCGGGGGAGACGCGCCGCCCGTGGCCGCCTGCGCTCAACGGAAATAAACGCCCCTTTGCCGTTATAAGGGTCACCCGGCATAAATTTTCTGCCGCCGACTGAAAAGGCCGGGGTAACAAATGTTGTGATAACGTGTTCAGGCTGGTAGCAAATCTTTCAAATAGATACAGACACCTGTTCTATTTTCAACTTGACAGGAATATATCGCTTTTTGCCAAAAATGCAAGGGGGAAAATTTTTCCCCGGTTTTTGTAGGGTACGACCGGGAGAGGTGCAAATATGATACAGGAGGTGCAAAAAATCGATTTTTTGTTTTCAAAGGGTTGGAATTTTCCCAAACATTTTGTATGTTCAGTTAAAGAATTTTAAGCTTAAGGCGATGGGAGTAGGTGGTTCTCGATGTTTTACCACCATAAAAACTCTGAAAAGTCAGGTGACTTTTTATTTGTAATTGATTGGAAAAACATACCTTTATATAAAGGGGATATAAATTTCCTATCGCATAAATTCGCATCTCTGCTCGAAACTCTTCCGAATTGTGCATGGTTTTTAAATGAATCTTAGCTGAAGTCCCTGTCGGGTAGCCGGTGGAGATACCCCTGTTACAACCGTGTACTCTGCTCGATTCCGGTTTGGGATGCCGGGATTTCTGCCTCTACTAACCGAACACAGGCACTGCACCGTTGCGGCAACCGCTTCGGCAACTTCTTTACAACGCAAAACTCGGAGCCTTGCCCAACAATGAGGTTTTACAGCTTCCGTTAGATGTGAACAGGAATACGTGTAAATGATTGGGGTTATCTGGCTGAATGATGAGGGGGTCATTCAACATAACGATGGCATTGCCGCCCGGTATGTGGTGCAGAGCCTGTCGGAGCGTTCCACGTTACCCATCTGGAAGACCATTGCTCTGAACCATAAACCACTCCGTCAGTGGCTGAGGAAGGCCTTTTCGGCCCGGGTTGATGCCCAACAGGAATTTGCCGTACGGCGGGAAGGGCAAACGGAACGGTTCTGTTTTTACCTCCGGTTTGCCCCGGAAAGGGAATCCACCTGGAAGGGAGCAGTGCTGCTGATCGATTCCGCTTCCCGGCAACCCGACCCGTCTTCCCCGACGGAGAGAGAAGCCATCGCGCTGAAACTGGCGCATGAGGTGAAGAATTCGTTAACCTCGATCGGGTTGTTGTTTCAGCATATCGGGCTGGAATTGGCCCACAACCCGGCGCTGAAAGAAAAGATTTCTCCGCTGCTGGAAAAAGGAAGTCAGGAGATAGAATACCTCCGGCGAATTGCGAGGAATTTTCTGGAATTTTCTCGCGCTCAGGAGGAGAAAGCGGAGCCGGTCGATCTGGGGGAACTGCTGAGGGATATTATCCGGCGGTTCACGCTGACGCTGCCGGAGGCCATCGCGATGGAGGCCAATATTCCCGCCGATCTGCCGGTGGTCCGAGCGCATTCGCACCAGGTGGTGACGGTGCTGAATAACCTGCTCCACAACGCCGCCGGGGCCATCAACGACCGGGGAAAGATCGGCTTTACGGTGGAAACTGTAGAAAAAACAGAAAGACTTCCGTTGTTTGATCAACAGGTGGTTATTCGGTTTACCATTGAAGATAACGGGCGAGGAATGAGCAAAAAGGTGTTAAAGAAGGTGTTTCAGCCCTTTTTTACCACCCAGGAAGGGGGAACCGGTCTGGGACTGCCCATTGTGCAAAAAATTGTTCATTCCACCGGCGGTGAAGTCTCCATGACCAGCAAGAAAGGCAAAGGCACCCGGGTAGTGGTGATCTGGCCCTTTTCTCAAGCGTGAATCGAACACCCGTTTGAAGTGAGCAAACCTGATCCAATTTCAAAAGAGAGGAATTATACATGGCTTCTACAGATACAATCCTGATTGTGGACGATGAACAGCGCATTCGGGATACCCTCAGCGACATCCTGAAGGTGAAGGGCTACAACACGGTGACCGCCGGTAGCGGGGAAGAGGCCCTGAAGCTGATTCGGGAAAAATTGATCAGCGCGGTGCTGCTGGATGTCATTTTGCCCCGGATGAACGGCATGGAAGTAATGCGTAAAATCCAGGAATTGAATCCCGCCGTGCCCGTGCTGCTGATTACCGCCTATGCAACCGTGCCGCTGGCGGTAGAGGCGATCAAGCAGGGGGCTTATGACTTTGTGGAAAAGCCCTTCGATGCCGACAAACTGCTGGTGCTGCTGCAAAACGCCATCGCCCGGTATAAGCTATATCAGGAAAACAGCCAGCTTCGCCAGGCCCTGCTGGAGCGCTACGAGATGATCGGGGTGAGCCAGGCCATGAAACAGGTGTTCAAGCGGGTGGAACTGCTGGCGCCTAAAGACTGCACCGTGTTGATCACCGGAGAAACGGGAACCGGTAAGCTGCTGGTCGCCCGGTGTCTGCACGCCCTGAGCAATCGGGTGAGCGGGCCGTTCGTACGGATCAACTGTGCTGCGCTGCCGGCGGAACTGTTTGAAAACGAATTGTTCGGCCATGCCCGGGGGGCCTATACCGGAGCGAACAAAGATGAGGTGGGAAAGTTTGAGGCTGCCTCCGGAGGAACGCTTTTCTTAGATGAATGCGGCGACATCCCCTCTTCCGCCCAGGCCAAACTTTTGCAAGTTCTGGAAGACAAAAGCTTTTCCCGATTGGGCGAAGTGGAAGAACGCACCTGCGACGTTCGCATCATTGCCGCCACCAATCATGACCTGGAAGAAGCCATCCGAAACAAAAGCTATCGCATGGATCTCTACTATCGCCTGCGCACCACCTCCATCTATATACCGCCGCTGCGAGAGCGACCGGAAGATATTGAGGAACTGGTGTTGTACTATACCCCCAAGATTTGTGAGGATATGGGCATCCGGGTCAAGCGCATCGATCCCAAAGCCATGAGCTACTTTCTGAATTATCCCTGGCCGGGCAATGTGCGGGAACTACGACACAAGTTGCAGGAAATGCTCATCTTCCATGAAGGAGATGAGTTGAAGCCGGATTACGTGGCTCAATGGTTCAAAGAGGAACCCTCTCCTGCGGGGCAGGAGAACGGCTCTGTGCCCAGAGGCAACCATCTTTCTCTCAGTCAGGCCCGGGAAGATTTTGAACGCCGCTACATTCTTCAGGTGCTCCACGAGGAAAAGTGGAACATCCCCGCCGCTGCTGAACGTCTGGGCATAGAACGGAGCAACTTGTATCGCAAGATGAAACAGTTGAAGATTCGGAACAATGCCGGTGGTTGATTTTTCCGGCGTAACGGGGAGTTTTTGCCCTTTCCTTCCGCCGTTCCGGGATCGCCGTAGACAGGCGCGAACGGCGGAAGGGAAAAACAAACCCACCTCCACTCCATAGAAGACGTTCCCCAAATCGAATTATCCCTTCCCCTGCCCAAACTGGCCGGTGGTTCCGTCGGCAATGGCCCCCATGATCCCGGTAATTCCCCGGTGACCTTTGCTCTGGATCAGAACTTTCCCAACCCCTTCAATCCCACCACTACCATCCGGTTTGCTCTTCCTGAACCGGGGTTGGTAACGGTGGAAATCTATAACATCATGGGGCAAAAGGTGAAAACGCTGATCTCGGATAACATGGAGGCCGGGTATCATCAGGTGGTGTGGGATGCCACGAATGACTACGGCAGCCCGGTAGCCAGCGGTATCTACATCTACCGGATGACCAGCGGAGCGTTTACCGAAGTGAAGAAGATGACTTTGCTCAAGTAGCCTTGTGAGTACGGGCGGTTCTTCTCCTGGGAAGTCGCAAGAAAACTTAACCGTCCGGCATGGTGACCTGCGGCGGTGCCGGGCGTTTTTCTTGCGGCTTCTTTTTTTGCCGTCCACCCCTTTGTGGAAGCTTTGCCACAAAGCCCGGTGCGTATGTGATACAAGTGGGGCAGTGCGCCATTTTCCTTGTTTTTCGCAACTTACTGTTTTTCGGCAATATAGAAGTTTTTCGATTTTTTGGCATTAAAATTGTCTAATAAAACTGTGTCAAGCCAAGATCTCAATCATTCCCTTTTTGACACATTAGGGTGAGCGAGTAAGCTGGACGCTAATGTGTACCGATGGTGGTAGTTTTCCATCCCTCGGGCCGGTTTAATTTTGCCCCTCTTCAGGAAAGCTATTTGGATTCACCCGAAACAATTACTTTGATCCGTTTAATAGTTTCCTACCTCCATCAAGGGGGAGGAAGGGGGATATGTATATGGGAATGTTGAGGGGAGTTGGAGGCGGGGTTTGCGAAATACGCAGGTGGTCGTTTTGTTTTGGTGAGGGCGAAGTAAATCATAAAGAACTATAGATTTATTCGTCCGGGAAAAACCAGGGACATGTTACCCGCAGGAGGATCGTTATGGAAGTATTGAGGAGAAGAATACTGTGGTTGGTGGTGTGTTGTGTTTTTGGGTTGCCGTTGCTGGCCCAGAATACGTTGATACCGCCTCCTCTTAGCACACTACCGATCCCGGAGCCGCCCAATTTAATGGATTTCGTAAAGGATCGCGATGCGGCGATTCGGTTGGGCAAGGCCTTTTTCTGGGATATGCAGGTGGGCAGCGATGGGATTCAGGCCTGCGCCAGTTGTCACTTTCACGCCGGGGCCGATACCCGTACGAAGAATCAGCTCAGTCCCCACGGCCCCCCACCGGCTACCAATCCCGCAGATGTTTTTGAAGTTGCCGGGCCGAATGGAGAGTTGATGCCCGGCCATTTCCCCTTTCACCGGTTGGCCGATCCGGAAGATCAGGAATCGGCGGTGCTGTTTGATACCGATGACGTGGCCGGCGCTCAGGGGGTGATTAACGGAACCTTCAACGACATTCTTCCCGGCATCGCCGAAGAAGATGTCACCTATGTCTCCGACCCGGTGTTTGCCGTGGGAGGCGTCAATACCCGACGGGTAACGCCTCGCAATGCCCCTTCGGTTATTAACGCGGTGTTTAACATTGAAAATTTTTGGGACGGGCGCGCCAAGTTTTTATTCAACGGGGTCAATCCATTTGGCGCGCTCGATCCTGATGCTTGTATTCTGGAAAAACAACCCGATGGGAGCGTCATTCCCGTCAGCGTGCTGATCGAACGCAGCAGTCTGGCCTCCCAGGCGGTAGGCCCGCCTCTGAGCGATTTCGAGATGTCCGGGGCCGCTCGAACCTTTCCCAAGCTGGCAAAAAAACTGCTCAGCTTAACCCCCCTGGCAAAGCAGCTGGTCGATCCCACCGATAGCGTGCTGGGGCCGTATTCCCGCTATCCGGACCGGGGAATTGTGGGAACGTATGCGGGAATGATCCAGGCTGCATTTCAGGATAAATACTGGGATTCCGATAAGCTGTTCAACATTGATAAGGTGGAAATCGGCAGCGGTGCTCCCAGTTCCACCGATGAATACACCCTGATGGAAATGAATTTCACCCTGTTCTGGGGCCTGGCGATTCAGATGTATGAATCCACCCTGGTTTCCGACGATACACCTTTTGATCGGTATCAGGCCGGGGATACCCATGCGATGACGCCGGCCCAGCTGATGGGGCTGAACATCTTCATCAAACAGGGACGGTGTATTGCCTGCCATAGCGGGCCGGAATTTACCGCCGCCACCGTTGACCAGCGCATCGACAATCCCTTTGAACCGCCCAATCCCTTTGATCCCATCCCGGATCCGGTGGGCTTTGAAGCCATCATCGAGCGCATGCCCATGGCCGACGGCGGTGTGGCCCTGTATGATGGAGGATTCTACAACATCGGGGTGCGCCCCACGGCTGAAGATATCGGGCGGGGTGGATATGCCCCCAGTGGGTTGCCCATCTCGTTCTCCAAATTTGCTCCCCTGGTAGCGGATTCGGCGGAATTCCACGCCAAGCAGGGGGTGCCGCCGGGCATCGACATTCCCCTGGAAGCGGCGGCTCGTAAAGCCGTGGACGGCTCGTTTAAAACTCCCAGTTTGCGGAATGTGGAATTGACCGGGCCGTATTTCCACAACGGCAGTGAGGCCACCCTCAGGGATGTGGTGCTATTTTACACCCGGGGAGGAAATTTTGCCGCCGAGAATGCCGCCAATCTGGCCTTGATTTTCCCCATCGGGCACCTGAAGGGAAAACCCCATCGCCAGCGGCTGTTGGCGGCGTTTATGACCGCCCTGACCGATGACCGGGTGCGCTATCAGCGGGCGCCCTTTGACCATCCCGAAATTTTCATTCCCCACGGCCATGTGGGAGATGAACTGCTGGTATCGGCGGATCCCACCACCGGCAATGGGGAAGATGAATTTCTGCATCTCCCCGCCGTGGGCGCCGCCGGATCTGCCACCCCCTTGACTACCTTCCTGGGGCTGGATCCGCTGGGCCCCGCCGCTCCGGATGTGAACGACCGCATTGTGCTGTTTGCCACCAACAGCATCAAACTCCGCCAGGGAGTGGATGTGCGAGACGGCGACATTGTGGTCAACGATGTGGCCCCCGGAGCGACGCTGTATCCCGGCGCGGAGCTGCTGGTGGGCAAACGGGTGGTGCTGCCCATCCTTTCCAACACGGTTGCCAATCGAATCGTGGTGAAAGCCGATGCGGTGATTCCCAGCACCATTATTTATAACTCCTTAAATG
This sequence comes from uncultured Calditrichaceae bacterium, assembly GCA_964416895.1. Taxonomy (GTDB): domain Bacteria; phylum Calditrichota; class Calditrichia; order RBG-13-44-9; family J075; genus CAYQGB01. The sequence continues at coordinate 8,276 of CAYQGB010000070.1, forward strand.
CCGCCGGAAGCGCTACATTGGCCGGAGCACAGGGAACCTCTCTGAGCCTCCCGGTGATCTCCACCCCGGCGTTGCCTCCCTTCCACAGCGGTACCCCCGGAACCACCGATATTTCCATACCGGACTTCGGCACCATGACCATCACCCCCGGCGACTATGGGGATATTTACGTGGGATATGGGGCGCGGCTGGATTTTGAGCCGGGTACCTACAACATCCGCAATCTGACCGTGGGATTTGATTTCGGTTCCGGTTGGGCCAGCCTGGTATTTAACGGGCCTGCGGAAGTGCGAGTTGCCGAGCGAATGAATATCGGCAAGAACGTATTTGTGGGTAATCTTTTTGCGGAGAATTTTGAACTGGGCGGCCCGGTGTGTGCCTGTGGCATTGTGTTTTATGTGGCCGGTACTAACGGGGTGAGCGGCGGCATCGAGGAAGATCCGTTGGCGGTCCGCATTGGAAACCGGAGCATCATTGAGGCGAATATTTATGCCCCCAACGGCACTTTAAAGATCGGCAAATACGCCGATGTCACCGGTTCATTCATCGCCCGGGATATTGACGTGGCCAAACATGCTGTAGTCGATCTGGACAGCCACTTCGAGTTCGGGGAATTTCTGCCCCTGCCCAAGGCCGGAAGCTCCGGAAGCGACAACGACGGCGTTCTGGCAAATGCCCCCAATTCCTTTGAACTGCATCAGAATTTCCCCAATCCGTTTAATCCCACCACCACCATCCGCTTTGCCTTACCGGAAGCGAATTTGGTGACCGTGGAGATTTATAATATCATGGGGCAAAAGGTAAAAACGCTGATCTCTGACAACCTGGAAGCCGGATACCATCAGGTGGTGTGGGATGCCACCAATGACCACGGTAACAAAGTGGCCAGTGGAATCTACATCTACCGGATGAAAGCCGGGGCCTTCACCGAAGTGAAGAAAATGACCCTGCTGAAGTAAACCCATACGGCCTCCATCAGTTCGCAGAAGCCGCAGGGATTGTTGAAGGTAGAGGGACGTTTTGTGCGGTTCCCGCTTTGCCTGCCATATCCTTGCGGCTTCTGCAATGTACCGATACCCATCTCCGCCACAGATCGCCATATCCACCTCATTTTTTCTCCATTAAAAATGAGATTTAACTTTGGGGATAACACCGGAAAACGTATCTTTCGGGCGTCTGGATGGGTGGAAGCGGAATGAGAATCGTTGTGCGGAATCTGGAAAAACGGTTTAATGCCCGAAGAGTGCTGAGAAATGTGAACTTTGAAGTCAGCGCCGGGGAATCTCTGGTGATTACTGGTCCCAACGGCTCCGGCAAAACCACACTGATTAAACTGATCGGCGGACTGTTGTCTCCTACTCGAGGGGCCATCGAATTTTATGACCTGGATCGTAAGGTGGACCCTTCCTCCATTTACCAATACATCGGCCTGGTGGGGCCGTATTTGCAACTCTACAACGATTTAACTGCCTGGGAAAATTTGACTTTCGTGGCCCGGGCCCGGGAGGGCCGGGTAAATCGGGAGCGTATTCTGAAACTGCTGGAATGGGTGGGTTTGCGGGGGCGGGAACACGATCCCCTTAAAGCCTACTCCTCGGGGATGCTCCAGCGGGTGAAATACGTGGCGGCTCTGTATCACGAACCGCCGGTGCTGCTGTTGGATGAGCCGACCGCCAATCTGGATGAAGCCGGCAAGCAGTGGGTCTATGAATTGATGGAGGGGTATCGGCGGGATCGAGTGCTGATTTTGGCGACCAACGAGGCTGAGGAAGTGCGGTTTGGGACAGGGCGTGTGGACCTTGCTGGTTAAGGGGTGGATTGTTTTCCGGAAGGATGTGCAATTGGAATTCCGGAGCCGTTTTGCCCTCAACGCGATTTTGATGTTTGCCGTCACCACTCTGACGGCGGTGAGCTTTTCCGTGGGGGGCATTCGGCTGGAGGCCCGATTGCTGGCACCGTTTTTGTGGATTGTGCTGTTCTTTTCGGCCATGTCCGGGCTGGCCCACATTTTTGTACGGGAGGAAGAGCAGCAAACCGCCGATACGCTGCGCCTGCTGTTTCCTCCCAATGCGGTATGGCTGGGAAAGTGGTTCTTCAATCTGGTGCTGCTGTTCGGCCTGGAACTGATCATCATCCCTCTGTATGTGGTGATGATGGACGTGGCCATTGCCCGGGTAGATATTTTTCTGCTGGTGTTGATCATCGGGAGTATCGGGCTGGCCAGCGTTTCCACCATCATCGCGGCGATCATCTCTCTGGCCAGCAGCCGGGGAGCGCTGTTTGCCGTGCTGGCTTTTCCCATCGCCCTTCCCGTGCTGCTCACGGCCATTCGCGGCTCCCGGCTGGCCCTGGAAGGAACCGATTTTTCAAATTGTCTCTCGGTATTGCAGGTGTTAATTTCTTTCACGGTAATCATTGTAACGGCGTCGTTGATGTTGTTTGAATTCGTGTGGAGAAAGTGATGACCCTGACTCGTGACTGGTGGAAATGGTTGTTGGGGGTGTGGATGACCGCAGTAATTGTGGCCGCTTTTTTGTATGCCAGACCGGTGGTTCCGGATCTGGGGGAAACGGTACGGATTTTGTTCTTCCACGTGCCCTGCGCCTGGATCGGTACGCTGGCCTTTCTGGTCTCGGCGGTGTACAGCGGGCGCTATCTTTGGAAGAGCCGCCCCCGGGATGACATCGGGGCCATGGCCGCGGCGGAGATCGGCATTGTGTTTACCTTTTTGGCCACCGTGACCGGAGCGGTGTGGGCCCAGGAGATCTGGGGCAAGGCCTGGAACTGGGATCCCCGGCAGACCTCCATTTTTATGCTGCTGTTAATTTATGCGGCCTATTTTGCCCTGCGGTCGGCGGTGGAAGACCCCGAACGGCAGGCCCGGCTGGCGGCGGTCTATTCCCTGATCGCTTTTGTCACCGTGCCGTTCCTCATGTTCGTGGTGCCCCGGGTGATCGAATCGCTGCACCCGGACCCGCTGATCAATCGGCAGGCTAAAGTGCAGATGGAAGCCCGGCTGTTGCGGGTGTTTCTCAGTTCCCTGCTGGGATTTACCATACTGTTTTTCTGGATGCTGCGGCTGCGCATGGATATTCTGCAACTGCGCAAATCTGTAGAGGCCAAACAGATCATTGACTGAGGAAAACGGAGATGAACTTTCTTATCGGAACTGTATCGAAAGCATTTGTGGATGGAATTCAGGCGGCGGATACGGCTCAATATGTGCCCAGAGCCTTTTCCGATACCACCAATGCCCTGGCGAGTGCTGGCACGGCTTCTGCTACCAATGAGGGGCATATCTGGGTGGTGCTGATCGTTACCCTGCTGGTGTGGGGGGGGCTGTTTGCCTACATGGTATATCTGGATCGAAAAGTGAACCGCATTAAAGAACAACTACCGGTGGATCAGGAAGAAGCGCATTAACGCGTGGAATAACAATTACCGTTGGCTTTGTGCCACGGGATGAACCAATACAGGAGGTCGGGTGATGCAAGCGAAATATATTGTGGGAATTGTGATCATCGTCGGCTTCATGGTGTTTGCGGCCATGAAGTTTACCCAATCATTGACGCCTTACGTTTCTCTGGAGGAAGCCAAGGCCAAAGGCACCACCGTTCAGGTGAAAGGAGTTCGGGTGGCCGGTTCCGAAGCCTACGATGCGGAGACCAAGACGTTCAATTTCAAGCTGATGGACCCCAACGGGCAACAGATTCAGGTGGTATACGACGGGGTGAAACCCTCCAACTTTGAGCGTGCCAAAGAGGTGGTCGTGATTGGGCGCTATCGCAACGGCATTTTTCAGGCCGAAGATATTCTGGTTAAATGTCCCTCCAAGTACGAAGCGGAAGGCGTGGAAGGAGCTAAATCATGATGCATTATATCAGCCCGATCGGGTTTGGATTGATCGCCGTGGCGTTTATCGCGGCGGCGGTGGCAGCGACGGCCTATTTCCTGTATTATAGAGATCGCCAGCCGGCCCTGATGGATCTGGCCAATCGCAGCTTTGTGGTGATGGCTATCAGCAGCGGCCTGGCCCTGGCGTTTCTGGTGTTTTTGATTATGACCCATGATTTTCGGGTCAATTATGTGTACAGCTACTCCTCTACCATCCTGAGCAAGTATCTGCTCTTTGCCTCCCTGTGGGCGGGACAGGAAGGCACCTTCCTGATGTGGACTTTTTACGGAGCCATCTACGGATTTATCCTGATGCGAACGGTCGGCCGGGAGCGCCCCCTGGTACTGGGCTTTCTGGTTCTGGTAGAGGCAGTGCTGTTGCTGATCTTGCTGAAAAAGAATCCCTTCGCCATGATCTGGCACATCCATGAGGAAGCCCCCATCGGCTTCATGCCCCGGGATGGCGCGGGATTGAATCCCCTGCTCCAAAATGGATGGATGGTCATCCATCCCCCAACTCTGTTCCTGGGATACAGTTCCACGGTAGTGGCCTTTGTGTTTGCCCTGTCGGCCATGATTACCCGGGATTATCACGGCTGGATCAAAGCGGTGCGCCCGTGGGTGATTTTTAATGTGCTGGTGTTAGGCACGGGGATCATTTTGGGCGGCTACTGGGCCTATACCACCCTGGGGTGGGGCGGTTACTGGGGCTGGGACCCGGTGGAAAACGCCTCGCTGGTGCCCTGGTTGTTCTCCCTGGCGTTGCTGCACGGGATCCTGATTCAGAACAAACGCAAGGCGCTGGTGCGCACCAACCTGTTCCTGGCCGGAGGAGCTTTCCTGACCATGGTATGGGGATCCTTCCTTACCCGGTCGGGGGTGCTGACCGATTTTTCGGTGCACTCTTTCGCCCCTTCCGGATTATCCTTCTATCTGATCATGTTTCAGGTGCTTTTCACCGGTTTGTTCTTCTTCCTCTTTTTCCGAATGCTATATCAGCAGTATCGCGCCGGAGAGGCCTTTACCGCCTTTGACGGGGGCGTGCTCAATCGGGAAACGTTCATTCTGGCGGGAATGTTGATCCTGATCCTTACCGGACTCATGGTGCTGTTGGGAACTTCGGCGCCGCTTTACACCCCTCTGTTTGGAGAGGCCGCCAGCCTGTCGCCGGATTTCTACAACACCCTGATCACCCCCATCGGGATCGCCATGCTGATCGTGATTGCCATTGCGCCCTTGCTGGCCTGGAAGACCTCGGAGCTGCGCAATATTCCCACGATTATGGGAAGCGCAGGAGCCGCGGCGGTGCTGACCGTTGTAGCGGTGGTGCTGGGATTGCGCAATTTCATGTCGATCGTGCTGGTGTTTCTGTCGGCATTTGTGGTGTTTATCAACGGGAAGGTGGCTTTTCTATTCATCAAGCGCAATCTCCCTGCGGCGGGCGGATATCTGGCCCATATCGGGGTGGGCTTTATGGTGATCGGAATTATCACCTCTTCCCTGTATGATCGCAGCGAAAAGGTGATGTTGCCCCAGGGGAAGTTCGCCCCCACCGGATTGGGCTATGAAATTCAGTTTGTGGATTTTGTGAATGAGCCGGATGGCCGGGATCGGGTCAAACTGGTGGTGAAGACTCCCGGAGGCACCTACGAGGCCTATCCTCGATTCTTTTACAGCGATTACACCAACGGGTATATGGTTTCCCCGGATGTGCGGGTGGCTTTTGCCAGAGATATTTACATCTCTCCCATCTCCTACACCCCGGCGGAACTGAGCAACCTGCAGCGGGTGGAATTGGGCAAAGGAGAGACCCGGGCGGTGGGAGATTTGAAAATCACCTTTCATGATTTTGAGGTGCAAATGGGGGCTGCCTCGCAGAAAGTTGCCGCCAGGCTAACCGTTCAGGTTATGGAGAACGGTTATCCCAGGGACATTGAGGTGCAGCCGACGCTGGTGGCCTCGCAGGGGCAAATGCACGGCGAAGAGGTGGAGATTCCCGGCACTCCCTATCGAATTAAAATCGGTCGGGTGAATGCCACCACCAAAAAGGTGGAACTGCATATCACCATGCCCTCTCAGGATGGGGACACGCCCCGCAACATGCTCGCGGTAGAGGTAAGCGAAAAGCCGTTGATCAGCATCCTGTGGTTCGGGTGTCTGGTGTTCATGCTGGGGGGTGCCCTGACGCTGGTGAACCGGATCAAACAACGCCGATGAAAGGCGGGATAACCCAAAATCTTATTCTGGGTATGGCGGATAATGACAGGAGGCGCTCTCGCAGCGCCTCTTGTGGTGTACGGTAGCCGACTTCCTTATGTTTGGTATCGAACCGATATTTGTGTACATTGATACACACATGGCAAAAAGGTGAAACAACATGGGTACACCAGTCTCGACAAAGCAAAAAGTTCGGCATCCCTACATTATCCGGCGGAAAGGGATTTGCGGTGGTAAACCGATTATAAAAGGTACTCGCATCAAAGTTGCTCAGATAGTCATCTATTACGAGAAGATGAACTATACTCCGGATGAGATTATAGAGGCACACCCCCATTTGACGTTGGCCCAGATTCATGATGCGCTTTCCTATTATTATGACCATCGAGAGGAAATTGATCGCCAAATTCGGGAAGAACGCGAATTGGTTGAAGAAATGAAAAAGGAATTTGTGTCGGTGCTGGAGAAAAAACGTGGCGAGGCTGAAGATTTATGCGGATGAAAACGTCAATCCCGCGATTGTCAACGGATTACGTCGGAGAGGCGTTGAGGCAATGGCGGCGGTTGAAGTTGGCAATTTGGGCCTCAGTGATGAACAGCAACTTCAATATGCGGTGAAAGAAAAAGCCGTTCTCTTTACACATGATGTAGATCTGCTTGTTATTGCAAAGAGATGGACTCACGAAGGCAAGGAACATTGGGGAGTCATTTATGTACATCAAGACCAGCTAAGTATTGGCCAGTGCATATATCGCTTAAAGGAGTATGCCGATATTCTTGACGCAGAAGATATGAAGAACCGGGTGGAATTTCTTTGAACAATATATTCGCTGTGTGGTGCTCCCATGTGGTGCTCCCATGCACGGGATACGCGATACATAGGACATGGTAAATTATTGCA
>CAYQGB010000071.1:0-15243 GCA_964416895.1 uncultured Calditrichaceae bacterium
CGTATTGCGTATTGCGTAACAGGCCCGAATACGCAATACAAGAACGCACTACTGCATCCTGGGCAGAGAGAGTCCGTCACTCTTCGACAGGCTCAGAGTGACGGGATGATAAAGTCACGCTGAGCCTGTCGAAGCGTGATCAACGGCGAAAGATTTCCGCCGGGATGCACTACTGTTTTTTCAAGCTTAAGGTGACGGGTTTCCGTACAGCCTTCAGCCTACACCCTTCAGCCTACAGCCTATTATAGATAACCTCCCGGATAGCTTGTAATATCGCAGGGGGAATGGTATATTTTGCCGAACCGAACGGAGCGAGGCATATGAGGATGAATCGCATTGTGGTGGATGCCATGGGAGGGGATTACGCCCCGGAAGAGGTTATCCTGGGCGCAGCAGAGGCCTGCAAAGAGAGCAAATCCCTGCACTGCATATTTGTAGGAGATGAGGCCCGCATTACCCCCCTGATCAAAAAGGCCAAAATTCCGGCCAAACGGTGGGAGCTTGTGCATACGGATGAGTATATCACCATGGACGATCCTCCCAAAGAGGCCATCAAGGCCAAACCCAATGCATCCATCAACATTGCCGCCCAGCTGATCCGGGACGGGCGCGGCGACGCCCTGGTCAGCGCCGGTAACACCGGGGCCACGCTGATGGCCTGCTCGCAGGTGATTCCCCGAATGCCCAGCGTGGAGCGAGGGGTGCTGGCCACGGTGCTCCCGGCTATGAAACAGAAACCGGAAGATCCCGGCAAAACCATCATGCTGGATGTGGGCGCCACGTTACACTGTACCGTCAATCAACTGGTCAGCTTCGCCATCATGGGGATACAATACGCCCGGGAGGTGCTGGGCATCGACAATCCCCGGGTGGGGCTGCTGAACATCGGGGAAGAAGACACCAAAGGTCACGAAGTGCTGGTGGAAACCAACCGCACCCTGCGGCGGCGACCGGAATTCAACTTCATCGGCAACGTGGAAGGAAAGGACATCCTCCGGGGCATCGCCGATGTGATCGTGACCGAGGGCTACATCGGCAATGTGGCCATCAAAAGCCTGGAGGGAATGGCCGAGATGACCATCGAGACCGGCAAACGCATCTGGAAAAAGAACCTCATGTCCAAGGCCGGGCTTACCCTGCTGGGGCCGATTCTGAAAAAATTGAAGAAGCGGATCGACTATTCCGAGTACGGCGGGGCGCCCATCCTGGGGTTCCGCAAGCTGATCATCAAAGCCCACGGGCGTTCCAGAGCCAAGGCGATCAAAAACGCCATCCTGCTGGCCGAACTCTCGGTGAACCACCGGCTGGTGGAGAAGATCGAAACCTCCATGAAGGAGTATTACCTGAGCATTTTTGACTAATTTGATGAATTCATGAGCCGCACAAAAGGGCGGTGAAAAGGGGAAGATGGAAAGATGAAAGATGATTGGACTTTTGACAAATCATCGCTTATGGGAGACCAAAACTACGTGACGGGGTTCCATGTCATTCTGAGGGCTGCCGCCGGGGAAGTGCCTGCTTTATGTTAAGAGTTGCGGCTTCAGAAACACCGATCTCATTCGCAGGGGTGGTATCAAGGCGGCAGCCCGAAGAATCTCTTTTTCCCTCTCACCCCCGGCCCCTCCCCCGCCGCGGTGGGAGAGGGGAGTTTCATTCCGCCGGGGCGGAATAAGGGAAAACGGCAAAAGGCGGCAGCATTCTGGAAAAGACCTGAATAGTTACAAAAAAAGGATGAAAGATGTACAGATGAAAGAAGCAGGTCAACGGTATTCGATGAACCGGTCCGGTGCGAGGCGCCGGGGAAACTTGAAGGATACAATTTAAACTTTCACATACAGGAGCAAACCGATGAGTGCGATCACTGAAGAAGCGATCCTGGATATTCTCCGGCAGGTGGAGTATCCCGGCTATCCATTTGATATTGTGGATTTCGGGGTAGTCGGCGAGGTCAAGATTCAGGAGAAACGGGTAACGGTCAATTTACGATTTAACACTCCGGATGCGGAAAAGAAAACCCGGGTCAAGACCGAAGCGCAACGGGTGCTGCAGGAAGCGCTTCCCGATAAACGGGTGATGGTGGTGGAGAGTCTTCCCACAGTAGGGGCACCTCCGGCGGCGCCCAAACCCAACGATCCCTGGGCCGGCCGGGCGCCCATTCCCGGGGTCAAGGGGGTGGTGGCGGTGGCCTCCGGAAAGGGCGGCGTGGGCAAGTCCACCGTCAGCACCAACCTGGCGGTAGCCCTGGCGCAGGAAGGGCTGAAAATCGGTTTGCTGGACAGCGACGTGTATGGCCCCAGCATCCACATTATGATGGGGGTGGAGGAGCGCCCCAAAGTCAGCCCGGAGCAGAAGCTCCTGCCCATCGAAAAGTTCGGCATCAAGATGATGTCCATGGGCTTCATTATCGAGCGGGATACCCCGGTGATCTGGCGGGGGCCGATGGTGCAAAAGGCGGTGGATCAGTTCCTGCGGGAGGTGGCCTGGGGTGAGCTGGATACCCTGATCATCGACCTTCCCCCCGGCACCGGGGATGTGCAGCTAAGCCTGGTGCAGAAAACCCCCTTGAGCGGAGCCATCGTGGTGACCACCCCCCAGGAGGTGGCCCTGGTGGATGCCCGCCGGGGGTATCAGATGTTCCGCAAGCTGAACATGCATGTGTTCGGCATCGTGGAAAACATGAGCTATTACCTGAATCCGGCCACCGGGGAGCCGGTGTACATGTTCGGCAAAGGTGGAGGAGCCAGAGCCGCCGAAACGCTGGGTACTGCCTTTCTGGGGGAAATTCCTCTGGATCCAGAAGTGACCGAATGCGGCGATACCGGTGTACCGATCACGGTCAAAAATCCCGATAACCCCGTCTCCCGGGCGTTTCGGGAGATCGCCCAACAACTGATCGCCCAAGGGTTGCTGGAGCGGGTGCCCCGGTAATCGGTGTTCAACCCCCAGAGCGCCCGGAGAGGGCGCAGAGAATTCGGAGCCGGATAGAATGATGAACCAGCCCTCCACCTCCACCCCGCTGCTTCGAGCGGTAAACCTGCACAAGCGCTTTCCTCTGGATAGCCGCCTGTTAGGAAAGCCGCGGCAATTTATTCATGCCGTGAACGGGGTGTCTCTGGAACTGCATCCGGGAAGGACGGTGGGATTGGTAGGCGAATCCGGCAGCGGCAAGAGCACCGTGGGGAAGCTCCTCTGCCTGCTGGAATCCCCTGATGAGGGGCAGATCGAATTCGAGGGGCGGGATATTTCCGGATATTCATCCTCCCAACGGCAGGCCTACCACCGGGCGGTGCAGATGATCTTTCAGAATCCGTACACCTCGCTGAATCCCCGGCAGCGGGTGGGACGGATGCTGGGAGAGATTTTTCGGGTGCATCGGCTGTGCCCGGCTTCGGAGATCGACCGGCGCATCGGGGAAATTCTGGAAGCGGTGGGATTGCCGCCGGAGAGTCGCCATCGCTACCCGTTCGAGTTTTCCGGGGGGCAGCGGCAGCGGCTGTGCATCGCCCGGGCGTTGACCGTGCATCCCCGGGTGATCGTGTGCGACGAGCCGGTGTCGGCCCTGGATGTTTCCATTCAGGCGCAGATTCTGCAATTGCTGAAGGAACTTCAGCAGCGCTACCGGCTGGCCTACCTGTTCATCTCCCATGACCTCAGCGTGGTCTACCACATGTGCGACGAGGTGCTGATTATGTATCTGGGGATGATCGTGGAGCGGGGGCCGGTGGAGCGGATTTTTCACCATCCGGCCCATCCGTACACCCAGGCGTTGCTCAGCGCCATCCCCATCCCCGATCCGGAAACCCGGCGGAAGCGGATTATCCTCAGCGGAGAGATCCCCTCCCCCACCCGCCTGCCGGTCGGCTGCCCGTTTTATTCCCGCTGTCCCCGGCGTCTGGAACGCTGCCAATCGGAGCCACCCCCGGCAGTCACTCTGGCCGAGGGGCATATCAGCGCCTGCTGGTTGCATGTTAATCAAAACTAGTTAGTGTTCTTTCAAGATTAAAGTGACGGGTTTTCGCGTCATTCTGAGGGCTGCCGCCAGGGAAGGACCGGCCTTATGTTAAGAGTCACAGCTTCAGAAGCACTAATGTCATTCGCAGGAGTGCCGTCAAAGCGGCAGCCCGAAGAATCTCTGGTCTTTATGAATTGCATCTAGATAACAACCTGTCATCCAAACCTTGAAAGAACATTAGTGAATCTGAACATGATTAGTTATTTTACCAATGAGTTCTCCCACAATCCAATCTAAAAATTCTCACTTGAATACGTTTGATTGTTTACTATATATTTATGAGGAAAAGCCATGATTGGCCTCAGTTTTGTAGAATAATCGGATTTGCTCCATAAACGCTTCGGTTGTCCATGGCAAACCAATTCAAAAAAACTTTTTTGGCGGAATTAATACGGAGACATGGTAAAATAAAAAAACTAGATAGAAGTCAATCACTATATCAAATCGAAGGTACTTCGGTACGTCTCTACATTCGGTATTCTAAGGTTCATACCGATAGAGGAAACCGAATGTTTTATGGTTTAAGAGAAGAAGACTTATTACAGTTAGAAGGATGTCCTTCAATTATTTGCTTTTTGTGGAACGGTCAAAAAGACCCCCTTTTTATTCAATTTTCCGAATATGAAGAAATTTTCTATTCTAGTGCTCCGGCAAACGATGGACAGTACAAAGTACAAATTTTCTTAAAGGAGGATGCGACAGAGCTTTATATCCCTAAAGCCGGATACTTTAATGTGGAAGGGAATTTGGGCTGGACGGAATTAGAAAGAATAATGGATTTATCTCAATCAGTGCCTGTTCCAGAGTTGACTCATTCTCAAGTACAGACACTATTAGGAGCAATTGGAGCCTATAAAGGATTTGATATTTGGATTCCCACTTCTGATCGAAATAGTTTGGATTGGAACCTTGTAGAATATTTCAATTTCTGTACAGCTTTACCCTCTGGATTTGAGCAGGTTAAAAACATTCTTCAGGAAGTAGATGTTGTTTGGATACATCGTGGTTCGGGCAAAATCCGAGCATTGTTTGAGGTAGAGCATTCAACGCCAATTTATTCGGGACTATTGAGATTTAATGACATTCATTTAGTAGCCCCAGAATTGCGACCTCGATACAGTGTAGTGTCTGATGATAAGAGACGTTCACTTTACGTAAAACAATTAAATCGTCCTACCTTTCAAAGAAGTGGTTTGAGTGAATTGTGTACATTTCTTGGATATGTAAACGTATTTGAATGGTATAATCGTATCAAAACTTCAGGAAAAATTCCACAATGACTCAGAACAAGAATATGTCGATATGGGTTCTCGTAAAAGTAGAGCGAGGCATCCCTGTCTTTGTCGAAGCTTTCTGGAATCGAGAGGAAGCAGAGGTAAGAGATAAATACCTCCGTAGTCATATGAACTCTGAAAATGATGAAACAGGAATTTTTGAAATATCGCTTCCTATGCTAAAAACTCGTTCTTTTGACAAGAGAACTTGGTTACATGAAAACGAATAATATCGTTTTTCGGGACACACCAAAATCGGTTTGTTGGGCAATTAATAATTCAATTGCTCTCTCTAAAGACATATGAAAACTCGTCTTGGGCCTGACGGAATACTTTTCTTTAATCGCAACACAGGAATAAATCTGTTAGTTGATGAAATTAAGGTACCCAAGCATCTTTGGGCACTTGCTCCGCGCCATATTTCCATTGCTGTTACAAATGCGTGTGATCTTGCGTGCCCCCATTGTTTTGCGCCAAAACATCCGGCCAAACTCGGTATAAACCGGGTAATTGGTTGGTTGGACGAGCTTGATGCGAATGGGTGTATTAGTGTAGGTTTCGGAGGCGGTGAACCAACATTATACAAAAGTCTGCCTCATGTATGCGAGTATGCTACCCAAAACACTGGCATGGCTGTGACATTCACAACACATGGTCATCATATCGACGACCAGTTGGCCACTGCTTTAAAGGGAAATGTACATTTCATTCGTGTGAGCATGGACGGCATAGGCACCACTTATGAGAAGATACGTCAACGCTCTTTCTCAGCCCTTCTTCAGAGAATAGAAACCATTCGCGAGATTGCCCCCTTTGGCATCAACTACTTGATAAATCGCCTAACTTTTCCTGAGATAGATACAGCCATCACGTTAGCAGCCGAACTTGGTGCCTCTGAATTTCTGTTGCTTCCAGAGGTCCCTACAAACAACGCTACCGGTATCGACAAGATCACAATGCAAGCACTCCTTAGATGGGTAAGTTCTTATGATGGTCCTATCCCTCTGACTGTGAGTGAAGTGGGGCGAGATGGGATGCCTATTGCGGATCCTTTGCCTAAAGAAACTGGGCTTCGTGCATATGCTCATATCGATGCATCGGGGGTACTCAAGAGATCATCATTTGACCAAAAGGGCATCCCTATCGGACCTGGGGGGATAATGGAGGCTTTAAAATTATTAAGATCAATACAGGAGGTCTCGAGATGAAGATTTGGAAAGGTTACGGTTCCGAACATTCCATGAATCTCGTTATGATCGGGTACTTCAAAGAGGCCCGAGACGCAGAAAAGGTCAAAGAATTGTTCGACCAACTTGTCAGCCAGGTTATGCAGAGTACGAATGGAGGCGAGATTGACCGGCTTCCCAAGGATCGGTTTACTGACCCAATGTTGGAATTCCTGAGGGAGGTAAACCTGTACACTATCGGTCCAGCGGAATTGGAGCAATTCCTTTATGACGTTCGAATAGATTTTGATGGCGACAAAGTGGTCATCACGACAGACGAAGTGGATGTCTCTGCGTTCCTCAAGGTCCTCATAGATAGAGGCGCCCGGGTAGAAGTGTATTCAGCCCATGACTATCCAAACACGGGATACGGCCGTTAGGTCTTTAGTGCAGGAGGAATGGGTACCGTGCCAAAAGTAAATTGGGATCTATTTGCAGAATTGCCTGGTGATAAAGCCAAGAACTTTGAGTTGTTGTGCCGAGCGATTATCCGCCGTCACTACGGACAATTCGGGGATTTCCGTGCCTTAGCCAACCAGCCAGGGGTTGAGTTTCACTTGAAACTGCATTCACCGTGCCCACTTGGTGAGCCAGGACGGTGGTATGGTTGGCAGTGTAAATGGTACGACCTTCCAAGCGTACGGGCAATAGGAACCACACGGAGAAGGCAAATTGAGGAGGCCATAAGAAAAACAGAAAAAATCCTTCCTGGATTGACGGATTGGGTGCTCTGGACCAGATACCCGCTGACCAAAGGCGACCAAGAATGGTTTTACGGCTTGCAAACGTACATGAAACTACATCTCTGGACGGCTGCAGAGGTTGAAGAGTATTTAAGCGGTCCCGCCGAGATTCTTCGGAGTACTTATTTTGGAGAATTGGTTCTAACACCGGATTTGTTAAATGAAAAGCATAAGGAATCAGTTGCACCCATCAGGCAAAGATGGCTTCCTGAGGTGCACCAAGTTGTGGATGCTGAACGCTCGCTCCGGCGCGTATTGGGTGAGGAGGAAGCTTGGTTCAAACTGACCGAGGTTGCGAACCAGCTTCAGGATGGCGCAGCCGCTGTCAGGGATGAGCTATCAGGTTTGCCGGCAAATCTTGGCGAAGAGACAGAAAAGTTAGTTGAGACTGCCGTTAGCATTGCAACCGATTTGACTCAGACGTACAATGCTCTGACGAGTGGAGACTATGAGGTCGTCCGACAAGAACTTGCCAGTCGAAGTGGCCCTAATGCAGCGTGGAGAGTCTTACTCCGAAAACTAAGGGGCGGACGATACCCGATTGTTCTACAAGCCACCAACATAGTGGCAGATATTGCTGAGGCATATGCTCTTCTCTCTGATTTGACCGATTCCCTGGATAAACGAGTGGTTGCGGTTGTTGCTGATGCGGGATGCGGCAAGACCCAGTTGGCAGCCCAATTCACTGCCCCGACGGGCGACCGGCCTGCAAGTGTGCTACTGCACGGACGCGATTTGGCCTCCAGGAAAAGCCTTGATGATCTTGCAAAACGCATCGTAATCAACGGAAATCCCGTGCCAAGCTTTGAAGCTCTGGTTGCTGCTGTGGATGCTGCTGGACGGCGCATTGGTAGACGATTACCTATCGTCATTGATGGCTTGAATGAGGCGGAAGATCCACGTGACTGGAAGGGCCAGCTTGCTGTGTTGAATGTATCACTGGAGCAATATCCATATGTCCTGGTTGTATGTACGCTTCGCCCAGATTTTGTCAAAGAGGCACTGCCTGAAGGAATTGAACAGCTGGAGATCCCCGGTTTTGAGCACGATACGTTTGAGGCCATAGAACGGTATTTCCACTTCTATAAAATCGATCCAAAAGATGCAGCGTTACCGTGGAGACTGCTGCAGCATCCTTTAACGCTTCGGATGTTTTGTGAGGTAACAAACCGGGATCGTGATAAGGTCGTGGGCGTCGAGGCTATGCCGGGATCGCTTACTGCATTGTTTGAAAAACATCTTGATCAGGTTGCGGAACGCATAGCAGAATTGTCACAGCGCCCCTGGCGCTATTATGACTCGGATGTTCGTACTGCGCTTAGCAAGATTGGGCAGCATCTATGGGAGACAAGATCCCGGAGCCTTGATTTCGATGAGACGCGTCGCATCCTGGGAGATGACGGACGGCCTTGGGATCAGAGCATTGTCCGGGCTCTGGAGCAGGAGGGTGTACTTGTAAGAGTTTCTGACCACCAGCCTAATAGTAATCGCCTTGCAATTGTGTATGATCCATTGGCTGGTCACCTCGTGGCGGATGCTTTGCTTGAGAGACATGGCGGCAGAAATTTCAGAAACTGGGTACATGAGCCAGAAACAACAGCGCTCTTAGCAGGAGAAATAAATCAGCGCCATCCTCTCGCAAGCGACATCTTCCGAGCACTGGTCGGTCTTTTTCCACGTCGGATGTTCCGACAGCAGCTTTGGCCGTTACTGAATGAGCCACTCCGCACAGCGGCGATTCACGAAGCCGCTTGGCTAGATAAAGAATTTCTCGACAGAGAAACAGTATCCCAGTTGGCTATTCTTGTGGCGAAAGGACAAAGTGGTCGCCGGGATCTTTTTGAGCGACTCTGGAGCACTCGTGCGGCTCAATCTCACCCCCTCAATGCAGAATTCTTGGATGAGGTTCTTCGTTCGATGTCCATGTCAGAGCGCGATCTCCGGTGGACTGAATGGGTTCGACGTAATCAAGACGAACTCCTTGAGGACATTAAATATCTGGAAGAGCGTTGGCGGTCTAATCAACCACTCAATCCAAGAGAACAGCTTCGAGCCCGCTGGGTAATGTGGACTCTCACAACCACAGTCCGCCTTCTACGTGATCACGCTACACGTGCTTTGTATTGGTTTGGCTGCCGTGATCCCAAAGCACTGTTCGAACTCACCCTTGATTCACTCGATATAAATGACCCTTACGTTCCGGAGCGTATGCTTGCCGCTTGTTACGGTATTGCAATGTCGCTTTGGGCTGATCCCCGAGGCAAAGAATTGCGCAGGGCTCTCCCTGAATTCGCGAACAAATTGGTAGATGAGATGTTTGTTCCCGGAGCACCACACGCTACCCGCCATATCTTGATGAGGGACTATGCCCTAGGGGTAACCGAGCTCGCAACCCGGGTGGCTCCTGGATGTATACCGGATGAAAAACAGGGCTACTTGCAACCTCCGTTCAATCACATTCCTTCACCATTTCCGGATCCGAAGGGTATTAGCGACTCCGACATAGCTAAAGCCGAAGGCTCAATCCACATGGACTTCGGGAATTACACCATTGGCGGGCTGATTCCGGACAGAAGGAACTATGATTTTGATAACCCAGCATACCGCGAGGTTCGGCGTCAGATTGAATACAGAATTGTACAGTTGGGGTATAGCTCAAGCCAATTTGCCGAGATAGACAAAGAGATCGCTAATTGGTCGTGGCGAGCTGAAAGCCGAGGAAAAACAAAGCTAGATCGCTATGGAAAGAAGTATTCTTGGATTGCTTACTTCGAGATGTATGGAGTGAGGTTCGACGGGGATGCTTTACCAGATTGGCGACGCGGCGAACGCTGTCCTGATGCCGATATAGATCCCAGTTTTCCTGAGCCTGCGCGGATTTGGCGGCCTCCTTTACCCGATCTATTCGCTGGAACACCTACCGAACCCAGCGCGTGGCTCACGGATGGACCCATTCCAAGTTACGATAATCTGTTGTTCCTTGATGAGGTAGACAACCAAAAAGGGCCGTGGGTACTTCTGAACGGTTACATCGAACAGTCTTCTAAAAATGACGAAAGAAGGATATTTACATTTCTTCAAAGCTTGCTGACAAAGCCTGATAATGTGCAGAAACTTTTGACCATTTTCAATGAAGTTGAGTATCCGGGAAATAGGGAAAGCACATATCCGATGGAAGACTATTACACGTACGCAGGCGAAATCCCTTGGTCTCCGCGTTTTGGAAAGAGCCTCCGCAAGCCAGATGGCGGAGCAAAGCGTGATATCCGGGAAGCTTTTGCGCTGCATGATGGCAGACAATGGCTGCCAGACATTCTTGTCGAAGTTCCTGTCTACAGGTTTGCTTGGGAGAGTTACCACAGTCTCCTCAATCAGGTAAGCGGCATCATGGTTCCAGCCCCATCGCTTTGTGAGCTGTTGTGTTTATCCAATTGGCAGGGCGAATGGGACTTGTATGACTCTGAAGGGCGTGTTGGTACAATGTATAGAGAATTTAAAGATGATGAGGATACATCCCGATCTTACTTGTTGTATCTCCGGGCAGATTTAATGAAAGAGTATTTAGAGCATACTCGCCAAACCTTGGTGTGGCTTATTTGGGGAGAACGTGAGTTTAAGTATCAAACGCTAATTTCTCTTAGAGACAAACTACAAGATGTATGGTCTGAATATAAACATATCCATCGAGCCAGTTCGGTTTGGTATCCACAGATGTGATCATGTATACAAATTAAGCAAAATGCCTTTTCAAGTATTCCACAAACGCTTCACCGTTCAGGATTATTACCGCATGGCGGAGGCGGGGATTCTGACGGAGGATGATCGGGTAGAGCTGATCGACGGGGAGATTGTGGAGATGAGTCCCGTTGGAAGCCAGCATGCAGGCTGTGTAGATCGGCTGAATAGGATGTTCAATCGGGCCTGCCAGGAGAATTTCATTGTGCGGGTGCAGGGGCCGGTTCGCCTGGATCAGTATTCGGAACCGGAACCGGATGTGGCGATTCTCAAGCCTCGCCCGGATTATTACACCTCCGGCCATCCTGGCCCGGCGGAGGTTATGCTGATCATCGAGGTAGCCGATACCACGGCGGATTATGACCGCCAGGTGAAGATGCCCCTGTATGCCCGGGCGGGCATCGAGTTGGCCTGGCTGGTGGATTTGCCCCGTCAGGTGATCGAGGTGTACAGCGATCCCCAACCGGACGGCTACGCCCGGCGCCAGACCTTTCATCGGGGAGATCACCTGAGCCTCCCGTTCCTTCCCGGCGTGAGCTTTGCGGTGGAGGATATTCTGAGGTGATCCTCTTCTGTGTCAACTCCTTCATCATTCCCTGGGAAGAGGAAATACATCTCATTGCGTATTGCGTATTGCGTATTGCGTAGCCAATCCATTACGCAATACGTTTTTATGCCTTCGCGCCTTCTCGACTTGGGGGGTAACTCAAATTCTCCTACCGGCTCCATAACCTGCTCCATTGCACCCATACCGACGCCCGGAGGGTAACATCGGAGAAATCGGCGCCCTCCCGATGCCGGTAATTGCCGATGTCAATCAACCCCACCCCGGCGGTGATGTTTGCCAGCGGATGGGGTCGATAAAACCCCTCCACTCCCAGTTGAAAGGTGCGTTCCACCACCCCGAAGGGGAAGGGTTCATCATACCCCTCTTCCAGTGTGGCATTCATAAAATCGGTGTTGAACGGCCCGGCCACGCTGCCTTCCCCCTGTCGCACCAGATCCACCACCAGCCGGAGGCTGGCATCCGGGCGCAGCCAGTAGGTCACCGATCCCTGCCAGCGCTCAAAATTGTTCCCCAGGGCATAGCCGATCACCCGATTGCGATGGAGATACTTCTCCCAGTCCCGCAGGGCCACGTTATAGGTACGGTTCCGCACCTGCACGTATTCCACGTTTACCAGCCCTCCCACCAGCCCCAGGGGCCTGGCCCAGTTGACCCCGACAATCAACCCCAGTTCGTTGGGTTCCAGATCCCCCACGGTTTTCTTCTCAATCTGAAAATCATCCACCAAAAATTCCCCGTAAATCTCCCAGTCGGGGAACAGATACAGATCCCAGTCGAAGCTCAGCAGGATGTTGCCTTCCGCCCCGCCGGGTTCGGAACGCACGTTCACATTGTGGGCATAATAAATGCCGATGGGATTCATGAACCCCAGCTCCCAGCCTCGATTGGGGCCGCCGTACATCACCACTTCGGACACCCCCAGGAATACCCGATTGCCCAGGTTCAGGCTCACCCGATGGCCGTTGAGATAGCGATTGGCCACGGTTCCGAATTGAGTAAAATCGGGGTTGCCCACGCTGCGGCGGTTGAGCATGAACCCCCAGAAGGAGAATTGCAAAAACCGGGTGCCCAGGCGCACGGAGTACATGTCGAAGGGGCGGCTGTTGTCGGAGATGAGCAGTTGTCCGGTGCGACCGGGGCCGATCTGCATAAAATCCCGCCCGAACTTGACCCGGAGCCAGGGGCGCCGAAAGGCGGCGTATCCCTGCTCCACATAGGCCCGCAGCCCGGCGAATTCCCCCCCGATATAGGTGGAATCCGCCCGATTGAAAATCCGGGAGTTGTGATACAGGGTGAGCATATTCTTCCAGAATAGCCCCAGTTGAGGGTGCACCGCCCCCTGCCCCAGGGCCACCCCGGCCTCCCGGGAACGGCTGAGTTGTCCCTCTGCAAATCCCCCGGCCTTGATCCGGGGAGAAACCGTTTCCGGTAGTAGTTCTGCCTGGAGCATGTCCAGCGCCCGCCGGAGGAGCCGCCCCCCATCTTTGCCGGCGGTGGCCTCCACCATGCGCACTTCGGGGGCAAATTCCCGGAGCAGAATGCGCAGCATCTCCCGCTCCTGCGCCGGAAGCGCAGCGTCCTCCCAATCCGTTTCCAGGAGATATTGGGCAATCTCCTGCCGCTCGTAAGGCCGATTGATCACCCATAACTCCGGCAGGTAGCCGCGAACCTTCAGATACTCCAGATAGCGATTGGCCCAGTGATAAGGGGGAAGGGTTTCCTGAGCCGGGAGAGCCAACGAACCGATCAAAACCACCAAAACTACCGGGATTGGGAATGCTTTCATCATCCATCTCCAGTTAAGGATTACGCCCGGGTCGCCTCGAGCGCCGCAACCGGTTACCATTGATAAGGGATCAGGTCGGAATCGGGGGGGAGGGTCTGGCCGATGGCCCCGGGGCGGGTCAGCAACCGCAGTATCCGGCCTTCCGCCCCGGAAAGCAACTTCCAGCCCCGATACACGCCGGGAGGGATTTTTACCACCTGCACCTGATATTCGCCGGTGAAGATCTCCTGCAATTCCCCGAAGGTGGGCGACCGGCGGCGGCCATCGAACAGCACCAACTGGATCATCCCCCCGATCCCGCAAAACCATTCGACGGCATCATACCGATACCACGCCCGCACCGTTCCGGGATAGAGGATTTCCAGTTCCAGGGAGCCGTCGCCGGATTCCGACAGCGCTTCCGGAGGGAACACCTCCAGCCGACGGCCAGACCGGTCGCAAACCGGCGCGATGGAATTAACCAGAACGTCGTGGATCATAAAGGATTCAAAACTTTTAAGCCTTAAAGCGCATACCCGTTTTCTGAGACCGGGTGATGAGGCCGTTTTACCGGGAAAGCGCTCCCGAGGAAAGCAGCCGGTCAAAGTATTCGATGGTCTTCTGCAAACCTTCCATCAACTCCACCTTCGGTTCCCAGCCCAACTTTTCCCGGGCCAGGGTAATATCCGGCTGGCGCTGCACGGGGTCATCCTCCGGGAGGGGATGAAAGGTAATTTGCGATCGGGAACCGGTCAGTTCAATCACCCGTCGGGCCAATTCCAGCATGGTAAATTCCGCGGGATTGCCCAGATTCACCGGGCCGATGAAACCATCGGTGTTCATCATCTTCAGCACCCCTTCCACCAGATCATCCACATAACAGAAGGAGCGAGTCTGGCTGCCATCCCCGTACACGGTAAGATTTTCGTTGCGCAGGGCCTGGAGGATAAAATTGCTCACCACCCGCCCGTCGTTGGGTGCCATGCGGGGGCCGTAGGTGTTAAAGATGCGCACAATCTTGATATCCACCCCGTTCTGGCGGTGGTAATCCATCATCAGGGTTTCCGCCACCCGCTTGCCCTCATCGTAGCAACTGCGGCGCCCGATGGGATTCACGTGCCCCCAGTAGCTCTCCGGCTGGGGATGCACTTTGGGGTCGCCGTACACCTCGGAAGTGGAGGCCAGCATCACCCGGGCCTTCACCCGTTTGGCCAGCCCCAGCATGTTGATGGTGCCCATCACATTGGTTTTGATGGTCTTCACCGGATTGTATTGATAATGCACCGGCGAGGCGGGACAGGCGAAATGATAGATCCGATCCACTTCCAGCAGAATCGGTTGAATGATGTCATGCCGAATGATCTCGAAATGGGGATTATCCAGCAGATGAAGGATGTTGCGCTTCGAGCCGGTAAAAAAATTGTCCAGGCAGAGCACCTCATGCCCCTCCTGCAACAGTCGCTCGCACAAAAACGATCCGATAAATCCGGCGCCGCCGGTGACCAGCATCCGTGCCATGATACATCTCCCTTATTTTACAAAATAATGGATATTTTTGCAGACCGATAAAAAAGCTACATCGGCGGGAAACCGCCCGGCATTAGGTTAGAAGAAGAAAATGTTTGTTCGTCTCTGCTTTGCCGGTACATTCCCCCGGATAAGGTGCGATTGGCAAATCGGCTAAATTTAGATGCCACCTCCCGGTAAAGCAAAAGAAATCGGTACCCACTCTCCGGCGGGGCAACCCGGAGCACCGAAGAAAAGATGAGTAACTATTCAATTACTCATATTGAGAAAGTGCTTAAACGGCAATGGTGGAGTATTTTTTCCACGATTCCCCCCTCACCCCCGGCCCCTCTCCCGGCGGGAGAGGGGGGTTCCATTCCGCCGGGGCGGAAAATAAGAGGAAAACAGCAAAAA
>CAYQGB010000072.1:0-15142 GCA_964416895.1 uncultured Calditrichaceae bacterium
TAAGCATGATGACGCACCAACTCACCCCTCAGTCAAATTCGGAAAAGATATGGGAAGATACGGATTGAATCCAGATTTTGCAATGCTAAAAAGGGGCGAGGAATGAATATTTTCTTGACTTTACCGGGAGAAGACTATTTCTTGGCGAAATCAAAAGAACAGGAATCCATGAATGGCGGATAAAATTTCACAATCCCCAAACTCCCTGATTTTGTTAGGGATTGAGACCGGGGGGATTACCTGTGGGGTGGGGGTATGGCGAGACGAGGAAGTGATTGGAGAGGCGCTGCTGCGGATTCCCCATATCCACTCCCGTGCCCTGGGCGAATTAATCTCCGGGGTGTTGACCTCGGCGGAGCTGACCCCGGAGGAGCTGTCTGCCGTGGTGCTCTCGGCCGGGCCCGGGTCGTTTACCGGATTGCGAATTGGCTACAGCGTGGCCAAAGGGCTGGCCCATGCCCTGAGTATTCCCATCGTGGAAGTGCCCACCCTGGATGTGCTGGCCTACCAGGCCGGTCGGCAGGAGATGCCCGTTTTCCCCCTCATTGATGCTCGCCGGGGAGAAATTTTTGGCGCCCTGTATGAATGGCAGGCGCATGCCCCGGTGCGCACCGGAGAATACCGGTTGCTGAAGCCGGAGCAGCTTCCCCGCATGCTGCCCGGACCGGTGTATCTGGTGGGCAGAGATGCCCTCCGGCTGCGCCCCCTGCTGGAACCCCATCTTCCCCCGAATTCTCGATTTCCGGAGGGCGCTCCGGGGGATCCCCAGTTGTGGGCGCTGTTGCACCTGGGTCGGGATCGCTATCTGAACCGGGAGTTTTCCGATCCCGCTTCCTGTGAACCCATGTACATGAGGCGCTTCAAGGGTGTGTCATGAAGCCGAAGGTGGTGATTCGCCGGATGACCCTTGCCGATCTGGATGCGGTACAGAAAATCGAGCGAACGGTGTTTACCGATCCCTGGTCCCGGGAAAGTTACCGATACGAGATCCGGCAAAATCGCTTTTCTTTTCCGGTGGTTCTGGAAGTGGGCGGAGAAGTGGTGGGCTATGCTGTGGCCTGGCGCATTTATGAAGAATTTCATATTGCTAACCTGGCGATTGCCCCGGAACATCAGGGAAAAGGGTGGGGGAAACTGCTGCTGAATTTTCTGCTGGAACAGGCCGGAGGGGCGAAATTTGCCTTGCTGGAAGTGCGTCGGAGCAATCGCCGGGCCATCCGGTTGTATGAGAAATTCGGTTTCCAACCTTTCGGGGTTCGCCCCCGGTATTATCATGATCAGGAAGATGCCCTTGTGATGCGAAAGCAGCTTCGATAACGTTCATCAGGAAAATCCACCATGAGCAAGCAGAAGATGCGCCGACTGACCATTGAGCTTCCCGAGTCTGCGGTGGAATTTCTGGAGCGCCACGCCCGGGCGAACCGGCTCACGGTCTCGGAAGTCATTCGCCAGTATGTGGAGTTGTTGCAAACCGTCCGGGAAAACATGCCCCTCCGGGGATTGCGGAGCATCTCCGGCATTGTGCCCCCGGATATTCCCATCCTGGAAAATTATTACCGCCATATTCTGGACAGGTACCGATGAAAGTGTTGTTGAATCTGGATATTATCCTGGATATTCTGCAAAAGCGCCCCCATCACTATCCGGTTTCCTCGGCGGTGCTCAGCAAAATGCTAACCCGGGAAATCGTGGGAGTGCTTCCCGGCCACATCCTGCCGGTGATTTTTTACAGCGTTCGGCAATTCTCGGATGAGCGAAATACCCACGATGTGATCGACTGGTTTCTGGCCAATATGGAGATCGCTCCGCTGGATCATTTTGCCCTTATTCGGGCACGCAATCTGGATATGGAGGATTTTGAGGCCGCTCTGATTGCCGGGGCGGCGGAAGCCTACGGCTGCGACGCCATCGTTACCCGCCGGGTGAGCGACTTCAAGCGCGCGCCAGTGGATGTACTCACCCCCGAAGAGTTGTTGGCCCTGCTCAATCAAAAACCCGGGAAAACTCAGCCATGATCACCATTCAGGAAGCCTTGGAGATTGTACGGCGGAACGTGCCTTCCCCGGAGATCCACTCCCTGCCGCTGGTTCAGGCCGGGGGGCGGATTCTGGCGGAAGACCTGCGGGCCATCGAGCCATCGCCGCGATACACCAACAGCGCCATGGACGGCTTTGCCGTTCGATGGGAAGATGTGCAGCCCGTGGCCCGGAAGGGAACGGTAGTGGAACTGACCCTGGTCGGAGAGAGCCAGGCCGGGGTTCCCCTCCGGGAGGCGTTGCAACCCGGTCAGGCCGCCCGGATCAACACCGGGGCGATGGTGCCGCCGGGCGCCGATACGGTGATCCCCGTCGAAGAGACCGAGATACAGGGGCAAAAAGTGCGCATTTTGAAAGCCGGAACCCGGGGGCAACACCTCCGGTATGTGGGGGAAGAATTTCAGGCGGGCGATCCCCTCTTACCACAGGGCGCCCTGCTGGATGCTCCCCGGCTGGCCCTTCTGGCCTCCCAGGGAATTCAGCAGGTGCCGGTGTATGCCCCGCCGGTGGTGTCTATCGTGGTCACCGGCACGGAACTGGTGCCCTACGACCGACCGGTTCAGCCGTGGCAGATTCGAGATTCCAACAGCATCATGCTCGCCGAGGCGGTACGGGCTTCCGGAGGGCAATCCGGGGCGGTCGTGCGGGTGGAGGATGATCTGGAGCGCACCGTGGCGGCCCTGCAACAGGCCCTGGAGAAGTCTCAACTGGTGCTCTTTTCCGGAGGCGTTTCGGTGGGGCCTCACGATCTGGTGAAACAGGCCGCGGAGGCCTGCGGGATGGAGACGCTTTTCTGGCGGGTAAACCAGAAGCCGGGCAAGCCGCTGTTCTTTGCCCGAAAAGGGGAAACCCTGCTGTTCGGCCTGCCGGGGAATCCGGTGTCTGCCTATATGTGCTATATCTACTATGTGCATCCGGTAATTCGCAGCCTGGTGGGGGATGCGTTCGGGCATCGTACGATTTCGGCCACCGTGGGCGAGCCGCTGGTCAATCGGGTATCCCGGGCGCAACTTTTCCGGGTGCGATGGGAGCGAGACCCCCGGGGGAACCCTGTCGTCTTTCCCCTGCCCCGACAGGGATCGCACATGCTCACTTCGTTAACCGGGGCGGATGGATTTGTGGTGCTGGAGCCAGGGGCCTCACACCCGGCAGGGGAGACGGTGGAGGTGATTCCGTTTGGGCGTTCCTGCTCCATAAGTTGACGCCTGCCCGGCCTTGGCCGGAACGGCGAAAGGAGAAAATTTCACCGTATTTACCGATACTTCTCCGGAATCTCCGGGGGCACATCTTTCAGCACCAGTTGCATGATGGCGATGTCCTGCCAGTGGCCATTTTTAAAGCCGATCTCTTTCTGAATTCCCACCATTTCGTATCCTAACTTTCGATTATACTCAATGCTGGCACGGTTGTCGGCAAAAATTTTCGCCACCAGATGATGATAGCCGTACTCCCGGCAGCGCTCAATGAGGGCCTTTTTCAGGCGGGTACCGTAGCCTTTTCCCACCTGCGAGCGGTACAGATATACCGAGGTCTCGCAGCAAAAGCGGTAGCCGGAGCGGTCGCTGTAACGCTTGATGATTCCCCAGCCGATGACCTTTCCCTCCACTTCCATCACCAGAATGGCCTCCCGCTTGTTGAATCCGGCCATGAGCTGACGGAAGTATTCCGGGGTTTTGGGGTCATCGTCCATGGTGGCGTCCCCGGCGGCGATGGATTCGTTGTAAATGTCGGCGATGACCGGAGCATCCTCCGGCGTGGCATCGCGAATGCGGACGGTATCCTGGCTCATGGGCGACCTCCCTGCTTACCGTTGCGGCGAAGGATACGACCGGGAAGGTGTTCCTGCAATTCTCCCTGCTCCAGCATCAGGGTGCCGTTGACCCATACATATTCGGTGCCCTCGCTGAACCGGCGGGGATTGTCGAAAGTGGCTTTCTCCCGCACCCGGGCCGGATCCAGCAGCACCAGATCGGCAAAGTTTCCCCGGGCGATGCGCCCCCGCCGGGGAAGCCCCAGCCAATCCGCGGGAAGGGCGGTAATTTTGCGGATGGCCTCTCCGAACGGCAGCCGTTCCTCCCGCAGGGCGTACCGCTCTAAGAATCGGGTGAACGCGCCGTAGGTGCGGGGATGGGGATCGCCGATCTGGCGGGGGGCATTCACCGGGTAGCTCCAGGAGTCGCTGCAGATGATGGAGTGGGGCCACAGCACCGCGGCGTCCACATCCTCCTGAGCCATGCAGTGGTACACGATCCAGGCGTCGGGATCGGCCAGCAGCACATCCACCACCGCCTGAGCCGGATGCTGCTGCCGCATTTGGGCCACCTCCTGAATGCTGCGCCCCCGGCTATGGGGCAGGCTCTCGGTGATCAAGACCATGGCGGCGTAGTCGGTGCCCCGCTGTTCCAGCCATTCCACGCTGCGCCGTCGCCATTCTTCGGTGCGGAGCCGCTCCACCATGCCTTCCACTCCGTTGCTCATGATCGCTTTGGGAATGAACGTGCGCAGTTTGGTGGACACGGCGGCGTAAGGATAGACCTCGAAGGTGATGCGCACTCCCCGGCGGCGGGCCTCTTCGATCATGGCGATGACCCGGGGAATTTTCCCCCAGTTGGGGCGCTCGGCGGCCTTCAGGTGGCTGACCAGCACCGGCAACTCCGCCTGCCGCCCGATTTCGATGGCCTCCTCGATGGAGGCTTCCAGATCCTGACGTTCATCCCGGATGTGGCTCACGTAAATCCCCCCGTATTGAGAGGCCACCCGGGCCAGTTCGATGATCTCCCCGGTGGTGGCGAAACTTCCCGGGGCGTACACCAGACCGGTGGAAAGCCCCAGGGCCCCCTCCTGCATGGCCTGATCCAGCAGGGCGATCATTTGATCGATCTCCCGGCGGGTGACCTGCTGGGCATCCCGGCAGGTGCCTCCCCGAAGGGTGCTGTGCCCCACGAAGGTGCCGCTGTTGAAGGGCAGGCCGTGGTTCTCCACCCGGGCAAACCATTCCCCCAGGGTACGCCAGTTGAAGGTGAATCCGATCTGCGCCGCCAGGCGCTCCATGGTGGGCACCAGCAATTCCCCGATGGGGGCGGTGGAGGTGCCGCAATTCCCGATGATCTCGGTGGTTACCCCCTGATACAGTTTGTTGTCCCCCGCATGGGGCATCATGTATCCCAGGCCGGTGGAGGCATGGGTGTCGATAAAACCGGGGCACAGGAACCGCCCCTGAGCTTCTATCACCCGATGGGCGGCGGAGCGGGTCAGCGGCTCTCCCACGTGGGCGATGGTATCGCCGGCCACCCCCACATCCACCTGTCGGGGGGCAATCTGTTCCCCATCAAAAACGGTTGCCTTTCGGATCAGATAATCCAGCATCATCCTGTTTTCTCCCAATAACCGGTTAGCGGGTGGTCTCTTTGATGAGTGTTGCTCATGCTTTAGCTGTCTTGTGTCACCCTGAGCTTGTCGAAGGGTGACAACTATTTAGCGGTTTTTGTCATACTTCGACAGGCTCAGTATGACAGAACAATATTCTCAATAGCAACAACACTCAAAAAGGAGACTACGGGTTAGCGCTTTTCCAGTATAATTCGTTGACGCAGGTATCGTTCAACGGCGTTTTCATTGATCGCCGCCGGGGCTTCACGGTTCAGATGCACGTAACCGTCTGTATCCATCTGGATGGGATGGATGAGGATGTCTTCCCGAAAATAGCGATGGGAAGGGCTGAGGTCGTGGGCTGCGGCGTCGGGAATACGGGCGGCCACCCGCAGGTTGGCCAGTCGCCCCACCCCGGTTTCAAACATTCCCCCCACCCACAGGGGAATGCCGGTTTCCCGGCAATACTCCATCATTTGCACCGCGGTTAGCTGGCCGCCCACCCGGCCGGGCTTGAGGTTCAACTCATCCAGCGCCCCAAGCTGATGGGCAGTAATCAGATCGCCCATATCGGTAATGCTCTCGTCCAGGCACAGCCGGAGTTGGGGGAACTCCCGTTTGAGTGCCCAACACAGATCCAGTCGCCGGGGAGGAAAGGGTTGTTCCAGCATCACCGGATGGAGCGCCGCCAGTTCTTTCAGAAACGAGAAATCGCTTTGGGAGCAGGAGCCGTTGGCGTCAAATCCTATCGGGGCCTCGGGGAATGCTTCCCGAACTGCCTGTAGCGGGTGCCGTGACATCTCCGGGATCACTTTCAGCTTGATGCGGCGATAGCCGGCCGCCAGGGCTTCTTCCACCCGGGTTACCGCCGAATCCGCATCGGGGAACAATCCCAGCGAGATGCCCACGGGAATGCGTTGGCTGCGCGGGCCGGGCCGGCGATCCAGGGCATCGGGCTGCCCCCGGCGCCGCCGCCAGTCCAGCACCGCCTCCAGCACCGCTGCGGTGGTGAACGGCCATCCTCGAATCCGATTCAGCACCTGCACCACCTGCCGGAGTTGCCCCCGCCCGGGCAGCGCCGGAAAGATGAAATAGCGAATCAGGGACAGGGCGCCTTCCAGGAATTCTCCGTTGAAATAGGGATCCGGGCGGCAGGAGCACTCTCCGATGCCCCACTTCCCCTGAGGGTCATGCCAGCGAACCAGCAGCGCCTGTCGTTCCCGCCGCTCCCCGATGGCAGACCGAAACGGCTCCACCTGGGGCAGCGCCAGCACCAGCAACTCCAGGCGGGCCAGCTCGATGGTCTCGGAAAGCAGTTCGTTTTCAATCATAATCCGGAATCGGTAGTCTCCTTGATGCGTGTTGTTCCTATCGGTCATGGTCAAAATATATGACCGGAGGTGATATTTGCCAACCCGATCCGGGAATTGTCGGTCCGTCCGCCATTGAGGACAGAAAGGGAACCATATCCCTGCCCGAATCCGGCAATGCACAATTTTCCTTTTGAAAAGGAAATATTTTTCTTATTTTTCCTTTTCAAAAGGAAACTCTGTTGTGAAAGAACTGCTAAAAACATTGATCCGGGATTCCCACCGTCGGTTTCCCCGGAAGGATGTGCACTCCCGGGAATTGCAGATTCCTCTGCGTTCGGGAAAAATTATCAGCCTGATCGGCCCTCGTCGAAGTGGCAAGACCTTTTATTTCTATCACCTGGTCAATCGTTTGCTGGAAGCGGTCTCGGTAGAACAAATCCTGTATATGAATTTTGAAGACGAGCGGCTGGATTTATCCGTTCAGCAACTTCAGTGGATTCTGGAGGCGTTCTACGAATTGTATCCGGAGAATCTGAACCGGGAAATCTTCCTGTTTTTTGATGAAATTCAGGGAGTGGAGGGGTGGGAGAAGTTTGTGCGGCGGTTGTATGATACCGTGACCCCTCATATTTTCCTCACCGGTTCTTCGGCAAAAATGTTGGGAAAAGAGATCGCCACCAGCCTGCGGGGGCGGCATCTGGTGTATCACCTGTTGCCGCTGTCTTTTCGAGAATTTTGTCGTTTTCAGGCAATGGATGTTTCCGATCTTTATTCCACCGAAAACAAGGTTCGCCTTAAAAGGGAGTTGATGCGTTATCTCTCCATTGGCGGGTTTCCCGAAATTTTGAGCGTTGATGAAACGTTGATCCAGAGAACCCTACAATCCTATTTCGATGTCATGTTATTCCGGGATATTGTTGACCGGTATCAGGTTCGCAATACGGTGATCCTCAAGCAGTTTATCAAGCGGTTGTTGAATACCATTTCGAGTGAATTCTCCGTGCATAAATTCTATAACGAATTGAAAAGTTTGGGAATAAAGGTCAGCAAAGATATGATTTATCGGTTCCTGGAATATGTTACCGATTGCTTTCTGGTGTTTATCCTTTTTCCCTATGATCCTTCGCCGGTTCGACAGCAAAGCCGGAATAAGAAGGTTTATGGGGTGGATACCGGGCTGGTGAATGCGGTAACCTTCAAATTTGCCGGAAATTGGGGAAAGCTTCTGGAGAATGTCGTTTTTCTGGAGTTTGTCCGGCGGGAGCAGGAGGTATATGTATTTCGGAATCGTTTTGAATGCGATTTCATCGTTGAGGCGCAGGGAGAAGTGCAGGAAGCGTATCAGGTATGCGCTTCCCTGCTGGATGAACAGACCCGGCAACGAGAAGTGACCGCCCTCCGCAAAACTATGCGCCACTTCCACCTCTCTACCGGCTACATTCTGACGCTGGATGAAGAAGAGGAGTTCGAGGTTGCCGAAGGGCGCATCCGGGTGTTACCGGCCTGGAAGTGGTTGCTTCTTCCTTAACAGGCCCCCCGCCAAAAACCCGCCCCCTCCTGAATGGGTTTACAACGCCTTGAACGCTTCCTGAAACGCTTCTACCGTGGGGGCGTCGAACAGGCAGATGCGTACTTCCTGCAGGCTGCCTTCCGGATGGGATTCCAGATAGTCCCGCACGGTGGAGAGGATAATCCGGGCGCAACGATCTTTGGGGAAGCCGAAAATCCCCGCGCTGATGGCCGGGAGAGAGAGGGTGGTCAGCCCCTTCTCTTCGGCCAGCTTCAGGCTGTTCAGTACGGCGTTGCGGAGCTTGTTGTCCTCGTCGCCTTCGCCCCAGCGAGGCCCCACGGCGTGGATGACATACTTCGCAGGCAACTTTCCCGCCCCGGTGATGGCTGCATGCCCCACCGGCACGTACCCCACCCGGTCACTCTCCTCCTGAATCTCCGGCCCTCCCTTGCGCACGATGGCCGCCGCCACGCCTCCGCCGTGCTTCAGGTAGGAGTTGGCCGCATTGACGATGGCATCCACCGGCTCTTCGGTGATGTCTCCCTGCACCAGCTTGAATACCTTGCCGTTTTCCAGTTGCTGGGTGGCAATTTCCCGGTTCATGGCATACCTCCTGGGTAGATTCCCGTGCATTGGATATTTTAAATTTAGGCACAACCTCCTGGCGTTGCCAACCCCGAATTGCTGAGGGGGTATTGGATATTCGGGTATCAGGCTATCAGGAGAACCGAGTATTTTGCAGATGTAACTATCTCGACAATGTCAAATTAATCCACCCTCACCCATCCCCACCCCGGCCCTCCCCCGGCGGGGCGGGAGGGGTAGGGTGAGGGCAAAAACGCTGATCTGATATTTGGGAGTTGGATTCCCAAATATCAGGTGTTACATTTCCACTATGATTCCGCGAGATATTGAAAACGAATTGAACCGGTGTCGCCAGGAGTATCCGGTAATTACCATCACCGGTCCCCGGCAGTCCGGTAAAACCACCCTTGCACGGGCCGCGTTCCGCGAACTCCCCTACGTTTCTTTTGAAGATCCTTTGCAGAGGGATTACTTCAACACCGATCCTCGGGGATTCTTTCTCCCCTATCAGAATGGCGCTGTTTTCGATGAAGTGCAACACGTTCCCAGGTTGGCTTCTCATTTACAGGTGTGGGTGGATGAGCATCTTCAACCGGGCCGTTTTGTTTTGACCGGTTCCCGGCATTTCGGATTGACCGAGCAGGTTACCCAGAGTCTGGCCGGCCGCACGGCGATCCTGGAGTTATTCCCATTCAATTTGAGAGAGCTAAAGAGAGGAACTTTTATACCCACGGATATGAATCGAGTGTTATGGGCCGGGGGATATCCGCCGGTCCACGACCGCCAACTACGCCCGGAGCGCTGGTATGTGGATTACCTGGCAACGTATGTGCAACGCGATCTCAGGCAGATATCCCAGATTCAGAACCTGGACAGCTTTATTCGCTTTATTCGAATTTGTGCCGGGCAGGTAGGGCAGTTGCTCAATACGGCTCGCCTGGGAAATGAAATTGGCGTTGATCACAAAACGATTCGCAAATGGTTGTCGGTGCTTCAGACCAGCTACATTATCAATCTGCTGGAACCTTACCACCGGAATTTTCGCAAGCGCATCGTCAAAGCCCCCAAATTGTATTTTTATGATACCGGATTGGTGTGCAGTCTTTTGGGAATTCGCTCCCCTGAACAATTGATGGCCCATCCTCTCCGGGGCGAGATTTTTGAAAACTGGGTCTATTCCGAGCTTGCCAAAGAATTGGCGAATCGTGGTCAACCTCCCCGCTTCTATTTCTGGCGAACCCACGGGGGCCAGGAAGTGGATTTTTTGATCGAGCAGGGAACCCGGCTGTGGGCCATCGAGACCAAATCCGGCATGACGGTGCACCCCGAAATGGTTAAAAAACTGCAGAACGCAGTATCTTCATGGGAACATGAGGGTGTCCCCACAAGCATCATTTATGGGGGAAATGAAAAAAGGCAGATATTGGATTGCCAGATTGTTCCCTGGAATGAGTTTGACAAATTTCTCGATGAGATGTTTGAACGGTAAGCCCCTCGCTTTCCTCCCCCATATCCCCACCTGACTATACTTCTGAGGGTAAGAACTTGGGTTTCTTTGATGGGTAAAACTTCTGAGTTTTTGGCGATCAACCGTGATGCCCCGCCGGGCGAGGTGAACCTAATAATGATTGGGCATACTCCCCTTGTTCCAATCCCGCCTGGCGGGATAGAACGCAAAAATGTGTGAAACTCTCGCGCCGGGCAGGCTGTTGCAGATGGTCATTCCCGAGCGTTTTAATCGGGAATCCACTGCCATATAGTCGTAGATTCCCGCTAAAAACATGCGGGAATGACAGCGTCCGGGGCTTCTCAGGCCGAATCTGCAATAGCCTGCGGGGTAGGATGGGTAAATTTATGGTAATCAGGCTATATTTTTGTGCCTCTCGAAACGGAGTTTCTCGTCTCGCCTCGTTCCCATCCCAAAGCGCCGGGATGGGAACGAGATAGTAGTCATCTATTCACTAAATCTGCTTGGGTTCACGCTTATGCGGGGTATCGGGGTGTCTGTCAATTTTATCTTGAAATTTATAAGGTGCTCCCCGTCTGATCAAAAAACTCAAAAAAAATGCCGATTTTTGCTCCACCCCATGCAACTACCTTGATTTATTAGAAAAAATAGACTAAATTTTGAGACTTTGAGCAAAATTTATCCACCGGAACTAAGGGAAGAGTTCGGCTTATGGGAGACAATGACAACACCATCCATCTGAAAGTGCTTGATCACCAGCCGGTATTTCGGATCGGATTGTTTAACGGACAGGAGCATATCGACTTTCGGGTTATGGGGCGCTTTTCCGTGCGCGATGAAAACGACCACGACTTGCTGAAGAAAATCGATTCGGATCTGAAATGGCGGGTTAAAATCAAGGAAAGCGTGCCCGGAAAGGAGCGGTACTTTCTGATTGTGTACGAAGCGTTTGATCGCCAGGTGGTGGAGGAGAAGCTGGCCCGGGTGAAGGAAATTGATGAGTCGGCGGAAATTCTGGTGCTGGGAGGGGATATCTATCTGGAAGATCGACGGGTCAATAACAACACCAAATACGTCATCAAGGTGGGAAGTTTTGCCACGGAACTGGAAGCCCGCAAAGCCTTCAAGCGCTTTCAGCCGGACTTTATCCCTTACGTGGAAAAAGAGATTGTCAAAGCCCCCCAGGGGCAATTGGAAGTCTTTGATGCGGAATATGAGCGGTCGGCGGAAGCGGCCGGTGTGGTGCGTATCGTTCCCGAAGACATCAATACCCAGATCAAGCTCTACGGCGTACGCAGTTACGATGAAATCCTTCAGCGAGAAGAGTTCACCGATCTGGTGTACAACGGGATCATCGAATTCCGCTTCGACATCCACGGGCAGTTGATGGCTATCAGCGAAATCCCCCTGGAGCCTTACCTGAAGCGGGTCATCTATTCGGAGATCGGCACGGATTTGCCCCTGGAATTTGCCAAGAGTTTAGCCATTGTGTGCCGCAGCGAGGCGCTGGCCCGGGTCAACCACAACTGTTTGGGGGAGCCGTACGACTACGATACCAGCGGCAAGACCCTCCGGTATGTGGGAAAAGAGTTCTCCGATGAGAACATCGACCGGGCGGTGGAACTGACCGCCGGGCAGGTGATTTTCAGCAAATCCTGTGTGCGGGATACCCCCTTCCATCTGATTTGTGGGGGGCATACGGAAGACGATCCCGGCATGGCCGCCAACGGCAGCGCTCCCTTTTTCAAGGGGAAATTCGACGGGAAGGAATCGCTCAAAGAGTTCGGTGACCTGCAATTAGAGCCGAATGTGCGCAAGTGGATTCACGCCCGCCCGGAAACCTGGTGCAACCTTCGGGGCCGGGAAATTCCCGAATCGCTGGAACAGGGGAAGCGCTATTTTCGCTGGGAGGTCAACTATTCCCGGCGGGAACTGGAAGAAATCCTGCGCCGCAAAACCGGGGAAGACATCGGCATCCTGTTCGAGATCATCCCTCTGGTGCGGGGGTGTTCCGGGCGCCTCAAAGAGATCGAACTGATCGGCAGCCTGAAGAATTACCGCATCCGGGGGGAACTCAACATCCGGGAGGCGCTGGCATACGACTATTTGCCCAGCTCCTGTTTCCTGGTGGAACGCGAACTGGATGAAACCGGCACGCCCATTTCCTTCACTTTTGTGGGGGCCGGGCAGGGGCATGGCATGGGCATGTGCAAGATCGGCGGAGTGGTCATGGCCATGGAAGGATACGATTCCAACGCCATCCTGGAACACTATTTTGAATCCTGTCGGATTCAGTCGATCTATGAGATCGATTTAGATAAACGTGAGGAGTGAAAAATCCAGGAATTGTACCGGTGGTTGAACTCCCTGCTGAAATAAAAGAAATAATTGACAACTATCTCCATGCCCTGAAGCAACACAACATTCCTGTAAAAACGGCTGTACTTTTCGGCAGCTATGCAGCGGGGAAGTATGGGGAATGGAGCGATATCGATATTGCCCTGGTTTCGGATATATTCGAGGGGGACAGAATTGCGGACAAAGACAAGATAAGAAAAGTTACTCTGTCGGTGAGCAGTGCTATTGATGTCATCCCGTTTGCGCCTGAGGATTTTACTCCTCAAAATCCTTTTGTGAAAGAAATTCTGAGAACCGGGGTGAAACTGGTATAGTTGGATGTTCATCGCAGGACCGAAAACAAAAAACTTAACCACAGGAATTGACCATGACCGAAGAAATTATCTCCCATCTGGAAGCTTCCCGGAGCATTCTGGAAAACCTCCGGGGGTATCTTTGAAGTCGATGCACTGGAAAAGGAAGTTCAGGAATTAGAACAAAAAACCTCTCAGCCGGGGTTCTGGGATAATCCGGAGGAAGCCCAGAAGACCCTGAAGATTTTGAATGCCAAAAAAGAGCGGCTGGAGGAGTGGCGGAAGCACTATCAGCAACTGGAAGATCTCCATTTGATGCTGGAGATGGCCCGGGAGGCCGGGGATGAAGAGATCCTCAAAGAGGTGCTGAGCGATAGCGAGGAGCTGTTGCGGTCGGTGAAGGATCTGGAACTGCGGGGGCTTCTGTCCGCGGAAGAGGACGCCAAAAACGCCATCCTGACCATCCATCCCGGCGCCGGGGGCACCGAAAGCCAGGATTGGGCCCAGATGCTGATGCGCATGTATCTGCGCTGGGCGGAACGGCGCAACTTCAAAACTCAGGTGCTGGATATTCTGGCGGGAGAGGAAGCGGGGATCAAAAGCGTTACCATCGAAGTCAAGGGGCCGTATGCCTACGGGTTTCTGAAATCGGAAATCGGGGTTCACCGGCTGGTGCGCATCTCCCCCTTCGACGCCAACGGCCGGCGGCATACCTCGTTTGCTTCGGTGTTCGTTCTGCCGGAAATCGAAGAGGATTTTGAGATCGACATCAACCCCAACGAGTTGCGCATAGACACCTTTCGGGCCAGCGGCGCCGGAGGACAGCACGTCAACCGAACCGATTCGGCGGTACGGATTACCCACCTGCCCACCGGCATTGTGGTGACCTGCCAGAGCGAACGCTCCCAGCACAAGAACAAAGCCAACGCAATGAAGATTTTGAAGGCCAGGCTCTATCAACGGAAGCTGGAAGAAGAGCGGGCCAAACGGCAGAAGTTGGAGGAGAGCAAAACCGACATTGCCTGGGGCAATCAGATTCGCTCGTACGTCTTTCACCCCTATAACATGGTTAAAGACCACCGCACCGGCCACGAGACGGGGGATATTCAGCGGGTAATGGATGGGGAACTGGACGACTTTATCTACGCCTATCTGCTGAAGGCCCCCGAACTGGCCAAAGCCCGGTAATCCCCGTTCCAGGGCGCCGCCGAAGACTTCCCGGGTGGATCAATTCCCTTCCATCATCATGCGCATAAATTCCCGTCGGGTATAATCGGCGGGAATTTCAAACGACGCTGCCGGCACCGCCGGGTGTTCCACAGAAACCAGTTCTGCCCGGCTTTCCACCTGCGCCCCTTCGTACACCACCGATTTTACCGGAAATCCCCGATACGGCGGTTGGGAGGATTCTTCCTTTGGAATGGTTACCAGAAACTGCATGGATTCCCCGATCTGCCGGCTCAGGGCCTGCAAGAATTCCTGAAATTGCTCGAACACCTGCAAATCGGCGGAACTTAACCCTACCGTCTCAAAATCCGCCACCCAGATGTCTTCCACTTTTTGATCGTCTCGATATACCTCGTAGCGGCGGCAGGTCCACTGCTTTACCTTTTCGCCGGAAGCGACCTGTTTATATACCGGAGGAGAGGTGGGCCCCATTCCCATTCCGGTCATCCCCCTCATGCGTTCTTCCATGGCCTTGCGCTGCTCAGGAGGAAGATCCTTCATCTGTTCCATCATCCGTTGCATCATGGCCCGTTGCTGCGGGGTCATCTGTTGCATCATCTGATCCCGCATTTGGGACATGTGCTCGGTCATCTTCCGCATGGCTTCCTGATCCAGTTCCACATAGGTTTTCGATTGGGGTTGCAGCAGCCACATCACCTGCCGATCGCCCCGAAAGATGAGCACATACTCGTCATCGACGGCCCGGTACTCCATGCGCAACCGGTCTCCTTCCAACCAGATGGTAATCACGTTCTGCTCATGATCGCCGACTATCTCCTCGTGGAGCACCAGTTTCGCTCCCGCCATCACAGGCAACGCCAGCCCCATCAGTACCACCGTCACCAGCAGCCACCGGCTTATTCGTTGATAACTTTCCATGGAAAAGTCCTCCTGTTAGTGTGTTTATGCTTGCTAAGTGGTCTGTTTCAGAAATTCTTATAGGGTTTAGGTGGAAGAATATGTAGGCGCGGGAGCGCCTTCTC
>CAYQGB010000073.1:0-15071 GCA_964416895.1 uncultured Calditrichaceae bacterium
GTTGGGGTGGGGATGGGTGAGGGCGGTTTAATTTGACATTGTCGAGATAGTTACCAAAATTAGAATTCTTGCAAATGAATGCTGAATAGTAACGATTCTTAAACAAAGAAGAAAAAAAGGGGGAACAAAACCAGAAAATACCACCGGGCCGCTGGAAATTCATTCCAGAGGCCCGGTGGCATTGCAGAGGAGGGTATTCAGCAGGAAGGTGCGGTGAAAGACAGAGCCGATAGCGGAGCCGCCGACCCGTTATGCCCCGTTCCGATGAATTCATCGGAGATGGAAATCCACATTTAACCCCAGCATAAAATCCAGGACATCCCGAAAGTCTTTATCCAGGGGAATCCGAACGGATAGCCCCGGCCGAACGCTCCCGGAGCCGACGTTGGCAAACACCCCCAG
The DNA here is from genome assembly GCA_964416895.1 of uncultured Calditrichaceae bacterium. Classification (GTDB taxonomy): domain Bacteria; phylum Calditrichota; class Calditrichia; order RBG-13-44-9; family J075; genus CAYQGB01. The sequence continues at coordinate 403 of CAYQGB010000073.1, forward strand.
CTGATGAAGGGAATTCTCTCCAAAATCTTCCCCTTCTCCGGTAGTCCACCACCTTCCGATAAAAGCGATCCCTGCTCGCACGGCTTCTCCTCTGTACCCGGCCATGGCGCTATAGATGAGAAACAACTCCGTGGCATCCTCAAATTCGCCTTTATCGGTGTTGATTGCCAGAGACGGCCCCAGCCGTACCCGAAACATGGCTCCCAGGGTATCTTTAGAAACCACATTGGCCATCCCGCTTATGGTCAAAAAATCAGGGGTAAAGGCTTCCTCCCGCTCCGTCGGATCGGAGAAGAATCCCACAAAGGTGGCCTCGCTTTCTTCAGAGGCCAGAGGCAGGCGGATTCCCATTTCCCAGAAAGTAAGGTTGTCCGTCGGACGATACTCCAGACCCACATAAGGATTCCCCACATTAGTGCTGGAGATCCCTTCCCCAAAATCGCTGCTGAAACCGGCGTGAGCCACCGGCAATTCCCCCACAAAAAACAGAGTTTCTCTCAGGGGAGCATGGGCGGTGAAAAATATCGCCGACGTGATAAGATTGGCGTTATCTTCTCCACTCCATTCCGGTCGAATGATTTCTACCGAGATGGCGCTCTCCCGCCCGTAATCGTGAAATATGGTCTGGGATAGCAGGGGGAAACCAGCCAGCCACATCCCCACCAGTAGCAGCACCGGGTAACCACGGAAGCGTTTCATAATGACCTCCTCATGTTTAGTGAAACCGTTTACGATGAAAACACTACCTCTGGAGGAAGGCATATCCTGTGCCAGCTTTTAGACCACCGGGGTAACCCATGAAAATGTACCGAAGAAACCGCGGAAACGGGAAAACAAATTGTCCATTTTTTGAGTGGATAAAACTTTCAGCTCATTGTTTCTCAATAAATTAGGCAGACGACAAATCGCCCTCCTCCCCGCCGGAGCGAAGGTGCAGGCAAAGGCCCGAAGATTGGAGAAGCCTAACTTGGCAGGGTGCTCCCGGATACCTATATTCGTCAATCTTGACGAGGAAAAGGGGGAGAATTGTCGAACAGAATTCAGGGATTCTACCGAGTTCATCGGCAACCCACTGACTTCGAGGATCCGACCCTGAAAACAGGCCATGTGATTTCCGGGGTTGTATCTCACCCGGATAACGCCTATATTGGAGCGTCGATTAACGCATTGACCAGAGCGCATGGAATTCCCGAACTCTACAGGGGCTTGCCGGATGTCCACAGTCGCCCATGCCCTTTTTTATCAGAGGGACGGATAAGCACCAGACGTAACTGTTCCGAATCATGGCAAACTCGGTGAAACGCAAAAAGCGTCGGCCCTCCGCGCCGATGAACGACCTCACCCGACTGGTGGAGTCTCTGGAGCACAGCCATGAATTTTCGGTGCATTTCTGCGTTTGCCCCTCCCCCACCCTGCGCAAAAAACTGCTCAAAGAACTCTCCCAGAAGTTAGGCCAACCGGTGACGGATATTTCCCTCAACGGCGCCCCGGATGCAGGACATATTCTGTTGAAAAAAGCTCTGGGGAAGGATACCCCCTCCATTTTGTACATCTCCGGGTTGGAAAGCGCCCCCTCCGCTAACGGATATGCCGATGCCTCGCTAAGCCGGTTGAACGAAGCCCTGTGCGAGTTGCGGGTCACCGGAAAGACCTTTCTGTTTCTGCTCCCCCTGGAAATGGTCAACCGACTTCGCCACAGCGCCCCGGATTTATGGGAGTGGCGGTCGGGATTCTATTTCATCGACGAACCCCTGGAGAGCAAATACGGCACTGCGGCTTATCTGAGCGATTTCTTCTTCTGCCCCGGCTCCTGCGAGACGTACGCCCAGAAGCAAGAGCTGCTGAACATATACGAAATCCTCTTGCTGGAACAGGAATCCCTTCCCCCCAAAGCGCAGCCCCTGTTCCAATTCGATCTCTGGGGAAAGCTGGGGCGAACTCATTTTTTGCTGGGCAACTTCCGGGAGGCCGGGGAGTATTTTCACCGCCAGGTATCCCTGGCAGAAACCATTCGCCCCCGGCAACTGGCCGTAGAAGTGTTCAACAATCTGGGTCTGCTCCACGAAGCGCAGGGGGAATTCGATCTGGCGCTGGAATACCTGGAACGGGCCGAAGACCTGGCCGATGCCCATCTGCGGGGGAGCAACCATCCCTGCCGGGCTATCGTGGTAAGCAACAAAGGAGAAGTGCACCGACGACTGGGAGACTTCAAGGAAGCTTTTCTGAATTGCCGCCAGGCGGTGCGGATGTGTGAGGCCAAATTAGGCATGCGCCATCCCGTGCTGGTCCCCCTGCTGATCAAATTCGGTAGAGCGCTGCGTAGCCAGGGAGAGCTGGAAAACGCCCTGGATCAGTTCCGGCGGGCGCTGCAAATTGTGGAAAAAAAGATGGCCCTGGAGCATCCCTACACCGCGGCGATTCTTCAGGAGATCGGGAGAACCTATCAACGGCAGCAGCGCCACGAACTGGCCCGGCGTTGCTTTTATCGCACCCTGGAGACCATCGAGAAAGCCCTGGGAGCAGAGCACCCCTACATCGGCATGCAACTGAATCAGGTGGGAGAAATTTTGCTGGAAAGCGATGACCTGGAGCGAGCGCTGCCCTATTTCCAGTGGGCGCTGGAAATTCGCCGGCAACGGGTAAGCGGCACCGATCCGGTGGTGGGAGACATTTACTACAACATGGGGCGGGTGTATCAGCGGGAGGGGAAAGTGGCCGCGGCCCGGATGGCTTACGGCAAAGCCCTGGAAATCTACAAATCCCGGTTTCCCCCCCGACACCACCGCATCGCCCGGGCCATCCACAGCATCCAGCAGGTGGAAGACGCGCTTCCCAGATCCTCCCTTTCGTAACGGCCGAATTTCTACCATTCAACCGGCATCGATCCATGCTCGACCGCAAAGTTCTGTTCAAAAATCTGGCCATCGGGTTTTTGCCCCTGCTGGTATTTGTCGCCGCAGATGAGCTATTCGGCCTCAAAGTGGGGCTGATGGTGGCGGTGGGCTTCGGCCTGGCCGAAGCGGGCTGGGTGTACTTCCGGGAAGGACGCCTGGATCGGTTCATCCTGTTCGACACCGCGCTGATCACCGCCCTGGGGGGAATTTCTTTCCTTCTGGAAAACGACATTTTCTTCAAAATTAAACCGGCGTTGATCGAATCGATCCTGGCTGGATTGCTGGCGGTGACCGGCTTCTCCACCAATCCCCTGCTCATTCGCATGACCGGGCGGTACATGAAAGGGATCGAGTTCAATCCGGAGCAGATCCGCCACATGCGCCGGATGATGCGCCGGATGTTTTTTCTGGTGGTGGCGCATGTGGGGTTGACCCTCTACGCCGCTTTCTATCTGAGCACCGAGGCCTGGGGCTTTATCAGCGGAGGCATGTTCTACATCCTGATGGGGGCGATGGTAACGGTAGAATTCGTTCGCACCCGATGGCAGCGCCGGAAAATGCTCCGGGAGTTCCGGGACGATGAGTGGTTCGATCTGGTGACCCCGGAGGGGAAGGTGGTCGGCCGGGCGCCCCGGCGCCTGGTGCATGGCAATCCCCAACTGCTCCATCCGGTGGTGCATGTGCACATCCTCAACTCCCGGGGAGAGCTGTTCCTGCAAAAGCGGGCCGACACCAAAGACCTGTATCCCGGTTACTGGGATACCGCCGTGGGCGGCCATGTGCGCAGCGGGGAATCCATCGACCGGGCGCTGCACCGGGAAGCGGAAGAAGAACTGGGGATCTCGATGGGAAATTTCCGCCCCCTGTTCCGCTACGTGATGCAAAACCGGTACGAGAGCGAACTGGTGCATGCGTTTTTGCTGGAAGATGACGGCCCGTTCTACATCAATAAAAAGGAGATTGCCGAGGGGCGGTTCTGGAACCGGGAAGAGATCGAACGGAATCTGGGGAAAGCGGTCTTTACCCCCAATTTTGAACAGGAGTATGCCCTCCTGAAACAGGTGCTATGGGGTGAGCCGGACACAACGGCTCCCGCACCGCCCGGCCGGGGAGGTGGGAAAGATGAAAGAAGAAAAGATGAAAGATTAAAGAAGGAAAGATTAAAGGCAAAAAAGAGGCGCCGAAAGCGGGCCGGAAAGTAGCCGATGGGAAACACCGGAGGCACTCTCCGGCAAACCGATTTTTATTCCCGCATAGGGTTTGGATAGCAAAAGCGGTATATTATCTCTCACCCAGCCCGGGAGGATGTGCCTATGCGATGTTTCGCGTTGGTGGGTTTTCTTTTCCTTTTTTCCTCTCTTATGGGACAATCCCTGTATCTCCAGCCTTTTGCCCACACATATTCCATTGTCGCCGTCGATTCGGTGACCGGTGAGATCGGTGCGGCGGTGCAGTCGCACTGGTTTTCCGTGGGCAGCGTGGTCACCTGGGCGGAAGCCGGGGTGGGCGCGGTGGCCACCCAATCGCTGGTCAACGTCTCTTTTGGCCCCCGGGGGCTGGAACTGCTGAAACAGGGCAAATCCCCTCAGGAGGCTCTGGACATCCTGATCGCCGAAGATTCCGGTCGGGATTATCGCCAGGTGGCCATTATCGACGCCAGAGGGAATACTGCGACCTACACCGGGGCCAAATGCATTCCCGAAGCGGGGCATCTTCACGGCAAATACTATTCGGTTCAGGCCAACCTGATGCTCAAGAATACCGTCTGGGGGGCGATGAAGAAAGCGTTTTTATCCACTTCCGGGCCGCTGGCCGAACGCCTGGTGGCCGCCCTGGAAGCGGCTCAAGCGGAGGGGGGCGATATTCGGGGGCAGCAAAGCGCCGCCCTGGTGGTGGTGCGGGGAGAAGCTACCGGCAACATCTGGGAAGATCGGTTGATCGACCTGCGGGTGGAAGATCACCCGGAACCGGTGAAAGAGCTAAAACGGCTGCTAAAAGTGTATCGGGCCTATGAGCACATGAATGCCGGGGATGTGGCCATGGAACACAGCGACGTGGAAGGCGCACTTCGGGAATATGGGGCGGCCATGAAGATGATGCCGGAGAATCTGGAAATGAAGTACTGGACGGCGGTGTCCCTGGCCAACGCCGGTCGGGTGGATGAGGCCCTGGAGTTGTTTCGGGCCGTATTCGCCCGGAACCCCAACTGGAAAACCCTGACGCCCCGGTTGGTTCCCATTCAACTGCTGAACGTTTCGCCGGAAACCCTTCAGAAAATCATGGATTTGCCCTGAAAAATCCCTCTTTTTTGTAGAAAAATTTTTTGCTTTTTTGTTGGATTGTGATATATTCCCATGCACTTGTAGGGTAGTGCTTCCACGATTCTGGCGACAACATCTCTTTCCGCATAGAAGACAACCAATGCGAGAGGAATCTATCGGCGGTTTTTCGATACCCTTTTCCCCCACGCATCTATCACCGGAACAATTCCGGTCGGATATTCAACTGACTTTTCTCAAGCAGGTTGAGTGACCCAATCAAATCCTGTATCCATCAATCAAACCAAAGGAGCGATGCTATGCAAAGATGCATGTGGCTCATCCTCGCAGCGCTTCTACTGCTGGGCACGAGCGCGGTTCTGGCTCAGGATCGGGCCCGTGGCGGTGATCCGGATGATCAGCGGGTCACAGCGGTAGAAGTGAAGGAAAAGGCCAGCGCGACCAAAACGTACCGCCTGGTCAACGGACAATGGGTGGAGGTTAAAGCCCGGAAGGCCCAGCGGCTGACGTTGCGGGAGCAGCGGAAGTTGCAGCAACTTCAGCAGGCCCGGGCAAGGGTTCATCGTGCGGTTAAAAAGGACAGGGATGTTACCGCACATAAACGCGGCTCCCGATGAGTGGCCCGGATTTGGAGGTCGTGAAGGTTTATATGTGACAGGTAAATTTCCTATGCAACCGTATAGCGTTGGAGGTAAGTATGAGCACGCGGTACAAAACAACCCTGTGGATTCTCTGTGTAGCACTGCTCTCGGTCTCCACGATCTGGGCGCAGTCCTACACGCGAGGGAATCTGGGTAAGCCCATTTCCAACACTATCCCCACCACTTACGATACCCTTTCGATTCCCCCCGGTACCACGATCGGGGACATCAATGTGCGAATCGATACCCTCTTCCACACCTGGGATGGTGATCTGGATATGTTTCTCATTTCTCCTGCGGGAGATACCATCGAACTGTCTACCGACAACGGAGGTAGCGGCGACGATTTTATCGGTACGGTATTCGATCAGGAAGCCAGCACCCCCATTACCGCCGGTAGCGCCCCGTTTACCGGTAGCTTTATCCCCGAAGGGGATTTGTCTATTCTGTACGGGATGGATGCCGGGGGCGACTGGATCCTGATGATCACCGATGACGCCGGCGGCGATGACGGCACGCTGGAGCAGTGGGGTATTGACATTACCCCGGCCGGCGGCGGCCCCAATTGCGCTTACAACGTCGCCTATGTGGAAAACGGCGGTAACCCCGGCGGGCTGAATACCGACGCCGATTTTGCCAACACCGCCCTGTGGGACACCCTGGAAAACGGTTCCAATTCGGCCAACTTCTGGTCCCGGGTAGGCGCCATTCCCTTCCCGTTTGAATTCTGCGGCGTTCCGGTGTCCCATTTCCGGGTCAGCCAGAACGGGCTGGTTACCTTCGATACCACGGTAACGGGCACGCCTCCCAACGAAAACCAGCCTTTGCCCACGGATTCGCTGCCCCCGCTGACCATCGCCTGCTTCTGGGATGCTTTTACCGCCAACCCCCCCACGGGCAGCAACGACCGGATTCTCACCCGACTGTTTGTCGATTCCACCGGGGCGCAGCCGTCCCAGTTCTGGATCAAGTGGTATTCCTTTGAATATGGAAATCCCAATACCTCTTTCGAGTACATGTCCGTGGTGCTGGAAGAAGGCACCAACAACATCTACATCGTGGATATGTACGGCAGCAGTTCCGGATCGCCCAACATGACCACCACGGTGGGCATTCAGGCGGATCCGGCCAATGCCATCATGGCCGCCGGGCCTAATCAGCCCCTGGCCGGTAATGGCAGCAGCAATGCCGACAACGACTATTATGCCTTTACCACCATCTTACCGCATGATTATGCGGTGAACTGGGTGGCGCCGGAAACCAACCTGATGATTGCCGGCAACACTTATATGGTAGAGGCGGAAGTAGCCAACCTGGGCGCCAATGCCGAGGTGGATGTGCCGGTAACCCTGGCGGAAAACGGAATGCCGTTGGCCGACATTCTGGTGTCGCTGGCGCCGGGAGAGGTGGATACAGTTGTGTATTCCTATACTCCGGCCAGCGATGGTGCCTTTGAACTGTCGGTAACCGCCAATCTGACCGGTGACGGCAATCCCGCCAACGACAGCGCGGCCGATTCCGTGCGGGTGTTCCCGGCCGGTTCGCAACTGCAAACGGTGTTTGTGCAGAGCGACACGGTGAACAAGCCCATCAGCAATTCTCTGCCGCCCACCATCGATACCCTGACCATTACCCTGTCGGCGGATCAGGTGCCGGAAGTGGTGGATGTGGAAGTGATCATCGATTCGCTGACCCACACCTGGGATAGCGACCTGGATATCTTCCTGGTAGCTCCCAACCTGGACACCATCGAACTGTCCACCGACAACGGCGGCAGCGGCGACAACTACATCGGTACCGTGTTTGATGATCAGGCCAGCACGCCTATCACCGCCGGAAGCGCTCCCTTTACGGGAATCTTCCAGCCGGAAGAACCGCTGGCCAACCTGAACGGCAGCGATCCCAACGGTATGTGGCAACTGTACATCATCGACGACTTTGCCGGCGATGATGGTACGCTGCATCAGTGGTCGCTGAACGTCACCGTGTTAAGCCCGCCGAGCGGCGGTCCTGGAGTGTTGTTTGAAGAAGTCTTCAGCGACACCGTACCACCCGCCGGCTGGCAGGTGCTGGATAACGACGGTGGCGGCGGTACCTGGACGTTCGTGCAACAATTAGACTTCGGCGGCGGCCAGATTGTCAATCCGGAGTCCGGGGTGAGCTTCTGGTGGAACAGATACCTGAATTCCAACGGATTTCTCATCGACGACTGGATCATCAGTCCCCAAATTCCCGCCGCAACCTTTGACAGCCTGGTCTTCTATGCCGGTGCGGTAGGGGGAAGCTTCCCCGATTCGCTGAAAGTGTTGATTTCCACTACCGGCACCAACCCGGGTGATTTTACCGAAATCGCCTACTTTGAAGTACCCGGGCCCATCGGTTCCTGGCATCGGTTCTCCTTCGATATTTCCGCTTTTTCCGGGAATGACATCTATGTGGCGGTGAACCACTACCATCAGGATGGCGGGCCTTCCGGGAACGCGTCTGACAACGTGTGGGTGGATCACTTCATCGTTACCGGCGATACCACGCCTCCGCCTCCGCTCAATCCTCCGCGCAACCTGCAGGCCATGGCCGGAGATCAGGAAATTGAGCTGTGGTGGGATCCCCCGGCACCTCCGGGAGGCGTGCAGGATACCATCTCCATCGCGTACCATGACGGTGGATTTGAATCCCAGTTGGGTTGCAGCGCCCAGGGTGTGTGCGAACTGGCGGTGCGGTTTACCCCGCCTTCCTACCCGGTGCAACTGCTGTGGGTGGAATTCTCTCAGCAGAACAATCCCACTTCCACGGTGGAAATGCGGGTCTATCTGGATCCTGCCGGCGCCGTGGCCGGACCGACGCCTCCGCCGGTGCATAGTGTGGCCGGATTGGGCGGCGCCAACGGCACCTTCGTGCAGGATGTCAGCGGGGCGGGAATTCTGGTCGGCTCCGGTGACTTTTACGTGGGCTGCCTGGAAGAGAACGGCTTCATGGGTCTGGCCAACGACCTGACCAACCAGAACGCCTTCATCGACCGCAACTGGGCCAGCCTGGACGGCGGAGCTACCTGGGATGACCTGTTCACCGTGGTGGGTGGTAACCCCGCGCTGTACGGGAACCTGGGCATCACCGCCTTCGTGCTGACCAACGCCAACATGGTCATGCGCCTGTATCCCGACGGCACCGCCGAGGAAATCGGCCCTGCCGATGAGGTGCTGGGCGGCAAAGGCTTCGACATGACCGCCTATAAGAACTACCTGGCCAAAGCCCAGAAGAGCGGCGCGGCGACTCAGGGCGTGCACTTCTCCGATACGCCGACGGGTCGGCAAACCAGCGGGCCTGTGGGCGGTCAAGTCAGCAAACGCCTGCATGAAGGCGAAGGCGGCAACAGCGGCGGCGTAACCGGCACCACCGGAACCATCCTGGAAGGCGTGCTCGGTTACAACATCTACCGCTCCGAAGCCGGTGGAGCCTTCCAGCTGATCGCCAGTGTGGATTCCACCAATCTGCACTATCTGGATACCGGTCTGACCAACGGCACGGAATACTGCTATTACGTGACCGCGCTGTATCCCGAAGGCGAAAGTCCGCCTTCCGATACGGCCTGTGCAACGCCCACGGCGCCGCCGATTGTCTGTAACGAGGCGCTGGCCGAGCACAATACGCCCGAATATCGTACCGCCATCACCAACGAAGGTACCATCGGGATGCTGAACGTATTCGGCGGACTGCCCGGTTGGGAATGGCCTTTGGGCGCCAACCAGTTGTTTGAAGGCGCGATTATGATCGGTGTGCCGCCGGATCAGGTCAGCGACGCGGCCCGGGTGATTGATGCCGGTGGTTTTCAGAACCAGCTGGATCAGGACTTCCGCTGCGTGCTGAACATCGACACCCTGGCGTTCAACGCCGACTCTACCGTGTATCACACCGCGTTCGACGATAGCAACCACGCCAATTCCCCGCAAGCCGGCGACGGTCCCAATGCGCCCCTGCCGGTGGAAGTGGAGCAGTGGAGCTACTCCTACAACGATCCGGCCAACTCCGGATACCTGATTCTGTGCCTGGCGGTAACCAATACCGGTCCCAATACCCTGAACAACCTGCTGATCGGGATGTATCACGACTGGGATATCAACAACTACATCACCAATACCGGGGAAGTGCGGTTCATCAGCCACACCAATCCCAATGTGGGCGGTGGTCAACCGTTTGACCTGGAAATCGCCTACGTCTGGGATAACAACAACCCGATGCCCTATCTGGGTGCGGTACCGCTGAGCCAGACCGCCTTCCGGGCTTCCCGAATTGCCGACAACGCCCAGGAAATCTTCCCGGGTGGGCAGTCGCCTTTCACGGAAGCCAACAAGTACGACTACATGCTCAATCGTCGGGCCAACGATCCCTTCGGCGATCCCTTCGGTCCCAACGATAAGAGCCTGGTCGTCGGCGTGGGTGGCGGCGTGGATGGTCAACCGCCGGCAGACGGCTTCACCCTGAATCCCGGTGAAACCGCCATGGTCGGATTCGCCATCGTGGGCGGCAACGACATCACCGATTTCGAGGACAACGCCCGGGCGGCCCTGGATAAGTGGATCGAACTGGGCTACTCTACCATCGTAACCCCGCTGGTAGGCCTCGACGGTGGCACGGCGGCCATTCCCACGGAATTCGCTCTGGAACAGAACTATCCCAACCCCTTCAACCCCACCACCACCATCCGCTATGCGCTGAAGGAAAATGCGCAGGTGACCCTGAAGATCTACAACGTGCTGGGTCAGGTGGTGAAGACGCTGGTGAACGAAAAGCAGACCGCCGGATTCAAGACCGTCCAGTGGGATGGCACCGACGATCGGGGTGTGAAGGTGGCTTCCGGAATTTATGTCTACAGACTGGAGGCCAACGACTTCGTGGATACCAAGAAGATGATCCTTCTGAAGTAATCCACCACCGCGTTGGCGCGGTTCTGTAGTCCGGTTTGTGCGAATGCCGGTTCTGTGTGAACGGAACCGGCATTCTTTTTAAATATGGTAGGACAGGCATCTTGCCTGTCTCCGTCAAAAATGCCTGTCTTTGTTAAAAACACAGGGGGCAACGCCCATGTGCTGCAACCGAAAGTTTCTGGCAGTCTGGATTGTGGGGGTGTGGAGCCTGCTATGCCTGCCGTTGAAGGGGCAGGAGGTGGTATACATCAACGTGGCCGGGAGCCGGGGAATCAACCACGTGTACAACGGCAATTTTCTGGGCGGGGGAGTCAGTTTTTGCGATTTCGACGGCGATGGGCTGGAAGATATTTCTCTGACCACCGGGCCGGGTGTTCCTCCGGCCCTGTATCGCAATACCGGCAGCGGCTTTACCGACATTACCGGTCAGTTTAATCTGGCCGATGTGGGGGAATCGGAAACCATCCTGTGGGCCGACTATGACAACGACGGCGATAGAGACCTCCTGGTGGTGAACTTCTTCGATATCACCCGGCTGTACCGGAACGAGGCCGATACGGCCCTGGTGGAGGTGACTCTGGCCGCGGGGCTGTCTGCCGATACTCTGCCCTCCACTGCCGCCTGCTGGGGGGATTTCGATAACGACGGGTGGCTGGATCTGCTGGTGGTCAACTACAGCCACATCAACGGTGTTGGGGAGGTGCCCAACATCCTCTACCGCAACAACGGCGACGGCACCTTCTCCGATGTCACCGCCGCGGCAGGCGTGGCCGATTCCACCAAACAGCCCCTGGCAGCCATCTTTGTGGATTACGACAATGATGGGTGGCAGGACATTTATCTGGCCAACGACAAGCGCAACGGCAACAGCCTGTTTCGGAACAATGGGGATGGCACGTTTACCGATGTGAGCGCCGTTTCCGGTGCCGGTCTGGCCATGGACGCCATGGGGCTGGCGGTAGGGGATTACGACAACAACGGCTACGTCGACATCTACATTTCCAACGGCGAGGAAGGCAACGCTCTGCTGCGCAACAACGGCGACGGCACCTTTACCAATGTCGCGGAAGCTCTGGGGGTGGCGGTGCATCGCATTTGCTGGGGCGCGAACTTTCTGGATTACGATAACGACGGCGATCTGGATTTATACGTGTCGGTTTCCGGCGGCACCCCGGATCGGGAAAATCCCCTGTTCCGCAACAACGGCGACGGCACCTTCACCCGGGTGACCAACGCCATGCAGGGCGGGGATAATTTTCAGAGCTTCGGCAACGCCGTGGGCGATTTCAACAACGATGGGTATTGTGACATCGCCGTGCTCAATGAGGTGGATCCGTTTGTGCTGTGGGAAAATCAGGGAGGCTCCGGCAACAACTGGATCAAAATTTCCCTTCAGGGGACGGTAAGCAACCGGGATGGCATCGGGGCGGCGATCATGATCCACACCGCCGGGGGGCAACGGTTTTTCCGATCGGTGCATTGCGGGCAAAGCTATCTGTCCCAAAACAGCCCCGTGCATACCATCGGTGTGGGCACAGATTCCACGGTGGATGTAGCGGTATACTGGCCGGGTGGAGCGGTGGATGTGCTCCGGAATGTGCCGGTCAATCAGCATATCACCGTGGTGGAAACCACCCATCGGATGAACAATGTGGCGCCATTTGTGGGGATTGACCACACCTACGAACATCGGGTGCCCGAGTCACTGGGTGGGGGGGCGGCTTTTTGCGACTACGACAATGACGGGTGGGAGGATCTCATTCTGGCGACCGGGTTGAATGAACCGGTGGCGCTCTACCGCAATGAGGGGCGATTCTTCCGCTACGTCACCTCCAGCAGCGGCATCACCGATACCGGGGAAAACAAATCGCTGATCTGGGGGGATTTCGACAATGACGGATGGCCGGATCTGTTCATCGCCAATTTTGAGCAATCCAACCGGCTGTATCGGAATCTGCACAACGGGCGATTCGCCGATTACACCGCTCAGGCAGGGCTACCCGCCGACACCCTGCAATCCACCGCTGCTGCCTGGGTGGACTACGACAACGACGGGTGGCTGGATCTGTATGTGGCCAATTACGGCAACGCCCACGGGCACGGGGATGAACCCAATCGGCTGTATCGGAACAACGGCGACGGCACCTTCTCCGATGTCACCGCGCAGGCCGGTCTGGCCGGAGAACCCAACACCAAGCCCCTGGCGCTGGCCTTTTTCGATTACGACAACGACGGGTGGCCGGATCTGTACATCTGCATGGACAAGGGGCAGCGCAGTTCCCTGTATCACAACAACGGCGACGGCACCTTCTCCGATGTCACCGCGGCTTCCGGCACCGGCGCCCATATCGACGCCATGGGCATCGCCGTGGCCGATTACGACCGGGATGGATTTCTGGATTTTTATATCACCAACGGCCCGCCGGGAAACCGCTTCTACCGCAACAACGGCGACGGCACCTTCACGGAAATGGCCGTGCAGGCGGGGATTGCCGTGAATCGGGAGTGCTGGGGCACCGCCTTCGCCGATTTTGACAACGATGGGATCGCCGATCTGTTTGTGGCGGTCGCGGCGGGCGCCAATCGGGAGGATGCCTTGTTCCGGGGCGACGGCGTGGCCTTTACCGACATCTCCCATCAGGTGGGCATCATGGATGCCAGTATGGGCTACGGTTTCGCCGTGGCCGATGTGGATAACGACGGCGGCCTGGATATGGTGGTGGTCAATCACCAGTTTGCCGGGGGAGATCGCACCTTTCTGTATAAAAATTCCCTGGATCGAGGAAATTGGTTGAAGGTAAAGACGGTAGGAACCACCAGTAATGTTAGCGGAATCGGGGCGCGGGTGCGGGTAGTCGTGGCAGGGCAGGCGCAGATTCAGGAAGTGAGCGGCGGCAGCAGCTATCTTTCCCAGCATAGTCAGACCCTGCATTTCGGTCTGGGAACGGCCCCGGTGGCGGATTCGGTGATCGTGCGCTGGCCCTCCGGGGTGGTGGATGTGCTCACCCATGTATCCGCCAATCAACGCCTGGTGGTTACCGAAGGCTCCACCGTGGGAATTGGCCGGGGGCCTTCTCTGCCGGAAGGGTTTTTCCTGTCTCAGAATTATCCCAACCCGTTTAATCCGGTGACGAGTGTAAAATTCGGAATCGGGAATACAGAATGGGTGAGGTTAAAAATCTACGATCTGCTGGGGCGAGAGGTGAAGACGCTGGTCAATCGGCGTCTGGCGGCAGGGCATTATACCGTGCAGTGGGATGGCACGGATAACGCCGGGCGGCCGGTAGCCAGTGGAATTTATCTGTATCGACTCACCGCAGGACAACCTTCCCCGACGACGCCGGGACAGGCCGGGCGGTTGATTGAGCAAACCCGTAAAATGGTGCTGCTCCGGTAAGGAATCGGGCGACTACTCGACAGGGTAAGGTCACAGTCGATCCAGAATGGTTCGGGCGATACTATCCAGGGTTTCCCGGGAGGTGTTCACGATCAGGTGGGCGTATTGCTCGTACAGAGGGCGGCGGCGGTGGTAGTTATGGAGCACATCCCGGCGCAGGTCGGGTTGGTTGAGCAGGGGGCGGTCGCCGGCCTGCGCCAGTCGCCGAATCAGTGTTTCCGGATCGGCGTCCACCCATACCACCAGTGCCTGGATGACCAGATCGGCCATGTTGCGAGCATCTTCCACCACCCCACCTCCGGCGTCGATGATGACTTTCCGGAGTTCCCGCAGTGAGCGGATAACCTCCCGCTCCTCCCGACGAAACCGCTCCCAACCTTCCGATGCCACGAACCCGGCGATGGGCATTCCCACCCGGGCCTCGATTTCCGCATCGGTGGAGAGGTAGCGCCACCCGGTTTGTCGGGCCAATTCCTGCGCCAGGGTGGTTTTCCCCGCCCCCCGAAAACCGATGAGAACAATTCGGTGGTAGTTAT
>CAYQGB010000074.1:0-15057 GCA_964416895.1 uncultured Calditrichaceae bacterium
TCTTCCGAAGATTCCTCCCTCATATCCTCTGCCTATGCCCAGGATAACGCCGACCGGATTCAGCAAAACACCGCCGATCTGTACAACTCCCGTCAGAACGCCATCACCCGGGCGGTGGCCCGGGTTAGCGATGCGGTGGTGGGCATCAACGTCATTCAGGTGCAACGGGTGGTTCGGCGCAGCCCCTTCATGGACGATCCCTTCTGGCAATACTTCTTCCCGGAACTGTTTCGCGATCAGGTGTATGAGCGAAAAGTGGAGTCGTTAGGCTCCGGCTTTATCATTTCCGAAGACGGCTACGTGGTCACCAATGAGCACGTGGTGGGCAACGCCGCCGAGATCATCGTTACCATGACCAACGGGCGACGCTACGAAGCCCATCTGGTGGGCAGCGACTACCTCACCGACATCGCCCTGCTGAAGATTGAAGGGGAGGATCTCCCCTACATCGAATTCGGCGATTCCGATAATCTGATCGTGGGGGAATGGGTGATCGCCCTGGGCAATCCCTTTGGCCTGTTTGAACTGAACGACAAGCCCACCGTTACCGTGGGAGTCATCAGCGCGGTGGATCGGGACTGGGGGCGCACCAACGATGGCCGGCTGTATATGGACATGATTCAGACCGATGCGGCCATTAACCGGGGCAACAGCGGAGGGCCGCTGGTGAACTCCCTCGGCCAGGTGATCGGGATGAACGCCTTTATCTACACCGGCAGCCAGTATGAGCAGGGATTTGTGGGCATCGGTTTTGCCATTCCCATCAACAAGATTAAAGAAGTGGTCGCCGAACTCCGGGATCGGGGGCAGATCAATCGGCAGTACTGGCTGGGGATTTACGATGCTCAGGATGTAACTCCCATGATCGTGGCCGCTCTGGAGTTGCCGGTGGATTACGGCGTGATCATCAGCAGTCTGGCCCGAAACGGCCCGGCCTATAAGGCGGGGTTGCGGCAATACGATGTCATCATCGAAGTGCAGGGCACCACGGTGCACAATCAGCGGGAGATGTTGCAGGTGCTGCGCAGCTCGGATTTGAAAGTGGGCGATAAAATCCGGGTCAAAGCCATTCGCAACGGGGAAGTGCGGGAATTCACCATCACTCTGGAAGCCATGCGGAATTCACGATGATCGAGCGATATACCTTACCGGAAATCGGCCGGATCTGGGAAGATCAGAACAAATACCGCATCTGGCTGGAGATTGAGATTCTGGCCTGCGAGGCCCGGGCGAAGCAGGGGCAGGTGCCGGAAGCGGCAGTGCAGGAGATTCGAGAAAAGGCCGCTTTTGACGTGGCTCGAATCCAGGAGATCGAAGCCGAAGTGCACCATGATGTCATCGCCTTTTTGACCAACGTGGCCGAACATGTGGGCGAAGCCGCCCGGCATCTCCATTACGGAATGACCTCTTCCGATGTGCTGGATACCGCCCTGGCGGTACAGATGAAGCAGGCCGGAGAGTTGATTCTGGGCAAACTGGAAGCGGTAACGGCGGTATTGAAAGCCCGGGCCCTGGAGCATAAGGATACCCTCATGGTGGGGCGCTCCCACGGTGTGCATGCCGAACCCCTGACCTTCGGCTTTAAGCTGGCGGTGTGGTACAGCGAAATGCAGCGTAACCGGGAACGGCTGCTGCGGGCGATTGAAACCATCTCCGTGGGGCAGATTTCCGGGGCTGTGGGCACCTTCGCCCATCTGGATCCGTTTGTGGAAGCATACGTATGCGAAAAGTTAGGGCTGAAGCCGGCGGCCATCTCCACCCAGGTGTTGCAACGGGATCGCCATGCGGAATATCTGGCGGCGCTGGCCATCATCGCCGCCACGCTGGAGAAAATCGCGGTGGAAATTCGCCACCTCCAGCGCACCGAAGTGCTGGAAGTGGAAGAACCTTTTGGCGCCCGCCAGAAAGGCTCCTCGGCCATGCCCCATAAAAAAAATCCCATTCTGGCCGAACGCATCAGCGGCATGGCCCGCCTGTTGCGGGGCTACTTGTTGACCGCCCTGGAAAACGTGGCCCTGTGGCATGAGCGGGACATCTCCCATTCGTCGGTGGAGCGGGTCATCCTTCCCGATGCCACCATCGCCCTGTATTACATGCTGGAGAAAACCCGCTTTATCCTGGAAGGCATGCGGGTGCATCCCGAACGAATGCAGAAAAATCTGGAACAGACCCGGGGCCTGATCTTCTCCCAGTCGGTGTTGCTGGCGCTGGTCAACCGGGGCGTCTCCCGGGAAGATGCCTATGCCTGGGTGCAGCGGAATGCCCTGCGGGTCTGGGAAGGAGAATCCACTTTGCTTGAGGAACTGAAGCAGGACCCGGAGGTTCGCCGATATCTGGACGAACCCACTTTAGAATCTCTGTTTACCCCGGAAAATCATTTGAAAAACATCGATGGAATATTTAAACGATTGGGATTGATCGACTAAAAGCGGAGGATGCGTTGTGGACATCAAAGAATTGCTGGTGGAAGGCACAACCAAAAAGGTGCATGCAACATCACAGAGCGATCAGGTGATCGTGGAATTTCACGAGAAAGCTTCCGGAAAAGGCGCTAAAAAGGCAGCCGCGGAAAAGGCCGCCGTGAACAACGCGGTATCGTCGTTCCTGTTCGAGTATCTGGAAAGCTTTAACGTGCCCACCCACTTTGTAAAAAAGCTGGACGAAAAGAGCTTTCTGGCCAACCGGATGGACATGATCCCCATGATCGTGGCGGTGTATAACATCGCCTCCAAAGACCTGGCCGAGCGCCTGGGAATCGAAGAGGGCAAGGTGCTGGAATTCCCCATCGTGGAGATGTATTACAAAGATGCCAAACGGAAATTCCCCATGATCAATGAATACCATGCCTACGCCCTGGGATTGTGTGATCGCAAAGAGATGACCAGCATTACCCGTATTGCCACCAAAGTGAATGCTGTGCTCAAATCTTTTCTGGAACGCAAGCAACTGCGGCTGGTGCGCCTGCAGATGGAGTTCGGTCGTCAGCAGCATCAGATTGTGCTGGGAGATGAAATCTCTCTGGATACCATGTTGATCTGGCCGGAGGATCAGGCCGGGCAGGTAAAACCGGTCGATGCCTCCCAGATGGATTTGAACTATATGCGAGAAATTAAGGCCCGCATTCTGGGAGAACGATAGTCGGAGGAGCGAAGTTGTTGGCAAAAGATGGATTGGCAATCATTGGCGGGACGGCGGTCATTTTCCTGATCAGCCTGGGAATGTGGTATCTGGTGCCCAATACGGTCACCGGGGTCACGATGGTGGTCTTCGGCCTGTTAGCGGTGTTTAACCTGTTTTTCTTTCGGGACCCCCATCGGAAAATTCCCCGGAATCCCTTTGCGGTGCTCTCCCCCGCCGATGGCCGGGTGACCAATATCGTCAAGTTGGTGGAACCGGACTATTTCAACCACGAAGTGCAGCGGATCAGCATCTTTTTATCCATTTTTAACGTGCATGTCAATCGAACTCCCCTGTCCGGGACGGTGGATTATTTTGCCTATCACACGGGCAAATTTTTCGCCGCCTTCAAAGAGAAGGCCTCGATAGAAAATGAACAGACCGTCATCGGCATGGTGGATCAGTACGGCCATCGGGTGCTGTTCAAGCAGATTGCCGGGGTATTGGCCCGGCGGATCATCTGCCATTTGCGGGAAGGGCAGTGGAGCAATGCCGGGGAGCGAATGGGCATGATCTGTTACGGCAGCCGGGTGGATGTCTTCGTTCCTCTGGAGGCCAAAATTCAGGTGGTGGTGGGGCAGCGGGTGAAAGGGGGGGAGACCATCCTGGCCCTTTTCCCGGAGGAAGGGGATGAAGCCACCACCGAAGAGACCGTGCTGGAAGTGCCCAAAACGGAAGTTACCTGAGAGGATATTCTAAGGAGGCCGACTGTGCGAGTTAGCGCCGGCGTGGTGCCCAACTTTTTCACCATGGCCAACATGTTCTGCGGGTATTTGTCTGTCATGCAATCGGCGCAGGGGAAGTTTGTCACCGCCGCCTGGCTGATCATTGCCGCCGGGGTTCTGGATATGCTGGACGGCAAATTGGCCCGCCTGACCAACGCCACCTCCGACTTCGGCGTGCAGTACGACTCCCTGGCCGATGTGACCTCCTTCGGCCTGGCGACCTCGGCCCTGGCCTACTTCTCCTTTTTCCATCGCTGGGGCATTATCGGGATTCTGCTCAGCTTCCTCCCCCTGGTGTTCGGCTCCATCCGCCTGGCCCGGTTTAACGTGGATGCCCTGGGCGAAACCCGCAAGAGTTACTTCGAGGGATTGCCCATACCCGCAGCCGCGGTCACCCTGGCCACTTTCGTCATCTACAACATGGAATACTGGCAGCAGATCCGCTGGATCAAGGTGTTCCTGATGCTGATGATCCTGGTCTCCCTGCTGATGATCAGCACCGTGCGATACGAGAAGATGCCCGAATTCTCTTTTCACGCCGACCGCACCACCCGGTGGAAAATCCTTCTGGTACTGCTGGCGGTGCTCTCGATCATTCTGTTTCCTCAGGAACTGTTTCTTCCCTGGTGCCTGGTGTATGTTTTCAGCGGGCCGATCCGGCTGATCGTTCGGGTGCTGTTTCCCCGCCCGGAAAAAGAGATTCCCCAAACCGAGAGGGAACCCAATGAAAGTAGCGGTTAAAGTGCGGCTGAAGCCGGGCATTCTGGATCCCCAGGGCGAGACGGTGAATCAGGCTCTGCATCACCTGGGATTCGACCGCATTCGGGAAGTGCGCATCGGCAAGTTGATCGAACTGGAAGTGGACGAGGGCGCCGATCCGGAGGAGGTGCATCGCCTGGTGGAAGAGGCCGCCCGGAAGTTGCTGGCCAATCCGGTCATGGAAGTGTTCGAGATTGAGTATCCGGAGGAATGAGGTGAAGGCCGCGGTAATCGTTTTCCCTGGTTCCAACTGCGATCACGATCTGCGCCATGCCCTGCGCCTTCTGGGATACAGGGCCGAATATGTATGGCACAAGAACGGCGATCTTTCCGGTTACGACCTGGTGGCGCTGCCGGGGGGATTCTCCTACGGGGATTATTTGCGCGCCGGCGCCATTGCCCGGTTTTCCCCGATTATGCAGGAAGTGGTGAGGTTCGCCAGAAAGGGAAAACCGGTGCTGGGCATCTGCAATGGGTTCCAGATTTTAACCGAGGTGGGCCTGCTTCCCGGTGCCCTGCTTCCCAATCAAAATTTGCGGTTCATCTGCCGGTTTGTGTACCTCCGGGTGGAAAATCCCCGCACCCGATTCACCGCCGCCGCCCCTCCGGATCGCGCTCTGAAGATTCCCATTGCCCACGGGGAAGGCCGCTATGTCATCGACACCGGGGGATTGAAGCGCCTGCAAGATAGAGAGCAGATCGTGTTTCGCTACGCCAGCCCCCAGAATGCGGTGATTCCGGAAGCCAACCCCAACGGCTCGCTGGAGAATATCGCCGGTATTATCAACGAGCAGGGGAATGTGCTGGGCATGATGCCCCATCCCGAACGGGCGGTGGAAGCGGAATTGGGTTCCACCGACGGGCGGTATATTCTGGAATCCCTTCTACAGATTTGAAGAGATATGAGGTTGGGGACAAGAAAGCTCAGGTATGGAGTCTCCTTCCCGCCGCTCCGGGATGGAAGGCACGTATGGGGCGCTCCTGGGCCATGAGGACACCGCCCGCAAGCGGAGCGATCAATCACATCCCAAAATCTTTTTCTGTGACGCGATGGGATAGCGAGGAAAACAGACCATGAAAAAGAAAAGCGTTGGCTACTACATGTTCGTGCTCATTCTGGGCGGTCTGGTGGGCAGTGTGTTGGGGGATGCGCTGGGAGTGGTGTTGCCCCAGGGGGTGGTGCGAAACTTCTTCCTCAAATCGGCTCAGTTCAGCATCGGCCCCGCTCCGTTAAACCTGCGGATTATCAGTGTGACCTTCGGGTTTGCCATTAACATCAACATTGTGGGGGTGCTGGGAATTTTCCTGATCGCCTATTTCCTGCGATGGATTGAATAGCGCGTCCACGTTTTTTATCTTACTTCTTCTAAAAAAATTGTTTACATTGACGGTGCAGTTCAAAAACCATTGAGATTTGAACGAGAGGAGACGCTATGTTTGGGTTATCTCCCTGGGAATTAATGATCGTGTTGCTGCTGATTTTGCTGCTTTTCGGGGCCAAGCGCCTGCCGGAGCTGGCCCGTTCGCTGGGGCGGTCGATTAAAGAGTTCAAGCGGGCTACCCAGGATCTGCAAGAAGAACTGGATCTGAACAAGATCGATCAGCCGAAACAGCCCCCGATGCAGCAGCACACCGCCGCCAATCCGGCGCAGAGTACCACTCCGCCCCCGACCGGCTCTTCGGAGCAGAAGAGCGATTCGTAACAGAGCCGGATGATGCCTCCCGGCCTTGGGTTTGTTGCAGATTGAGAATTCAATCGGCAAACAACCAACTGCCTGATGGGGTTGGGCGGTAAACAGGGGCAGGAACCACAGAACCCTGCACCGGAGGATGAGAGGCCACAGGCGGCGTCGTATGAGGATGCCGGGGTCGCTTTCCGGCAACTGTTTCTGATTATCCAAAAGGAGCGTAATGCTCCTTTTGCCTTTGTGAGGGAACCGGCGAGCATGAGTGAGACCGCGATCGAAAAGAAAAACCGGTTTGCGGCGGGCGAGTTTTATCTGGCGGAAGCGGTAGAAGCGTATCTGGCCCGCATCGAGGAATTGCGCCCGTTAAACGCCTTCATCGAGGTGTACGCCGAAGAGGCCCGCCGGCAGGCCGCCGAAATGGATGCCCGGCGGGCGCAGGGGAAGCCGCTGGGAAAACTGGCCGGGCTGGTGCTGGCGATCAAGGACAACATCTGCATCAAAGCGCATCGGGTGACCTGCGCCTCCCGCATGCTGGAAAATTTCGTCTCCCCCTATCACGCCACGGTTATCGAAAAAATCCTCGCCGAAGATGGGCTGATCATCGGCAAGACCAACCTGGATGAGTTCGCCATGGGATCATCCACGGAGAACTCGTATTTCGGGTCGGCCAGGAATCCGGTGGATGATCGGCGGGTGGCCGGCGGTTCCAGCGGTGGTTCGGCGGTGGCGGTGGCTGCGGGCAT
Organism: uncultured Calditrichaceae bacterium; assembly: GCA_964416895.1. Lineage (GTDB taxonomy): Bacteria > Calditrichota > Calditrichia > RBG-13-44-9 > J075 > CAYQGB01. The sequence goes on from CAYQGB010000074.1 coordinate 7,093, forward strand.
GGCCGATCTGGCCCTGGGAAGCGATACCGGCGGTTCCATCCGACAGCCGGCCGCCTTTTGTGGGGTGGTGGGGTTGAAGCCCACCTACGGGCGGGTTTCCCGCTACGGCCTGGTGGCCTATGCCTCCTCCCTGGATCAGATCGGCCCGTTCGGAAAGTCGGTGGCCGATGTGGCCCTGCTGCTCCAGGTAATCGCCGGGGCAGATCCCCGGGACGCCACCTGCCTGCCGGAACCGGTGCCGGATTATGTGGGGGAGCTTTCCGGGGAGGTGCAACATCTGCGGGTGGGGCTGCCCAAACAGTATTTTCAGGCCGGGATTGATCCGGAGGTGAAGGCGGCGGTCATGGAAGTGGCCGCACGCCTGGAAAGGGAAGGGCTGGAAGTGCGGGAACTGGATCTCCCCCTCACCGATTATGCCATTGCCACCTACTATATCATTGCCACCGCCGAGGCCTCCTCCAACCTGGCCCGCTACGACGGGGTGCGCTACGGTTACCGCACCCCCCACGCCGAAGATCTGGAAGGCATGTATGTGGGCACCCGCAGCGAGGGCTTCGGCCCGGAAGTAAGGCGGCGGATTATGCTGGGCACCTATGTGCTGTCGGCGGGATATTACGAGGCCTACTACAAGAAAGCCCAGCAGGTGCGGCGGCTGATCAAAGCGGAATACGACCGGGCTTTGCAGGAAGTGGATGTGCTGCTCACCCCCACTTCTCCCACTCCCGCCTTTGCCCTGGGGGAAAAATTGGGCGATCCCCTGCAGATGTACCTGTCGGATATTTTCACGGTGACGGCCAATTTAGCCGGTATCTGCGCCATCAGTTTGCCCTGCGGCACATCTTCGGAGGGATTGCCCATCGGCCTGCAACTGATCGCCGGCGCTTTCGAGGAGCCGAAACTGCTGCGCCTGGCGGGATTTATTGAACGATTGGAATAAATATGGAATTCGAAGCCATCATCGGTCTGGAAGTACACGCCCAGTTGTTAACCCGCTCCAAAGTGTTCTCCGGTTCCAGTGCGGAGTTCGGGGGCGAACCCAACTCGCAAACCGATCCGGTGGTGCTGGGGTTGCCGGGTGTGTTGCCGGTGCTCAATCGCCGGGCGGTGGAATTTGCCATCCGCATGGGACTGGCCACGAATTGCCGCATCGCCCCTTTCAGCCGATTTGCCCGAAAACACTATTTTTACCCCGACCTTCCCAAAGGCTATCAGATTTCCCAGTATGAACTTCCCCTGTGCCAGAACGGGTATGTGGAGATCGAAACCGGGGAGGGGAAGAAAAAGCGCATCGGGATTCACCGGATTCACCTGGAAGAGGATGCCGGGAAATCCATCCACGATCCTGCCATCGCCGGAGAGGCCACCCTGGTAGATCTGAACCGCACCGGCGTGCCCCTGATCGAAATCGTCAGCGAACCGGATATCCGCACCCCTCAGGAGGCCTACGCCTATCTCATCCAGCTCAAGCGGCTGGTCACCTATCTGGGCATCTGCGACGGCAACATGGAGGAAGGGAGCCTGCGCTGCGATGCCAACGTATCCCTGCGCCCGGTGGGAGCAAAGGAATTGGGGGTGAAAACGGAAGTGAAGAACATGAACTCCTTTCGCAACGTGGAGCGGGCCATTCAATTTGAAATCGAGCGCCAGGCGGAACGGTTGCGACGGGGAGAACCCATCGTGCAGGAGACCCTCCTGTGGGACGCCGACGCCGGGATCGCCCGCCCCATGCGCAGCAAAGAAGAAGCCCATGACTACCGCTACATGCCCGAACCGGATTTACTGCCCTTAACCATTTCCGAAGAATGGATTGCCCGGATTCGGGAAGAGTTGCCGGAATTGCCCCGCGCCCGCCGGGAGCGATTTATGAAACAGTATCAACTCCCCGCCTACGATGCCGATATATTGACCGATTCCCGCGAACTGGCCGACTATTTTGAAGCGGTAGCGCAGGAATGCTCCGATTACAAGCGGGTCAGCAACTGGATTATGGGTGAGGTTCTGCGAGTGCTCAACGAACGTAAAATCGACATCACCGGGTTTCCTATTCCTCCGGAACATCTGGCCGAACTGCTGAAGCTGATCGAGAAAAACACCATCAGCCAGCGCATGGGCAAGCAGGTGTTCGAGGAAATGCTTTCCGGAGGGGGAAGTCCCACAGAAATCGTGGAGCGCAAAGGACTGGCCCAGATCAGCGATAAATCCGCGCTGGAGCCGATCATCGAACAGGTGCTGGCCGAAAATACGGAGCAGGTGCAGCAGTACAAAGCGGGGAAGGAGAAGGTACTGGGATACCTGGTGGGACAGGTAATGCGGGCCACCCGGGGGAAAGCCAATCCCGCACTGGTCAACGAACTGCTGAAAGCCAAACTGAGCGAGTGACGTCATGGGTGAAAAAAAAGTGCTGGTCGTGGAGGACGAGGAGTACATCGCCACTTTAATCAAGGAGATTCTGCGGCGCACCGGTACGGAAGCGGTAGTCACTTCCCGGGCCGAAGAAGCTCTGTCGGTGCTGGAAAATCAGGAGCATCCCGATCTGGCTATTGTGGATGTCTCGTTACCGGATATGAACGGATTGGAGCTGTATCGAACCATCCGGGAACGGTTTCCTTCCCTCAACAGCCGGTTTCTGTTCATGTCCGGATATACCCCGGAAGACGATTTGATCCAGTTGGTGCAAAACTCTGAAAATCGCTTCATCCAGAAGCCCTTTCATCTGCTGGATCTCCAAAAAACCATTGAGAACATGCTGTAAGCCCGGGGAGGAGGCCTCTCTCCCGCCCCATCCGGCAGTCTCGATGACCCACCACCCGATACACCCGGCATCCTGAACATCTCCCAAACTGTAGAGCGCAGGAAGTATGCGCAAAGCACCCAGAGCCGTTCCTCCCTCCGAAGAAAATCAATTTGATGTACGCATTGCCCGGATTCGGTGTTAATTTTATAGTTTGTTAGAGTCACTATTCAGGTTGCTTCCAGAGCATTGTCTACGTTTTGCCGGTTTCCTCTTGAAGGAGTAAAATTTTTGGCGGGTCATACTGAGCCTGTGCTTGTACCCCGACGCAGTCGGTGGTCGAAGTATGACCTGCCCCCTGTCACACTTCGACAAGCTCAGTGTGACAGGGGGGTATTGGGTTTGCTGAATAGTTACTTGTTAGATGAATGGCGTTGCCAAAACTTTTGAGCAAATTATGGGCGATCAACATAAACCTTCCCTGCTGGGATTGACGGTAGAGGAGATTGCCCGGATGCTGGAACCGTTCCGGCAGCCGGTGTATCGCGCCCGGCAAATCTACAAATGGCTTCACCACCACCGGGCGTCTTCTTTTTCGGAAATGACCAACCTGCCCAGAGCTTTGCGAGGGGAATTGGAGCAGGCGTTTTCCATCCACACGCTGAGGCCGGCCGCGCGGGAAGTCTCCCGGGATGGCACCGTCAAATACCTCTGGGAGTTGCGGGATGGTCAATATGTGGAGAGCGTTTTCATTCCCGAGGAGCGGCGCAATACCGTGTGCATTTCCTCTCAGGTGGGCTGTGCTCTGGGGTGTTCCTTTTGTGCCACCGCGAAGATGGGGTTTCTCCGCAATTTAACCCCCGGTGAGATTGTGGAGCAGGTCATCCGGGTGCGGGAGGATACCGGGCAGCCCATCACCAACGTGGTGCTGATGGGCATGGGGGAACCGTTCCTGAATTATCCCCGGGTCATTCAGGCCTGCCATATTCTGGGGGATCCCGAAGGGGGCGCCATTGCCCACAAGCGGATTACCCTCTCCACGGTGGGGATCGTGCCCCGGATTCGCCAGTTTGCTGAGGAACAGCAACCCTTCAGCCTGGCCATCTCCCTGCATGCGCCTACTCAGGAACTCCGCCGCCGGATCATGCCCATCGCCGATAAATTCCCCCTGGAGGATTTGATGGACAGCGCCCACTTCTACACCCGGCGTTACCGGCGCAAGCGGATTACCTTTGAGTATGTGCTTCTGGAAGGGGTTAACGATTCCCCGGCGGAAGCCCGGGCTCTGATTTGGCTGCTTTCTCCCCTGCGATGCAAGCTCAATCTGATTCCCTATAACGACACCGGAGGAGGCTTTCGCTGCCCTTCGGAGGAACGATTGGCGCCGTTCTATGCCGTTCTGGAGAAGGCGCCGTTCCCCATTATGATCCGGAAGAATCGAGGCACGGATATCTCTGCGGCCTGCGGGCAACTGTATGCCAGCGCCTCAACCGCCGACAGGCCCCCCCGATCCATTGCTTCTTCCACTTTCGGTTAGGTTAAACGATCACCGGAGCAGGATCATCTTCCGGGTTCTCATGAACTGCTTACGGTTGGGTTGAGCGGGATCGGTAGCGATAATTCGATAGAAATAAATCCCGCTGGCTGCCGGCAACCCCTGTTGGGTGCGCCCATCCCATCGCAGGCGATAGTTTCCGGGCAAAAAGATCCCCTCGGTCAGGGTACGCACCCGCCTGCCCAGCAAATCGAAAATTTCCAGCCTGACCCGGCTTTTCCGGGCCAGGTCGAATTTGATGGTCGTGGTGGGATTGAAGGGGTTGGGATAATTCGGATACAGGTGAAATTCCCGGGGAAGCGCCGGAGAATTCGGCTCCGTTCCCACCACGAAAGGCTCGCTGGAAAAGTAGTACACATCCCGGGTGCCGAACGGCTCAAAGATTTCCAGAAAAAACGTATCGCCGACGGTGGGCAACACCGGGGTGATGGAGTCGGGGTAAAAGAGCATCACCATCCAGGTAAGATCCAGTTGCCCGCCGTGGATCGGTTCCAGAATAGCCACCAGATCTTGCGGCGTAGTCGTTCCGGTGGTGCTATCGAAATGCCAGAAGGCGAACTCCGAGGAGCGGTCTTCGCTGGTATTCCTGAGGGTAAAATTCACCGGGGTGGGTACCGCCGGAGGTAAGCCGATGACCTGAAAGGCCGCCGAGGTATCCACCGGATGATCGGAGAAGATTAACTGATAATCCGCCGGGTAGGGGGTGCCTTCCGCCAATCCGACCCGGAAAAGATCGGCGCGATAGGGAATATTGATCTGTGGATTGCTCCATCCGGTTAGAGAGGGGTTGACATCCACATCTTCCACATCATCCAGCTGCAAATACATCCCCGCGAAGATGGGACTGGTGTTCACTCCCGGAAACAGCAGGGGCTGATTAGAGAGCACCGAGGTGCTGTCGGTGGCATCATACACATGATAGCGGGTGGGAAGAGAATCGTGAGGTGTGAAAGTCAGGCGGTACACGTGCCCGTTCAGTTGGGCGGGATCGGCGATTTCCACTTCCACCGTGGCATCGGCGCTGCCTCGATAGTGCAGCAGGAGGCTGTCTTCCAGCGCTGCATGGGGGTTGGTCAGCCGGAAGGTGCTGCCGTCCCCGGGGAAGAGATCGTCGCTCTGGAGTTGCCCATCGCTGAGGTGCAGTCGCAGCACCCCGTTTTCGGTGTTAGGATAGGCCGCGCTATGCCACAGGTAGCTTCCCCGTGGGGGAAGGTGATCTGCCAGTATCGTCCAGGAATAACCGCCATCCTGGCTGAAGAAGAGGGTGACGGTGGTGCTGTCGCCGTCAGGGTCACCCCCGATCCAGGTTAAATTCACATCGCCGCTGAATTCCCGTCCGGTCAGGGGAGGATGAAATCGCACCTGGGGGGCACCGTTGCCGGGATTGTTCACCGTAAACACGCTGTCGGAGATCACAAAGGAAAGATTGTTGGAAGTAACCGCCACCACCTTCAGGCGGTAGAAAATGGCATCAGGGAAGGCCGTGGTTTGCCACACGTAGGAAACCGGATTGGGGAGGCTGTCCACCAACAGTTCATAGGTTTCACCAAAATCGGTGCTGGCATATACGGAGGTGGTTAATCCGGGATCGATGAAATCAGATTGGATACTCAGTGTATATCCGCCGCTGATAACGCTTCCCGGAACGGGAAAGCTGGCGGTTACGGGAAAATCCACCGGGCGGAATTGATTGCGGTAGTATCCCCGGATGCGATGGGTCTTCTCCTTTATATCCTGCAAATCATCCCCCATAATCAGAGCCACCGCGATGCGCTGGGAATCTCCCGGAATAGAGGGGAACAGGCCGGCACCGACAATAAAATCTCCATCCACAAATTGCAGGCTGTCGTGGAAAAATCCCGGTTGGGAAATCTGCCACAGTTGTTCATCATCGCTGAGCCGCACCCGATTGAAGGGTGAAAAATGATAAAAGCTGGTCACTCCCATTTCATCGGCTTCATCGGGATCGGTGAGATCGATGTGCGGCTCACCGGGAAAACCGGTGCCCACCCCGGAAGTGGGCATGCCGTCTCCCTCTCCGGGATCGCCGGTATTGGGGATGCCGTCCAGCCCCAGATCGTCATACTGGGCGTTCCAGTCTCCGTCGTTGTCAGTGAAATCGAATCGGGATTCATCCAGCAGGGGATTGTCGCTGCCGTTGCCGGTGAAATAGTTGTGATACTTTTTGCCCCAGTGGGGATTCTCTTCATCCACCAGGCCGTTGCCGTTATCATCCACCCCGTTGCCGGGAATTTCGGTGATCTCATCAATCAGCCCGTTCAGGTTATCGTCGTATCCGTTTGGGTATTCCACCAGAGTATCACCGGGCAAAATCTCAATCATCCGCCCATTAAACGGAAAGCGGATTCCGGTAGGGGGCATGGTGGTAACCGTTCGGGCATAGCTGGTGTAGTCGATGATTACCACCGGATCGCCTACCTGCACGACGCGGGGGGAAAGCACGCCAGCGTCGATCACATCACCGCTCCCCCCGGCGCCATCACCGTCGTTGTCGATGCCGTCGAAATCCCGACCGGGTGTTTCCAAAAAGGCCAGACCCAGCCACCCTACCGGAGAAAAACCGGTGTTTCCCTGGTTATCCTGATCCCAGCTATACACCAGGCTCTCCTGCCGGTCATAGGCGGATTCATCGTCGTGAGTGTCCCCGTCGCCACCAATAGTGGTGCCGCAGATGAGGGACAGAAAGGTGGTGGGGTAGAAGGTGGTGCCCTCGTTGTGAACGGTGTATTGGGCGATCAGGGCATCCTGAAACAGATGATCGGCAAACTGAAAGGTATGTACCTTGACCCGCCAGCCCATTCCATAGCGGCTGGTATCGGTGCTATCCGGGCGAAAGCCATAAGCGAACAGAAACTCCCGGTCGGTAGCATCATCCACCACGTAGAAGCCTTCCTGATCGGCGATACCCCCGTAGCCGGGGATTCCCAGCCACCCATTCCAGTGGGGCGGCCAGCTTTCCGGCTGGTCGCTTCGGGCCACCAGATTCCTCGCGGGATTGGCAAAGCCGGGGAGGGGTTCCCAGCCCCAATAATCCGTGGGATCGTTAGGGTTATATTCGTTGTTTCCCCGGGGGCCATCGGCCACTTCCACAGAGTGAAACACCATTCCCCCGGGGCGGTACACTTCGGCGCCCACCATGAAGCTGAGATCGCCAATATACTCATGATCAGAGCCTTTGGGCCATTCCAGCCCCTGGTGTTCTGTGGAGATTCGGCCCCAAAGGCCGTAGTTGAAAAAAGTGAGACGAATGTGGTTGGCATCATGGGTGTTGCTACGACGTTCGGCGGTATCTCCGGCAAACGCCATTCCCGTCATCAGCCCCAGGATGATCAGCGTCTTCCGGAGGTGGCCGAACATGGTTTGGCGATGGGAAGTCATGAGTCTCTCCTCGAGATTATGTTCCGTTTCCCGGGTTGATTAAGCTCCCCATACGGTATTTTCATAATTGGCAGGTACCCCGTGATGGTGATTATGGATTGGGGAAGATTTCGGGTTCCGTCAAAATGTACCGGCTTCTATCGAAAATGACAAGGGGGAATCTGAGTATACTCGTTACGGGTAGAAAGTTGTAAAAAGGCGATCCTATCCTGTATTATCATCACGCCGTCCTTCCACATATTGACAAATTCCCCCCAGACCGCTATCTTCTCCCACTATG
>CAYQGB010000075.1:0-14956 GCA_964416895.1 uncultured Calditrichaceae bacterium
TAATGAGGGCTATACCGATGACCCGGCAGCACATTCCGAGGCCAACCCATCGAGGGCTTGTTCCACTCGCTGCAACTCTTCTACCAGCGCCTGATAATCCTGCGCGGCGGTGGAAAAATCATTTTCGGCGCCGGCTTTTTCTAACTTGTAGGCCAACTCATAAGCCCTCTGAGCACAGAAGTTGCCCACCGCGCCTTTCAGGGTGTGGGCATAATGCTTCAGGTTTGGCCCATGGTGCTCTTCGATGGCCTTGCGAACCTGTTCCAGCAATTCGGGAGCATCTTCCCGATACAATTCGATCAATTCCCCCAATAATTCCAGATCATTATCCACCCGGGCCATCAACTCTTCCCGATTCAGAACTTCTCCCATGCTCCGGTCTCCTTTGGTTGAGTTATACGAAACCTTTGGCCATCCCACCCGAGGGCAGACGATTACCGCTTTCCGTTTGTAAAAATGGAGAAATTTGTACCATCTGCACCGTGAAGCCCTCCTTTTATTATTCCGGCGAAACCGTTATCATCGGTGAGACGAATTTTTCACTTCAGCCAATCGCCCCCTGCAACGATTTCAGGGCAAGCGTTGATCAATCCCCTGAACTTTCCAATACCGTCCCCGATTCAGGCCAGAATTCGAGGCAGACTGTCAAAGCCCACCGGGCGGCTGAAATAATACCCCTGAAGTTCATCGCAGCGGAGGGAGCGCAGGTAAGAGAGTTGATCCCGATTTTCCACTCCCTCGGCGGTGACTTTCAGAGAAAGGTTATGGGCCAGAAAGATGATCGCCGAGGCGATGGATTTATCATCGCTGTCTTCGGGGATGCCGTGTACGAAAGAGCGATCCACTTTGAGAAAGTCGATGGGAAAGCGTTTCAAATAGTTCAGGCAGGAATAGCCGGTGCCGAAATCGTCGATGGCAATGCGAACGCCCGCCTCCCGAAAGGTTCTCAGAGCCTCGATGGTGTATTCCACATCCTCCATGGCACAGCTTTCGGTAATTTCGATCATCAGGCGATCTCCGGGCAGGCCGGTTTCCTCCACTAATTGAAATACCCGGGAAGGCAGCTCCCGATCATGAAATTGTTTGGGGGAAAGGTTGATGGCGAGCTTGTCCACCTCTATCCCGGCTTTCCTCAAAGTGACCATCTGCTGGCAGGCCGTGCGGATGACCCATTCGCCCAGGGGTTTAATCAGGCCGGTTTCTTCGGCCAGAGGAATGAATTTTTCCGGGTAGATCAGCCCAAACCGGGGATGCTTCCACCGCAGCAAGGCTTCCAGGCCGGTGACCTTGCCGGTATCGGCGGCAATTAACGGCTGGTAGTACAGAATCATTTCCTCCCGGTCGAGAGCCTGCCGCAGGCTTTCCGTCAGTTCTTTGCGTTCAAAGAATTCTGCATCCAGGGCGCTGTCAAAAAAGCAGTAGCTATTTTTGCCCTGGGCTTTGGCCCGCCCCATGGCCACATCGGCCCGGCGGATGAGCGTTTCCGGGGTTTTGCCGTCCCGGGGAAACAGGCTAATGCCGATGCAGGCAGTACAGAGGAATTCCTTTGTATCCAGTACCACGGGCTGAGAAAGGGCGGAAAGGATCTTTTCGGCCACCACCACCACGGCATGTTCATGGGATATGCCGTTAAGAAACAGAATAAATTCGTCCGCTCCCAGCCGGGCAACCGTATCGTTGCTTCGGGTACAGGATTGCAACCGCCGGGCAATTTCCTTCAAAATATGATCCCCGGCGGCGTATCCGGCGGTATTGTTCACCCACTTAAAGTTATCCAGATCCACAAACAACACGGCCAGAATTTCCGAATTGCGTCGGGCATGAGGAATAGCCCGTTCCATTCGATCGTACAGCAATTCTCGATTGACCAGCCCGGTGAGGGCATCGTAACAAACCAGATATTGCTCAATTTCCTGAGCTTTCTTCAACTGTTCCAGAATGTAGTGGCGCTCAATGGCATATTGGGCAGCCCGGGCCAGCCCCCGGGCATCGAAATGCCCCTTTACCAGATAATCCTGGGCCCCCAGTTGAATGGCTTTTTGGGCCAGCTCTTCATCTTCCGCCTCGGAAATGATCAGAATGGGGATATGAGGAGCAATTTTTTTCATCCGGGTAACGCATTCACTGCCCCGACAATCGGGCAACACCAGATCCAGTAAAATCAGATCTATCTTTTCTTTCGTCAGCATTTCGATGCCGATGGACAGGCGCATGGCGTGGCGCATTTCAAAATTCAGAGCGCTGCTCTGGGACATCCATTGGGAGAGCATCAACGCATCGGCGGGGTTGTCCTCCACGATCAAAATCCGAATCGGCTCGGTACGACTTTCCAGCACGGAGACAGGCATGTTCATCACGGAACCTCTATATCCCGGTGTTTAGATCGGTGACTTTTGGTACAGACCGTGACTAATTAGTCGAACACCGGGGAGATTTCTTGATCAAATTTTCCAAAGAATTGCCGGAATGTAAATATTTACAAAATAAAGAGATATAATAGAAACCCCTCGATATTCCCTAACCCATTGAAAAATCGTACCCAAAGAGGTGGGTAAAGGTCAAAGATGCCCGCGGTAACGATGGAACAGGAAAAAGATGACAGAGGAGCCGGAGACGTTTCCCGAAAACAGGTCGGTGCAGTCACCGGGGATTCAGAGAAATTACCCCCGGTGGAACAGTTCTCGCTTCAGGAAGCGGCCATGTCCTTTCTGCCCCACATACCGGCAATCCCGCACGATGATCTTTCCCCGGGAGATTACCGTTTCCGCCACGCCCTGTACTTCTATTCCCTCATAGGCGCTGTAATCCACGTTCATATGGTGCATCACCGGGTTATTGACGCTGATGGTCTCCCGGCGATGGGGATTGAAGATAACGATGTCGGCGTCGCTGCCCACGGCAATGGTGCCCTTTCGGGGAAACAGGCCGAACATTTTGGCCGCCGCCGTGGACGTAAGCTCCACGAATTTGTTGGGGGAGATGCGCCCTTGCACCACCCCGCCGTGGTAGATCAGGCTCATGCGGTTTTCCACTCCCGGCAGGCCGTTGGGAATTCGGGTAAAATCCTCCCGCCCGATGGTTTTTTGTCCGTTGAAGCAAAAGGGGCAGTGATCGGTGGCCACGGTCTGCAAATCGCCCATGCGCAATCCCCGCCACAACTCTTCTTGATGCCATTTCTCTCGCAACGCCGGGGTGCACACAAATTTGGCTCCCTCAAAATTCTCCTGATCCAGCAACGAAAGATCCAGAAACAGATACTGAGGGCAGGTTTCGGCAAACACGTTCAATCCCCGATCCCGGGCCTGTACCACCGGCTCCAGGGCATCGGCGGAGGAGAGGTGCACGATATACACCGGCGCTCCGGCTACCTCGGCAATGGCAATGGCTCGATACACTCCTTCAGCTTCCATGCGGGTGGGGCGGGTGAGGGCGTGCCACTTCGGTTCGGTCTTTCCTTCCTGCAGGGCCCGCCGGATAATCTCGTCGATGACGATGCCATTTTCGGCATGCATGCAGATCACCGCTCCCATTTCCCCGGCCTCCCGCATGACCCGGTAGAGGGTGCCGTCATCCACATACAGTACATCCGGGTAGGCCATGAACAGCTTGAAAGAGGTAATTCCTTCCTCCACCAGCCGGGGAAGTTCCGGAAGTCGCTGTTCCTCCATATCGGTAATGATCATGTGAAAGCCGTAGTCGATGGCGCATTTGCCCTCGGCTTTTTTGTGCCAGATTTCCAGGGCTTCCAGGGTGGAGCGGCCTTTGGTCTGGGTGGGAAAGTCGATGATGGTGGTGGTGCCACCATGGGCGGCGGCGCGGGTGCCGGTCTCGAAATCATCGGAGGAGACGATCCCCTCTTTGCCGAAGGGGAGTTCAAAATGGGTGTGGGGATCAATGCCGCCGGGGATGACCAGTTTATCGGTGGCGTCGATGATGTCGTCGGCGGGCAAATCCAGGTGCCTGCCGATCAGAGTGATGGTTTCATCTTCCACGAAAATATCGGCCAGGTAATCATCCACTGCGGTGATGATGTGGGCGTTTTTGATCAGGAGTGACATGGGTTCCCCCGAAGGATGATGAAAGATGAAAAGATTGATGAAAGAGCAAAGATGAAAGAACAACTGAGAGGGTATTCCGAGAACCAGAGCGATATAAAACCCCGGATATAGAGATAAAGCCTGTGAAGGTATTTATTCAATCCGATTCAGCGATGAAACAAGATGTCTATCTGGAGCGTTTTGAGCGGAATTGAATCTTACCAGAGCTTCCCAATCAATTATACCGTTTTTGCAAAAGTGTTCCATGAACCGATAGGAAAATCTATTCACGATTGCGGCATATTGGAGTTGAAATTCTTCATTCCGCTGTTTAGCCCGATAGCCCAAAGGTTCAATGATCTTCAAATACAGCTCTTCATTACCGGAAATGAATGTCCAGAATTGTTCTCCACAATATTTAAAATAGTCTCCTTTATCGGGATGATTATCACGGCCATAACAACATCCGTTTACAGCGACCACATGAAGATGGGGATTATTGGTGCGCAAAATCCGTTTGGCTTTGGTAAAGTTATCTCTCATCCTTTGAATTTGGCTGCTATTCCCCCAGTTTGGTCCGGATTTAATGGACACGATGTAGCGAATACCCTCCTTGTTGAATTCCAGATCAACGCCTTCCGCAGAAGATTTTATACCTCCATAAACTTTGCCATTTACAAAGATGGCCAGGTTTTCCAGGAACTCACCGAAAATTGTTTCTTCTTGTGAAGAGAGATGGGCATCAAGAAAAGTTCGTATCAACTCTTCGGCGGTTAAAATATTCTTCGCTTTAAACAGGTACGGATTTTTCCGTCGAAGAATTTCGCTTAGCTTCAAGGTGGAGAGACTCGCCAACCGTTTCGAATGGAAAGTACCGATGTTTTGTTCAACATATTTTTCGACTTCTGCAAGGGTGATCGTTCCCATGATTCGTCTTTCGCTCATATCAAGTATTCTACCCGTTTTGGGACGCTTTCGGCGACCATTCGATAATACTCTTCATTTATTTCAATACCAATGGAGTTTCGGAGCATCCTTTGGGCTACCTTGATGGTGGTACCGGAACCCATAAACGGGTCCAGTACCCAATCCTGTTCTTCCGTAAACAGTTTGATAAACCATTCCGGGAGCTTTTCGGGAAATACGGCGCTATGTTTGCGGTTGCTGCATTCGGTGGCCATGTGCAACACATTGGTAGGATAGACTTTCTCCCGGTTTAACCAGTTGGCAACTCGTTTGCCGAATCCACTTCCCACTTTGGATTCGTCCCGGATTTTATCTGTGGGACTCAAATTCTGCAATCTCCGTTTCGCCCAATCCCCCATGGGCACCATCACGGCTTCCTGAAACATCTTGAAATGTTTACTCTTATTAAACTGAAGCAACCTCTCCCAGGCATCCCGAAAGCGATTGGGCCATTTTCCCGGATAGGCATTTTTTTTGTGCCAGATAAACTCCTCCGTCCACAACCATCCCTGTTTTCTCATTTCCAGAATCAGTTCAATAACATAGGTATGGCGCTCTCCATTTACTACACGTTCCTTGATGTTTAAAATAAACGTTCCGGTGGGCTTTAACACTCGCAACAGTTCCCGGGAAATTGGTAAAAACCACTCCACATAATGATTTGGATGTATTCCTCCGTACGTGTTTTTTCTCTGATCCGCATAAGGTGGGGAGGTGATGATCAGGTCGATGGAATTCTCTTCCAACTTTTTCAGTTCTTCGGCACAATCTCCGTGAATGAGCTTGGCTTCAATTACCATTGATCTCTTCCCGTCCGTTTCCCTTTATTGTTCGATGCGTTGGTGGATGATCTGTAAGAGTTATTCTGCGCGTTCAATATTTGCAGCTATTTCATCTGCGTATGGTGAACTCAAACCGGAATCCCTTCCCGTTTGGCGTTACGATAAAATTAATTTAAATTTAGGCACGAATACGGATTTGACAAACTGAGAATAATACAAGTTCTGTTTGTTGAGAAACGGATATTTTTTGCGAGTGGTTTATAAAAACCATTCTTTAGCAAAGAGCATTACTCAGCGTGAAACGTGATCGAATTATTTACGCATCACATTTCACGTTTTACGCTTAGTAGCGAAAAACTCGAAAATTTTACCTCCATGAGAAGCGCAGACCTTCATCCTTAACTGAGATATATCACAAATAGCGCACAAACCGGTTCTGCTCATCCACCAGAATGACTTTGGGTTCCACCGGGTGGTCGGTCAGCTCAAAACCGATGATAATAATCTCTTCCCCGGCTTTGATCAGATGGGCGGCGGCGCCGTTCATGCAAATTTTCCCCGAACCCCGTTCTCCCCGGATCACGTAGGTTTCCAGACGCGCCCCGGAAGTGTTGCTGACCACCAGCACCTTCTCTCCTTCCCACAATCCCACTTTCTCCATCAATTCTTCATCAATGGTGATGCTGCCGATGTAATCCAGGTTGGCTTCGGTCACCCGGGCTTTATGAATTTTGGATCGCATTAACCAGCGCATAAGCTCACCTTCCTCCGCAAAGTCTTCCCCAACAAATTAGAATCGATTTGGTCACCGGGCAATCCCCGATTGTGCTATTCCCGGCGCAGCTTGACCACGGTGACCCCGGTATCTCCTTCTCCCCATTTGCCCAGGCGCTTTTGCAGTACCCGCTTATCCCGGGAAAGGAATTCATTCACCCGCCGTCGCAGCACGCCGGTTCCCTTTCCGTGGATGATACGCACTTCTTCCCATCCCTGCTCCAGCGCCTGATCCAGATACCGGTCGGTCTCCTCGATGGCCTGCTCGGCATCCAGTCCCCGCAGATCCAGTTCCGGGCCGACTCCCGGCCCTACCGCATCCACCCGGGAACCGGTCATCTTGTGTACGGGGGAAGATTCCGCCGGTTCTCCATCGGCTCTGCGCAGGCCGGTGATATCCACGGTCAGTTTGACATTGCCCACCAGCACCCGAACTTTGCTTTTCCCCCGGGTGTCTTCCAGCAGTTCTCCCTTTTCCCCCAACGATTCCACGATGACGGTATCCCCTTTCCGCAGGAAAGTCGGTGGGGAGGGCGTTACCGGTTCCCCGGTTGCTTTCAGGATATTCTCCAACTCCTGCTTTTGCTCCCGGATGGTCTCCCGGGCGGTCTTAATGGCTTCTCGGGAGGCCTGGCTTTCCCGAATTTCTCGCACCGCCTGTTCGATGAGCGCATTGGCTCGGCGGAGGATCTGCTGCGCTTCCTCTGCTGCCTGACGCTTCAGCTCCGCCCCACGCTTTTTCAATTCTTCCAGGCGATTTTCATACAGTTTCCGGGTGGCCTCCGCTTCCGACAGCTTGATGCTCAACTCCCGCCGTTCCCGATCCAGTTGCTGGATACGTTGCTCCAGATCCAGCAGGAGCCGCTCCAGGCGATCCTTTTGCTCCCCCACTAACTGCCGGCCTTTCTCGATTAGCGCATCGGGCAGACCGTAACGGCGGGCAATTTCAAATGCGTAGCTGCTCCCCGGCACTCCCACTCGCAGGCGGTAAGTGGGCTGGAGCGTGGTCAGGTCGAATTCCATAGAGGCGTTTTCCACCCGGGGATGGCTGTGGGCGAAAGCTTTCAATTCCCCGTGGTGGGTAGTGGCAATGGTGAGCACGTTGCGATCGGTCAGTTCCGAGAGCAGGGCAATGGCCAGGGCCGAACCCTCCCGGGGATCGGTGCCGGTGCCGATCTCGTCGATGAGCACCAGGCTGTGGGAATCGGCCTGCTCCAGAATCTCCTTCAGTCGAACGATATGGGCGGAAAAGGTGCTCAAATCCTGCTCCAGGGACTGGCGATCGCCAATATCCACCAGGACCCGGGGGAGCAGAGGGATTTCACTATCAGGGGAGACGGGAATGGGGATGCCCGCCTGCACCATCAGCATCAGCAGGCCCACCGTTTTCAGAGCCACGGTTTTCCCCCCGGCATTGGGGCCGGTAATGACCAGGGTGGTAAAAGATTCCCCCATCTCCAGATTCAGAGGAACCACCTGCTCATATCCCATTTTCAAAATCAGCAGGGGATGCCGCCCCTGAGAAATTTTCAACTTGCGTGTCTCGGCAATCCGGGGCACCGCCGCCTGCAGTTCCCGGGCCAGTTGGGCGCGGGCATAAATCCAGTCCAGGGCAGCGATGTTTTCCAGAGCATAGTACACATCATCCCGTACGCCCCGAATCAACCCGGTGAGGAAGCGAAGAATCTTGATGATTTCGGTGCGTTCCTGGATGCGGAGGTTCTGAATGCGGTTGCCGATCTGCAAGGTTTCCATCGGCTCCACAAACACGGTAGCGCCGGAAGCGGAGGTGCCGTGCACAATGCCGTTGACCTTGCTCACCTGGCTGGGGAGAATCCCCAGTACCATGCGCCCATCCCGCAGGGTGACGATTTCATCCTGAGAATACTCTGCATACCGCTTTTGCAGGGTGGCCAGCATTCGCTTCTGCTCCGCTTCCAGGGTGCGGATTTCTTTGCGAATTTGTCGAAGTTCCGGGGTGGCGTCGTCGTAAATTTCCCCTGTGGGATCGATGGTGGCCTCGATTTCCCGCACGATATTGCGATGATAGTGCACGCCCCGGGCGTAGCGCCACAGTAAGGGCGCCTGCTCCTGATGTTCCCGGAAAAAGTGCATCAACTCTCCCATCAACTGAAAGTCGCCCTTTATCCGGAGCAGCGCCTCTGCTTCCAGATAGGCATCTTCCGGCTTGATCTGATCCAGATAGGGGCGAATATCGGCAAACCCCGACAGGGGGATATACTCCCCGGCCTCGATCAGACCGAGCATCTGATGCACTTCCTGCAAGCGTTGCTCCACCACTTCCCGGTTGCCGGAGAATTCCAGCCGTTCGATTTCCTGATGGCCGAAGGGGGTGGATAACAACGATTGGAGCTTTTCAATGATGCGAGGAAATTCTAATTGCTGGAGGGAGGTAGTATCGTGCATTGGAGAAGTGGCGGTGGGAGAAGATTCACCGAAGTGGTTTTTGATCCTCGAAGGCATCTTCCAGTTCTTTTTTGACGTCTTTTAAGGCATCTTCCAGCATCTCTTCCCGACCCTTTTTCAGTACATCCCGCACCTCGTCGGGAAGCTCATCCAGGGAACCCAGCCATTTATATAATGAAGGAGCCAGATAGAACACCGGCTTGTGCAGAAAGCTATCTTTCTCCATGCGGGCGACTTTTTTTTGCAAGGGGAAAAAAGAAATATACATCAACACGAGGCTGATGATAAAAGCCCCTTTAGCGACTCCAAAAATTCCTCCCACAAAACTGTTCAGCCACCCCAGGGAAAAATTCTCGCTGAGCTTTTTCAGGCTTTCGGCGGCTTTGACGGCCAGATAATACACCACGCTGAACAGGAGCGTGAAACAGAGGATCAGGAGGGTAACCCGGGGAAATTCGGGGATTAACTCCTGAATCCACCTGGCCAGAGGGGTTGCGCCCAGGATACCGGCAATCAATCCTCCCACGACTCCGCCCAATCCGAATGCTTCGTGCCAGAAGCCTTTTCGGAACCCCCGGAGAAGAAAAAAGGCCAGCACCAGGCCGACAATGATATCGAAGACATTCATTGCTACAGGGAGGTCAACTTTGTACGCACCATTTGCTGGACCACCTTCCCGTCGGCTTTGCCTTTCACCCGGGGCATAATGACGCCCATCACCTTGCCCATATCTTTGATGGAGGTGGCCCCCACTTCCCGAACCACATCTTCAATCAGGCGGGCAAGTTCCTCCTCGCTCATCTGTTCGGGAAGATAGGATTGAATAATCCGGAGTTCCTGTTCCTCTTCAGCGGCCCGATCTTCCTTTCCCAGTGATCGATACTGCTCAATGGCCTCTTTGCGCTTCTTGGCCGCATTCATCAGCACCCGGATGACGTCATCTTCGGTCAGGCTTTCCCCTTTTTCAATCTGGGCATTTTTCAGTTGTGCCCGAAGCCCCCGAATGGTTTCCAGACGTATCCTGTCTCCTGCCTTTAAGGCCGCCTTCATGTCTTCCATTAACTGCTGTTCCAGACTCATGGCCTGCACCTGTATGGGGTTGTCCAAAAGAAAAGTCCCCCTTGCAGGGGACACCCGTAAAAGTCAATGCGCGTTTTATCCGGTCAACGGCCGGGGATATGTTCCGGAGAATTCTATTCTGCTAAAACAGTTGTTCGGCCATCAGCTTGCGAATTTTCCGGCGAGTGGCGTTCTCCCGGCGTTTCCGCCGTTCACTGGGCTTTTCATAATGCTGATGTTTTTTGATTTCCGCCATCAGGCCGGATTTCTCACACGCTTTGGTGAACCGCTTCAGGGCTTTTTCAAACGGTTCGTTGTCCCGAACTTTCACGTGAATCATAGCCAACGAATCACTCCTTTCGCAGGTTTTGGGTTGTGGATATTTGAGCTTCGATTAATAGGCGTACTTGTCCGGATTCTTGATCAATTCGATTTCGTATTCGGCGGCTTTTTTCCAGGTACGGGATTGTTTGGCCTTTTCATAGTAGGCCAGGGCTTTCTGCTTGTTCCCGCGCTTTTTGTACACTTCGCCCAGACCGAAATTGGCCGCTCCTTTGATGCTGCTCCGGCGAGCATATTTCAGGCAATTCAGATACGCCTGTTCGGCCTCATCCAGTTTCCCCAGGTTCAGGTAGGCATCTCCCAAGCGCATATAGGCATCCGCTTTGTAGGCCTTGATCCGGGTGTATTTGACAGCGTTTTGCAGAGCCTCGGCGGCTTTGGCGTATTGGCCGAGTTCATTATAAGCCGTGCCCAAGCCGCGCCAGGCATCGCCGTTTTGCAAATCCCAGCGCACCGCCTCCTGATATTTCTCCGCCGCCTTTTCGTAGTTCTTCTGTTTAAGGTAGATGTCCCCCATTCCTTCGTAGGCATCCGAAGAGGATTTCTCGATATTGATGGCTGCCTGGAAAGTGTTCAGGGCATCGTTATACTTCTCCTGTTTCGCCAGCACTTCCCCCAATTTAATGTAGGCTTTCACCAGATGGTTGTCTGCCTCAAGCGCCCGTCGGTAGGCTTTTTCGGCTTCGACATAGTTCTTTTTCCGCTTGTAGCAGTTGCCGGCCCAATAGTGCGCCAGGGCAAAATCGGGATCCTTTTCCGCAGCAGCCAAATATTTTTGTAATGCCAGATCGACATTCCCGGCCCGGTATGCCTGATTGCCTTCGTTGAACAGCTTTTTGGCCTCGTTATCTACCTCTTTCCCGTCGGTCTGGGCATATACCGGGCTTACCAAAAGCCCCCAAACGGTGAATACCACCAATATGCTGAAAAGCCTCTTCCACATATCTCCTCTCCATTGCTTTATTACCCTAACCAATTTGTGCATGAAATAGCCAATGGCTATTTCATATTTACCCGGAGGAAAAGGGGAGGGTTCCTCCATGCGGTGATTACTTTACTCGATCCAGATACTTGCCATCCCGGGTATCCACCCGAATGATCGCTCCTTCTTCGATGTAGGGAGGAATCTGCACCACCAACCCCGTTTCCAGAGTGGCCGGTTTGTAGGAACCGGTAGCGGTAGCGCCCTTCAAATTCGGTTCGGTTTCCACGACCTTTAATTCCACCGACGCAGGCAGTTCAACCCCCACGGGATTGTTCCCATGAAATTGAATTTGCACCATCGTTTCCGGCAACAGGTAATATACCGCCTCATCCAGCATGTCCCGCGTCAGGGCAATCTGTTCGTAGGTTTGCATATCCATGAAATAAAAATTGTCCCCATCCTGATACAGATATTGGAATTCTTTGGTGATCAGGGTGGCTTTTTCCACGTGCTCATCGGGGCGAAACCGGTGCTCGGCGTTGGTGCCGTCGGACAACCGTTTCATTTTTACCTGCATCAGCGCCTGGCCTTTACCGGGAGTGACGTGGGTGGCTTCCGTTACCCGATAAAGGTCTCCGCGAAATTCCAGAACGTTTCCTTTACGGATTTGGATCGCCTTGATTTTCATAAAAAACACTCTCCTCAATTTTGCGGCGAAAATTTAAAGGGCACCCCTATAAAATGCAATGGGTTTATGAAATATTCAATTTATTGTCGCCGTCACATTTCTCCTATTTCGGTCGGTTATATTTGAGGTTTCCATCTGGAATCAACATGCCTTTCATTTTGCAATGCTACGGGAGGCATATTATATTGCGAGGATTGAACAGGACAATGCTCTGGCAGAGCATGTGTAGCGCAAAATGTTGATTCCACAACCAAATTCGTAAAGGTCTGAGCGAGCAATGAAATCGAACGCGATTCAATTGAACGCCCAAATTCCCAAAGTGTACGATCCCACCCAGGTAGAAACCCGCTGGTACGATGAGTGGGTGAAACGAGGATACTTTAACGCCGACGTGCGTCCGGATAAAACCCCGTACACCATCGTTATTCCCCCGCCCAACGTGACCTCGGCCCTGCACATCGGCCACGCATTTAATAACACCATTCAGGATGTGTTCATCCGCTACCACCGCAAGAAGGGCTACGAAACCCTGTGGCTGCCGGGCACCGACCACGCCGGTATCGCCACCCAGAATGTGGTGGAAAAGGAGTTGCGCAAAGAAGGCCTGACCCGGCACGATCTGGGGCGAGAAGCATTTGTCAAGCGGGTGTGGGAATGGAAGGAGAAAAACGGTTCCACTATTATCCGCCAGCTCAAGCGCATGGGCTGTTCCTGCGACTGGCGTCGGGAACGGTTCACCCGGGATGAGGAATATTCCCGGGCGGTGCTGGAAGTATTCATTCGATTGTACAAAAAGGGATGGATTTATCGGGGCAATTACATCATTAACTGGTGCCCCCGGTGCTCCACGGCATTATCGGATGAAGAGGTGGAACATCAGGAACATCAAGGCCATCTGTGGTATATTCGGTATCCGCTTAAAGACAGCGATGCGTATGTGGTAGTAGCCACCACCCGCCCGGAGACCATGCTGGGGGACACGGCGGTAATGGTACATCCGGAAGATGAGCGGTACCGGCAATTTATCGGCAAGACGGCGGTGTTGCCGCTGTTGAATCGGGAGATTCCGGTGATTGCCGACGAGCACGTGGATCCCGAATTCGGTACCGGGGCGGTGAAGGTGACCCCGGCGCACGATCCCAACGATTTTGAGGTGGGCAATCGTCATCACCTGCCCCAGATCAATATCCTGAACGGTGACGGTACTCTTAATGAAAATGCCGGGCCATACGCCGGCCTGGATCGTTTTGAGGCTCGCAAGCGGGTGGTGGAAGATTTAAAGCGTCGGGGATTGCTGGAAAAGATCGAACCTCACGTGCACAGTGTGGGGCATTGCCAGCGGTGCCACACGGTGGTGGAGCCGTATCTCTCCACTCAATGGTTCGTGCGCATGAAGGAAATGGCCAAACCGGCGCTGAAAGCCGTGCTGGAGGGCGAGATCAAGCTGCACCCGGAAGAGCGGTGGATCAAAACCTACATCCACTGGATGGAAAACATCCGTGACTGGTGCATCAGCCGGCAGTTGTGGTGGGGACACCAGATTCCGGTATTCTATTGCGACAATTGTGAACACATGATGGTGCAGCACGAAGCGCCTCAGCGCTGCGAGAAGTGCGGCAGCAATGAAATTCATCAGGATGAAGATGTGCTGGATACCTGGTTCTCTTCCTGGTTATGGCCCTTTGCCACGCTGGGCTGGCCGGAGGATACCCCGGAATTGCGCTATTTCTATCCCACCGACACCCTGGTCACCGGCGCCGACATTCTATTTTTCTGGGTCGCCCGGATGATCATGGCCGGATATGAGTTCATGGGGGAAAAGCCTTTTAAAGATGTGTACCTGAACGGGATCGTGCGGGATGCTCAGGGGCGGAAGATGAGTAAGTCGCTGGGCAACGGCATTGATCCTCTGGACATCATCGAGAAATACAGCGCCGACGCCCTGCGCTTTACCTTATTGATGCTCAGTTCCGAAGGCCAGGACATTAATCTGGCGGAATCGCATTTTGAGATCGGGCGGAATTTTTCCAATAAACTGTGGAACGCATACCGTTTTCTGGCCCTGAACATCGAGGAGCCGAATGACAACTTCCGGGAGTATGGGGAACATCTGGAACTGGCCGACCGGTGGATTTTGAGCCGATTGCACCGAACCATCCAGCAGGTTTCCGAAAGCATCGACACATTTCGGTTGAGCGATTCCCTGAAGGCGGTGTATCACTTCTTCTGGGATGAACTCTGCGACTGGTATCTGGAACTGATAAAATCTCGCTTAACTTTGGAAGGCGATCATCCGAGTAAAGAAGTTGCCCGGCGAGTGGCCACATACGTTATGAAGCAGTGCATGAATTTGCTACATCCGTATATCCCCTTTATTACCGAGGAAATCTGGCAGCGGTTGAAGAATTCCTCTGAAGAGAGTGTGGTCATATCCCCCTGGCCGGAGGCAGAGGAGGCAATGATCGATTCCCAGGCGGAAGAAGAGATGAGGTTTATTCAAGAGGTAATTACGGGAATTCGTGCCACCCGGTCGGAAATGAATGTACCCCCTTCGCGCAAGTCGATGTTGCTGTACCGCACCGGCAATTCAACCGTCGAGGAACGGTTGACCCGCTACGCTTCATACATTACTCAACTGGCCCGCACAGAGGCAATTCGACCGGTGACCGACGAGAACGAATTAAAGGGAAGCGCGGCCCTGGTGGTAGATCAGGCGGAGTTGTTTATCCCTCTGGCGGAATTGATCGATGTGGAGGCGGAAAAACAACGGCTGGAAAAGGAAATTTCCCGGGTGACTCAGCAAATGGCAGGACTCCAGAAAAAGCTCTCCAACGAAGATTTTCTGCAGAAAGCACCGGAAGCAGTGGTGCAAAACACCCGGGAGAAACTGCACAACCTGACCGAAAAACTGAACAAGCTGAAAGCAAATCTGGGAAGGCTTAAATAGCTTCTAAAC
>CAYQGB010000076.1:0-14920 GCA_964416895.1 uncultured Calditrichaceae bacterium
GTCAACCTCCTTGATGTTTAAGTTACTGTAGAAGAAAAAGTTATGAGGTTAGACCACAAGATGGTTTGCGCAGATCACAAGAGACAAAAAGTTTAAACAAGTTCCTCAAAATCCCTTAATATCTCTCAAGTCTCAACGATAAAAGACTGTTTTACCTGCTTAACTCATATAGAACCCAATAAACATCTTGTGGAGCAAAAGGTGAAAAAATCTTTGTTCTACATTTTGATCATTTCGCTCCTATATACAGGATGCGCGCACAATATATACTCAGTCCAACAATTAGAAGAGGATAAATCGCTTTTTCAGAAGCTTAACAATAAATTGGTAGAAGTTTCCATGCAGAACAATGAAAGAT
Organism: uncultured Calditrichaceae bacterium; assembly: GCA_964416895.1. Classification (GTDB taxonomy): domain Bacteria; phylum Calditrichota; class Calditrichia; order RBG-13-44-9; family J075; genus CAYQGB01. The sequence goes on from CAYQGB010000076.1 coordinate 359, forward strand.
TAATAGGGTATTTGCATCAATGCGATAAAGATAGCTTACTCATTTTTATTCCAAGAGCAAAAGTCAAAAATCGGAAAGTTGCTTTAAAAGATATTAAGACCATCAAAATCAAGAGAAAAGAAGATCCCGCCATTGCAGTTGGAATTATTTTAGCTTTGGCATTTTTTTACCTTATGGTAGAATCAAGTGCTTCTGCTGCAAAAACGGGAACACAATAAATAGGGCATCCTAAACAAGAGACTTTTTCAGGAGACCCCAAGTAACCCAAAATTTCTCAAAATTATCCCGGCCCCATCTCCCCATCTTGTTCCTCTTTCTCTTTATCTCGCGCTCTCTCAGTCAATAGAGTCTGAGTGAGGGACTTGTGCTCCCCTAATAACCCGTGAAGCTCTTCGATGGGATTTTCCAACAGCGGAACAAGCATCAACCCCATTCCACAATCGACTATTTCTACCCTGGAGCCCGGCTGGATGTTGTATTTCGTTCTGAGCCATGCCGGTATTATGATTTCACCTTTAGAGGACACGGTTAGAACAGGCATTACGATTTTTCTCCTCGATGATTCCACCGGTTCAACATAGCATTCCATTCTGAGTTTTTCAAGAAAGAATACATAGAGGTAATGCCCTGAGAAATTCTATGGAAGTACCATCCCCCGGCCATTTCTGAACAGTTCCCCAATCACCGAATATCCCACTCCCCCAATATCCCGGCACTTTTTTCCTGCGCTCTTGGTGAACTTCCCCCCGGCTATTAAATTTTGCTCCCCCTGAGTGAACCGAGAATTTCCCGGCGTTCTCGGGCAATTTTGACCCACATCGACCATCAAACGCAAGGAGACCTACCATGATGGATTTTCTGGAAACATTGGGCATTCGGGAGAAAAACTTCGGCGCCTCTACCGGGCGCAAGTGGCGGGAGACCACCGATGAAGGAGAGTTGCCGGTGGTATCTCCGGTGGACGGCAAAACCATCGCCACGGTGTATCTCTGTTCGGAAGCCGACTACGACGCGGTAGTGCAGCAGGCCCGGGAAGCGTTTTTATACTGGCGTACCGTGCCCGCGCCCAAACGGGGAGAGATCGTGCGCCAGATCGGTAACAAACTGAGGGAGTATAAGGAACCGCTGGGCAAGCTGGTTTCCTACGAGATGGGCAAATCGTTGCAGGAAGGTCTGGGCGAGGTGCAGGAGATGATCGACATCTGCGACTTCGCCGTGGGGCTTTCCCGCCAGCTGTACGGGTTCACCATGCATTCGGAGCGCCCCCATCATCGGATGTATGAGCAGTATCATCCCCTGGGCATTGTGGGCATCATCACCGCCTTCAATTTCCCGGTGGCGGTGTGGTCCTGGAACGCCATGATCGCCACGGTGTGCGGGGATGTCAATTTGTGGAAGCCCTCCTCCAAAGTGCCCCTTTCCGCCATTGCGGTGCAGAACATTCTGCAGGATGTGCTGCAGGAGAACGACCTGCCGGAGGGGCTGTTCAATCTGATCATCGGCAAAGGCTCCACCATCGGGGAGCGGCTGCTGAACGACCGCAACGTGCCGTTGATCTCCCTCACCGGTTCCTGCGCGGTGGGGCGCCATGCCGCCGAAGTGGTGGCCCGTCGATTCGGAAAGGTGATTCTGGAACTGGGAGGCAATAACGCCATCATCATCACGCCCCATGCCAACTTGCAATTGGCCATCCCCGCCATTGTATTCGGCGCGGTGGGCACCGCCGGACAGCGCTGCACCACCACCCGCCGGCTGATCATCCATGAGGACGTGTACGACCGGGTGAAGGAATCGCTGGTGAAAGCGTATCAGAGCCTGCGCATCGGCAATCCTCTGGATGAACGGAACCACGTCGGGCCGCTGATCGACCGGGCCGCGGTGCACATGTTTGTGGAAGCGCTGGAAAAGGTCAAACAGCAGGGCGGTCGGGTAATCTTCGGCGGGGAGGTGCTGGAAGGCGAGGGATATGAATCCGGCTGCTACGTGCGCCCGGCGCTGGTGGAAGCGGAAAACCACTATCCCATCGTGCAGGAGGAGACCTTTGCCCCCATTCTGTATTTGATCAAGTATCAGGGCGATGTGCGCAACGCCATCCGCCTGCAAAACGATGTGGCCCAGGGGCTTTCCTCGGCCATCTTCACCGACAACTTGCAGGAAGCGGAGATTTTCCTCTCTCACGAAGGTTCCGACTGCGGCATCGCCAACGTAAACATCGGCACCTCCGGGGCGGAGATCGGCGGGGCTTTCGGCGGAGAAAAGGAAACCGGCGGTGGCCGGGAGTCCGGCTCCGACGCCTGGAAAGCCTACATGCGGCGGCAAACCAACACCATCAATTACGGCACCGATCTGCCCCTGGCCCAGGGGATTAAGTTCGAGATCTGATGACTTTCTTTCACCCGGAACTGTGGTTCCTGCTCCCCGTGTCCCTGATCATCGGGATTCTGGGGATGTCCAGTGGGATTTCCGGCTCCAACTTCTGGATTCCGGTGTACATCCTCTGGCTGGGAATCGATCCCCATGTGGGCTTCTGGCTGGCGCTGCTGACCATGATTTTCGGCTTCGGTTCCGGAGTGTGGAAGAACATCCGCCAGGGTACCGTCAACTGGTATCTGGTGGGAAACTACCTGAAATTTTCTCTGCCGGCGGCCATTGCCGGGGCGGCGCTTTCCGGGTATGCCCCCAAAAATCTGCTGCTGATCATCTTCGCCCTTTTCGTCACCGGTTACGGGGGATTCCGCCTGTATCGCAGTCTGGTATCGGAAACGGAGCCGCCCCCGGCTCATGACCGGATTCAGTGGGGTACGGCGGCGGTAGCCGGGTTTCTGTTAGGATTGATTGCCACCGGTCTGGGGAAGCTGATCTTGCCCACCTACGCCGACCATCGCCGCATCCGCCACCACGCCGAGGCCGTGGGCACCACCGTGGTGATCGTGTTCATCGTGAACCTGGCCGCGCTGGTGTCCCGGATGAACGGCGCGCTGGTGCAGGCGCTGCTGGATCATGGGCAGTACATTCTGGGAGTGTTGATGTGGGTGGCGCCGGGAGTGGTGGCCGGAGGGCAATTCGGCCCGGTGGTCGCCCGCAAACTTTCGCGAACGCATCTCAACCTGTATGTGGCCATGCTGCTCATTCTGGTGGGAGTGCTGATGATGGTTCGGGCGTGGTAGGTTTGGAATGACGTTTGACAGGTAGTTCGATCACGCCTCCGGAGCATTTACCACCCGGTGCACGGTGGTGACCAGCATCTCGGCGGTGTAAGGCTTGGGGAGGAACGCTTCCACCCCCAGCGCTTCGGCCTCCTTACCCCGCTCTTCGATGATCAGCCCGCTGGTGGCAATGATTTTGGCCCGGGGCTGGATTTCCCGGATAGCAGCAATGGTTCTGGCTCCATCCATGATGGGCATCATCATATCCAGCAGAACGGCCCGGATCTCCTCTCCTCGCTGGCGATACATCTCCACCGCCTGGGCCCCGTTGGCGGCGGTGATCACGGTGTAGCCGAAGGATTCCAGGGTCTGTTTGGTCACGTTGCGGATAAAAGCCTCGTCATCCACCACCAAAATCAGCTCTCCCTGTCCTGTGGGAAGCTCGGCCCGGGGAGGCTTTGGAGGTGTGGTTCCTTCCGTCCGGGCAACCGGTAAAAAGACCTTGAATGCGCTGCCCTTACCCTCCTGGCTGAAAACGGTGACAAATCCGTTGTGATTCCTGACGATGGCCTCCACCGTGGGAAGCCCCAGGCCGGTACCTTCATCCCCCTCTTTGGTGGTGTAAAACGGTTCAAAGATGTGCTCCAGCTTTTCCGGAGGAATGCCGGTTCCGGTATCCGCCACGGTGAAAACCACATAGTCGCCCGGGCGGGCATCGGGATGCAGGCGGATGTCCGGTTCATCCAGACGGAGGTTTTCCGCCGCCAGAGTCAATACTCCCCCTTCGGGCATGGCATCCCGGGCATTGATGCACAGATTAAACAGCACCTGAGTCAGCTGCATGGGATCTCCGGAAATACGGAACAGTCTTTCGGGAATCTGCAACTTGATGTCGATGGAACGGGGGAAGGTTTCCCGAATCACCCCCACAACTTCCTGCAACAGATATCTGGGATGCACCAGGGTCTGCTTTTCCTGATCTCCCTGAGCAAAGGCCAGCACCTGCTTGACCAGTTCGGCTCCCCGCAAGGCGCTTTTTTCGATGGTCTCCAGCACTTTGGGGGAAGGCGGTTCCTCGGGATCCATCTGCATCATTTGCACGGCAATCAGGATGGGAGAAAGGATGTTGTTCAAATCGTGGGCGATGCCTGCGGCGAGCATTCGGATGTTTTCCATCCGCTGTGCCCGGAGGAACTGGGCTTCTAACCGCTTCTTATCGGTGATGTCGGTGGCCACGATGAGAAGATGTTGGGGCTGCGGGGAATAGGTGCGCAACAGGGTGAAACGGGCTTCCACAATCAGCTCTTTTCCATCCCGCCGACGCTGCCGGAATTCCCCTTCCCATTGCCCTGCCTGCAAGGCTATCTCCCGAATTTCCCGCAACTGCCCGGCGGTTTCCTGAAACAGGTCTTCCAGGTGCTGCCCCCGGGCCTCGGCGGACTTCCATCCGTATATCCGCTCGGCGCTGCGATTCCAGTACAGGATGGTCCCTTCTCCATCGATGACCACGATGGCATCCTGCACCCGGTTCAACCATTCGGCCTGTTCGGTCACCCGCTCCTGAATCTGCTTCAGGGCCAGGCGTTCTGTATACGCCCGAACCTCCCGCTGAACCACCGGGAGCAATTTCTCCATTTCATCAAAGCCCACATAATCGTTGGCTCCGGCGGCCAGAACCGTGGCGGCTTCCCGGCCGGTAGGCGCAGGGGCCAGAACGATCACCGGCACATCCCGGTGGAATTCTCGAATCGCGGATACAGTAGAGAGGGCATCGTATGCAGGGGGAGCATGCTCCAGAAACAGAACCTCCCATTCTTCGGTGGAGAGCGCCTGAAGCGCCTGATCGGGTCCGGCCACTTCCCGGAAGATCGGCGAATACCTGCCGGCGGATAAAGCTTCCCGGAGCAAAGGAGCCTTATCCGGTTCCACAAGCAGGAGTGCACGTAGCGAGGTATTCATGACGGCCTACCCGAGTTCTCTATACTGAGCAGGATAGCCTTTCAGGCTGTCAAAGCAGAGCGCCAACACCTTTCTTCCCCCTCCGTGGCGGGAAAGGGAGGAGAAAAGACCTTGATTTTATGCCGGCATGTCCTCCCGGGGACGTTCTCCGTCCGCCGTCGGTAACAGGAGAACAATTTCATTATCCTCCGGAAAATCGCCCACAACACAGGTACCGCCGTGGGCTTCGGCAACGGCCAGGGCAATGGCAAATCCGGTTCCCGGCTGATACCGACCACCGGCCAATGCCGCCGGAGAGGACGACTCCCCGGAAGTCGTTTCGGAAGCGTCCCCTCCGGAAACGTTCCGAATGCTCAACCGGATATAACGCCCCGGGGACAGCGCCGCTTCGGAAAAGAAAGATGCATCCGAATCTCGTATGGCTTCCACAGCGATGCGAACCGAACCACCGTTTCGGAGCGCTTCCTCCTGAAGCTCCCGCCACAGGGCTTCCAGGGCCTGCTTGAGTTGCCAGGCGTCGCCCATAACCAGATCGCCCGACGCCGACAGTTCCGACTCCAGCCGGATATTTTCCGGCAGACGGCTCTTCCATTCCTGCACCATTTCGGCGACCAGTCGGGAGAAATCCACCGGCTCGGCGGCCAGGGGCACCCCTCCGGAAATCAGCGCCAATTGCCGCAGCATCTCCCGAACCGCATTGGCCGTCTCCCGGATATGATTCACCGCCTGCCCCACCGGACTGTTCGGCGCCACCTGATCCCGGAGCAATTCGGTTTGCCCCAGAATGGCGGCGGTAAATTGGCCGACCACCCGATGCAGGCTTTCCGCCAGCGATCCCAGGGCCCGAAATCGGTGGCTCCGAAATGCTTCCTGCTGAGCGCGCCGGTAGGCGGTAATATCCCGGAGGGAAATCTCCACGGTATCCCACGCGGTTTCCCCTTCGCCCGGGGGGGTTACGCTGGCCAGCGCAAGCACTTTTCCGCCGCGGCGATGCCGCAGAACCACCTCCCGGTTGACCACCGGAGTGCGGCTGTTCAGACACCGGCGGAGCTTTTCCGCTTCCTGAGGGGTGGCGCACAACGCCTCCACCGTTCCTTCGGCCAGCAGCTCTTCCCGGGTGGCGTATCCCAGCGCCCGAATTCCGGAAGCATTCACATCCCGAAGCACCCCTTCGGAGGTACACAACAGGCGGATATCCGGTGAAGCCTCAAAGATCTGCCGAAACGTCTCCGCGGTGCGGCGCAACGCCTGCTCGGTTTGTACCCGGTCGGTAACGTCCCGGGCAATGCATTGGATGGTATCGGAGAATCCCTTCTGTGAGGCGGGTCGGGCATGCAGCTCCAGTGCAACCCGCTTGCCTCCCTTCCCTGTGATCGTAATCACCTGCCGACAATAAACGGCATCCTGCGGGTGGAAGTCAAGAATTTTCTGAATCTTATCCTGATCTTCGGCCACGGCCAGTTCGGCCAGATACATGCCGGTGAACTCCTCCCCGGAGAAGCCGGTCAATTGTTCCAGGGCGGAATTGACCCGAAGGATTTTCCCTTCTCGATCCAGTTGAAAAATGGGATCGGGGGCGGCGTCCAGCAATTCCCGGAGGTGTTGTTCCCGGTCGGCGATCTCCTGCACCTGTCGCTTCGATTCGGTAATGTCGAAGAACTGCACCAGGGTATGGGGATTTTCCGCTTCCTCGGGCAAAGGCAACGCCACACACAGGAGATAAGTCATCTGCCCGTCCGGGCGCTGGATTCGCACCTCCTGTTCCTGAAAGGAATGTTGCCCCTGCCACACCGGGTAGAAAGGCAACCGGCTCAATTCCAGGGGATGGCCGTTTTCATCCCGGAAGGGCCGGGCAATCGTGTCCAGCGCCTGCCCCTGAAGCGCCCGGGCCTCCATGCCCAGCAACTCCCCAACCCGGGGGTTGCAGAACACAATCTGTCCCCCGGCATCTACCAGCAGGGTTCCCACCCGGCTGACCGCTGCCAGCGCTTCCAACCGATCCAGCCGTTCCTGCAACTTCTGCGCCTGCTGATGTTGCCCGGAGACATCCTGCCCCCACAGCAGCACCAGCATTTGCCCTTCGGGCCCCTCCGTCGCCCGACAGGAGGCGCTCATCCGCAGGGGATTCCCCTCCCTGTCGGTGAGGGTAAACTCTCCAGTATGGGTGCGGCCGGGTTCGCTGGTGGCCCGTACCAGCAGCCCGGCAAATTCCGGTCGATCCGTTTCCACCAGCAATTCCCCCAGCGGTCGCCCGGCCAACTCTGCGGCGGAGAAACCCAGCCGATGGGCGCCGGGGCGGTTCACCGACAGAATAAACCCCTGCGGGTCGAGGGTGAAATACAGGCCCGGAGCCTGCTCGAACAGTTCTCGAAATTTTTCCGCCGTAATCCGGAGTTGCTTTTCCTGCTGTTTGCGTTCCCCGATGTCCCGCAGGGTCACGGCGCACACCGGGGGATGATCCTCCCCGGAGAGAACAGTGAGGGTTGCCTCCATCAGTGCAGAATTCCCTTCGGCAGTGCGACAGGTGGTTTCCATTACCAGGCTGCCGGTCTGCCGGGCCCGTTCCCAGTGAGTATGCCATAATTCCGGGGTCAGGTGGGCATCCACATCCCAGATGGATTTTCGCCGTTCCGGATCGGCGGCGGGAAGATCCAGAAGATTTTGCGCGGCTTCGTTGGCGTGAAGAATGGCTCCTTCCCGATCCACAAACAGCACCGGGGAGGTCGTTCGGGCAACCCATTCAACGGCAAATTTTTGGGGAGCCGTTTGTTGCCATTCTTCGGTCACATCCTGGCAGATGAGCAAATACCCCTCCACTTTACCCCCCTGTTTCAGGGGGATCACCTGGCCCCGCAGCCGCCGGGAGCCAGCTTCGGCTTCGGTGACCTCGTACGCGCAGATTTCACCGGTGACCAGAGCTTCCTCCAGCGCCTGCGAGAGGGGAGCATGGTGCGAGGGGGGAAACATATCGTACACGGTGCGGCCGGCCTCCGAAGGGGGCGCTTCCTCCATTCCGGGGCGGTTCGTGAAGCGAATCTTCCCATCCAGATCCAGTTCCATGATCTGCTCCGGCAGCGCCTGCCACCGGTGGGTATGCCGGTGGAGATCCGCTTCCAATTGTCGCCGCGCTTCCTCCTGACGTTGACGCTGTTGTTGCGCTTCGGTAACATCTTGAAAGCGCCACACAAGCGCCCGGGCCTCCCCTTCCGGCGGCACCGGGGTGCACCGAATTTCCACCGACCGCCCCCGGTTCAGGGAAAACACTTCTGGCTCCGCCGCCCCGTCTGTCATGGCCTGTTCCACATACCGAAACACCGCCTGAGGGTCTACCCAGTGGGATTTCAGCAAATTCAGCAGCGCCGTCAGGGGCATCCCGGAGAGTTCCTCCGAACCGAGGTCAAACAGTTGCCGAAATTGATGGTTAACTTCCACCACCCGATGTTCCTCGTCGGTAAACAGGGCTGCGGCGGGATCGCTTTCCAGCAACTCGTTGAACCGGCGGCGCAGGTGTTCCCGTTCGGCTTCCGCCTGTTGCCGTTCCGCAAGGAGGCGTTTTTGCTCCCACAATCGACGAATGACCGGAGCGATGTCCGGCAGGTGATCCTTGCTCACCACCACCTCCGCCCCTTCCCGGAAGCATCTCAGCAGAGTGGCGTCATCCGTCTGGTGGGTCACCACCACCACCGGGATATGGGGAGCCAATTTTTTGACCATGGCCAGGGGGGACATGGTTTGCAGTTCGGGAAGGTGGGTGTCGGTGAGCACCACATCGGGGCGGAAGCGCCGGAGTTCCCGGAAGAGATCCTCCTTCCGCTGAATCAATTTCATCACAAAATCCACTTCAGTTTGCCGCAGGGCCAGTTCGATCTGACGGGCATCGGGAGTGCTGGTATCCACCAGCAGACAGCGCAGGCCGGCCTCGGTTTCCTGGCCTCCGTTGGTGGAAACGATGGACGTGCCGGAAGGGATCGAAGTATCCATCAGAGAACGCTCCTCTCCTAACCATTTTTTCGACTTCAAGGCAGTGTACAGAAAATCCGGCGGGCGAAACGTGCGCCTCGACGCCATTTTGCAAAGAAAATTTTTGAAGCGGGTTACTGCGAGGAGAGTTTCTCCCGGATTCGGGCTTCCACGACCGGGGGAACGAAATGGGAGATGTCGCCGCCTAACGAGGCGATTTCTCGCACAATAGAGGAATTCAGGTAGGTGTAACGTTCGTGGGGCATGAGGAACACGGTGGACACCCGGGAATACAGCCGCCGATTGACCAGCGCCATCTGCAATTCGTACTCGAAATCGGAAATGGCCCGCAGTCCCCGGATGATGGCCACGGCGTTACGGCTTTTGGCGAAATCCACCAGAAGCCCGTCAAACATCTCTACCGTCAGGGTGGCGGCCGTATCCAACTCGGCAATGGCTTCTCGAATCAACTGCACCCGTTCCTCAGCCGTAAACAGGGGGGATTTGGCGGGATTATAAGCCACGGTGATGATGATATGATCGAACAGGCGGGCGGCTCTTTCGATCACATCCAGATGCCCATAGGTAATGGGATCAAACGTGCCCGGATAGATGGCGATTCTCATACCACGTTTTTTCGGCATAGGATAGTAATCAGGCTGCGGTCAAACTGTTTCTGGCGCAATACTTCGAACAGGTCGCTCTCCCAGTTGATCTCGTGGGAACGCTCGCTCTCCAGCACCACCAACCCATATTCGGAGAGGTTTTCCGGTTTGAACGCCAGGGGAAGGAGTTCTTCATATTGATTCCATTCAAAAGGGGGATCGCACAGGATCAGATCAAACGGCTGGGAATTTTTGCGCAGAAATTCCAGAGCATCCTTTTTGACGATGGAATACTGCTCTTCCACTTTCAGGCGATTCACATTGCGGCGCAACACCCGCAGCGATTTCTGCGAATTGTCCACAAAGGTCACCGTTTTGGCCCCCCGGCTCATGGCTTCTAAGCCCAGATTTCCCGAACCGCAGAACAGATCCAGCACCACGGCATTTTCCACCGCTTCATCTAACAGACCAAATATGTACTCTTTGATCCGATTGGTGGTGGGGCGTATGGAATTGTCTTTTCCGGAGTAAATTTGTCGTCCCTTGTACTTACCAGCAATAATGCGCATATTTTACAGTGCGTTCGGTGTGAATATGACCAGTTCGATTTTCGCTTTGGTTTGGGTTCCGATGGTTGGAGCATTCAGAGGATACAGGGAAACTTTAACCAGTCTGATCGCGGGGATGGTCTGGGCCGCTTCCTGCAAGAAAGCGGTTACCGCCTGAGGGGCGCCGATCACTTCCATATATTGCGGGGTTTTCCGGAGCCGCCCCGAGGTCGTCACATCTCCGGCGTTAAACCGGGTAACATTCAGCCGGTGTTTTCGGGCCAGGGAGCGTAAGGCGTTGCGGGCTTCCGTTAGCGGGATGACCTGCCCCACAGAAGGCGAAGCGCCGCCGGAAATCCCGGCGGGGAGGGGAACGGCAAAATCGGCGACCAGCTTTTCCTGACCGCCCTCAAACAGCGGCCCCAGGCTGGTCAATTCCATCTGAATGCCCGGATAGTGGGCCTTGACCGCCCGGCGAAATTCGGCCAGGGCATCCCGGGAGTCGGCGATCACGCTCAGGTAGATATGCCCGGAGGTCACTACCAGCAGGCGATACCCGGTGCCGGCAGCGCGAACACCGGACAGATTTTGCAGGTAATTCAAGTAAAAACGGTTGAAGTTGGTGTTTTCCGTATACTGTTTTTTCACAAACGGAGGGAAAGCGGGAGTTGGAGCAGGCTTATCCGGTTGTTCCACCACCGGAGCAGCAGGGGGTTCGGAAGAGGCCTGTTCCTCTCCGGGGCCTTTCCATAGATAGTAGGCCAGCGCCAGCAACAGAATGAGGATCAGCGCAATCACTATCAGGGGAAGAAAACGACGTCGGGGAGAGATGGCCTCAAACGGAATGGGAGGCTCTTCTTCGGCCACAAAAGGTTCTTCCACCTCAAAAGGATTGGGAGCCGCCGGTTCCTGAGCCGGAGGTGGCGTTGGTTCCCGGGGTTCCGTGCGCGGAGGCGCCTCCTCGGACTGAAGAAACGAAAAATCCAGTTCATCCCCCGGGGATTCAAATTCTACCGTATCGGAATCCTCTTTCCCGGCATGGCGGGTTTCCGGGGTGTCAAACAGGTTGATTTTTGCCATAAGATTGTGCCGGTTAACTTTCCGAAATGGCGTAGGATAACGGTTCTACAAAATGATGTTCTCCAATCTCCGAAAACGTCGGATCATCTACCGTAATTTGCCAGACGCTGGTATCGGTAGGTTTCAACAGCCGTAGAGGAATATTGCTCTGATTGCGCAACTCGTTGACCCAGTGAGGTTGCAGATAAGCGCCGAATACAAAAATCTGGGACAATGAATAGCGGGGACGGTCGGTCACGCCCGGATTTTGAAACTTCTCTAACAACCTGGCAAACGCCCCCAACACTTCCTTATCTTCCAGTTGCTCGATGTTTTGCATGGTTCGGGAATAGGGAACGAACTCGCACTCTACAATATCCGTCTCATCGGAAACGGTGGTTTCAAAGCCCTGATCGGTAAAATTTACTAACAAGGTCTGCCCAATCAAATTAGGAAAAAATTTCCGATACAGTTCATCCAGGGTGAAACAGTTCAGGCTGACCTGAGGCACCACAAACCCGGCCTCCCGGGCAATTTGCCGGAAGAAGGCCAGAGCCTCCTTGCGCAACGCTACCGTCAGAATCTCCCTGAGCGCTCCCGATGACCGCCGGTACTCCGGATAGTAAAATTGATAATGTTCCACTTTGTCGGTAAAGATGGAGTGCATCTCCCGCTCCACCAGTTCCGGATACACTGCTTCCGGAACCGTGCGATCGGCCAACACCTTTTTGACCAACCCAAACCGGGCCGACAGTAGAAAACGTACATGGTCGGTATAGAGGTCCTTTTCCGCCGCCAGGGAATTCAGATGTTTGGCAATCTGCAAAGGAGGGGTGGGTTTTTGAAGGTTATCGTAATTGATGACAAAGGGTAGTGGGCTTTCCACTACCCTCTGGATGGTCAATCGCTGCTCTCCCTCCAGCTCCACCTGAACCCAGCTGACGCTATTTTCCTGAAATGCGACGCTGCTAATCACCGTTCCCATGTCTTAACCTTCCCAACTCACGTTTATTCGGTCGCCTCCCAGCTTTTTTCGCCATTGTGGATATAGCCGTGGTTGATGTGCTTCTGGGCAAAGATAACATACCGTCGCTGGGAGTATCCGTTCAGCGCATCCAGTAGCGCTTGCTCAATCTGCGGTCTGGCTTCACTCAGGGCCTGTGCTTCCCGGGGATCGAAGGAAGCCTTCATCTCCTCCACCACCGAGAACACCTGTTCATATTGAGGATAGAATTGAGGAATCTGGCGTTTGATACGCGCCGGGATGGGGGTAGCGGCAACAATAGAATCCAGCTTTTGAATGCGCTGGCCAAACTGATTCAGTTTTTCTTCCAGATCGTGGATATCCCCCCGCTCGATGCGAGCCGCCAGGGTATCCATGGGATTGAGAATATCCTCGATCAACGGCTTTAGCACGGAGAGTTTTTTCTCCGTCTGCACCGTATCCACAAAGTTTTTCAGGTCGGTGATATAGCGATACAGCAGCACTTTGTCCAACCCCTGATGGAAATCGGCATCGATTTCCTTCATTTCCAGAAGAATGTCCTGATATTTGTTCAGCTTATACCGCCGCTTGATATCTTCCATAAACGCCAGGGTACTATCCAGAGAAGCCCGAATTTTAGCCCCATGATCGTACAGGGAGAGTTGTTGCAACGGCGAGGTCAGGCTAACCAGTTGTTCATGCAGGCGGTTCAACAAATTGGGGCACTCCACGGTAAGATCGGCGCTCCCCTCTTTGAAAGCGACAATATAGCGTTGAATACCGTCCAGGGTATCCGGGCAGGTCAAATTCTCTTCGGTGAACTTCACCAGAATCGAATCGGTCTCGTTCAACTGAAGCAAACCGTAACTCTGGGTCAGCATAAAGTTATCCGGTCTCAGAAAAGTGGTGCGAAGATTCTCCAGAGCGGCTCGCTCCTGTTCCAACTCGGCGATGTTCTGCTGAAGATCGGCTTGATCCAGGGTTTTCAATGCGGAGTTGATCCGGTCAATGAATTTTTTCAATCGGTCGGCCACACTGGAAACCTTTACCACATCGGTTCTCTTAATATCTTTGATAAAGCCCAGAATTTTCTGGTATTCGGCGTTCCAGAAGGCGTTCACCGCGGCCAGTTCGTTGTTGGCTTCCAACTGCTGCACGCTGATCAGAAGCGAGTCCAGATACCGTTGTGCATGCAGGGAGGCGTTTTGCAAGGTATATTCGTTCATCCGCTCCCGCAATTGGGACAGAGAATCCGCATAAGTTTTTGCCCGAATAAAATTGGGGAAATCGGAACTGGACTCCCAGGCCAGCAGATCGTGCATGATTTCATCTTTCTGGATCAGGAGATTTCCGGTGTCGTATTTGCGAAAATAGCGGGTATTGAAGCTTAAATCGCCGTTGATTTCATCCACCGATTGGAGGATGGGAAGAAAGGCGTTGGCGATGGGTACTTCCATAATTCGATTAATTTGATCGTAGAGCTGGTTGGTTAATTTCCCCACTTTTTGCCGGGCTTGAAGGGAAGAATCGGAACGAACATACTCCACCAGCTTTTCCAGGGAATCGGAACTGATGTAAGATTTATGGGAAGTATAATAAAACCGCTCGGCCTCAAAAATGGCGGTCATATTAAATCGGCTTTGCCGGGTCATGGTTTCTTCTTCATCCCACAGTTTATCCGGCACGTAAATTACCGCAAGCAAAAGAAACGCCAATACCAGGATAACGAGTTTCAGAACGATAGAGCCTTTCGCAGTAGCGGCCATTTGTTCCTCCAATGATTATACATGTGATACCTTTGGGTCGGCATCTATCCGGTGCCGTCGTAATTTTCGTAAGTGACGATTTTCCAAAAAATCGGGAAAGTTTAACAAAATCTCCCTAAAATGTCAATCGCTTTTCCGCAATTGTTTGTGCCGCATTGCCCGGCAACCGTTTGAGTAACATGCCAATCATTCCAGAGAATGGACAAACTGCTCCACGGCCTCAAAAATCCGTTCTTTTTCCACATCTACGGTAATCACATGATAGGACGCTTCCAGAAGCAGGGTTTGCTTATGCGCGGAGGAGATATTCCGGGCAATGTAGTCCAGATTTTTCGGGGTGATGGTGTGATCCCGTCGGGAATGGATGATCAGCGCCGGGGAGGTGATCCGGGGCAGCTCTTCTCTGACCTGTTCGATCAGTTTGAGAAATTCTATCAGGCTGGAGATGGGGTATTTGGGATAAGAAGCGCTCCGGGCTTTGGCCTCTGCCGAGCGAATATCCGGCCCCTTCGACTTGTGCTGATATCGAAGCAC
>CAYQGB010000077.1:0-14910 GCA_964416895.1 uncultured Calditrichaceae bacterium
TGTGGAAAGACCGGGATAATCTTCCCGATATTAGAACACTGCGAGAAGAATGGGAATATACCCTATAATCAGTTCCAGATACCGGGTAACGTATTGCGTAATGCATATTTCGTAATACGCTGTAACGTACCGCACAATCCGAATTACGCACCAGCCGCCTCGTCAGTATGGGATCTACCGAGTTTTCCCCATTTCTCCGATCGGCTTGGCGTTCTTGCCCTCACCCTACCCCTCCCACCCCGATAACCCGAAAATGCCGGAGTTTTTCCGCCTCCAGAGGCTCGTGTTGACTCGTGAGAATCGCCTTTGAACCGAATAAGCTGTCGAGGCGCCCTCCCCTTCCCTCTCCCGCAACTGCGGGAGAGGGAAGGGGAGGGCCGGGGTGGGGATGGGTGAGGGCGGTAGCCTTACAGAGGATGATGGGATGGTATACAACCTTTTGCAACGAGAGAATTGTAGGCAGACGCTTAGACTCCGTTTCAGAGATTCTTGTAGGGTTAGGTGGAAGAATAGGTAGGCGCGGGAGCGCCTTCTCTTCCTTCCACCGCAGGAGCGGTGGAAGGAGGCGGAAGATCAAAGATGAAAAAATGACAGGTGAAAAGATGAAAGCAGGGGAACAACTTGCTACAATAATTCAACTTCTACGAAGTTGACCGTGGAAAGGCAAGGCGAGGGGATTGAGGAGCAGTACCGGTGCATTCGGGCATTGGGAGGAAGAGCATCGTAGATGCTCCATTATTGTAGCCCGGGGAAACGAATCTCCGTTCCTTCTCTGATGTTCCCGACGAATCGGGATCTTCGATCCGATTCGGTTTCCATTATCCCCCAACCGATCCGGGATAAAGAAATATCAAGATTCTAACATCTCGGGTGATAGTACACCCCATACCCCAATACCCCCTTCCCATCCCGTTCAATTTTTCATGGGCACCTCATTGGTCACCGGCAGGGCCACGGAACTGCGCAGGTGCAGGTCTCGCTGGGGAAAGGGGATCTCAATGCCTTTTTCCCGGAATTTCCGCACAATGGCGCAATTCAAGTCCGAGCGCACCTGGCGCATGGTCTTGGGATCGGCGACCCACACCCGCAGTTGCATATCCCAGGCGGAATCGCCGAAATTGGTCAGATGCACATGGGGCGGGGGCGTTTTCAGCACATGAGGACTTTCCTGAGCCACCTCTTGCAACGCCTGCAACACGGTCTCCAGATCGGAATCGTAGGAGACCCCCACGTTAATTTCCATCAGCACTTTGGGATCCCCGTGCGACCAGTTGATCACCCGGGAAGAGATGAACTCCGAGTTAGGCACAATGATGGAGATATTGTGCTCGGAGCGAATTTTGGTGGCCCGGATGTTGATCTCCTCCACATCCCCCTGCGTATCTCCCACGGTGACCCGATCTCCCACCTGGATGGGGCGCTCGAACAGCAGGATCAACCCGGCCACGAAATTGGCGGTTAGATTCTGCAAACCGAACCCGATCCCCACCGACAGGAAGCCGAAAATGACCGCCAGCCCGCTAAGGCTGATCCCCAGAAACTGAAAGGCCACGATCACGCCGATGACCATAATCAGGTAATGTACCACCCGGCTGAGGGTGTAGCTGGTGCCCTGATCCAGCTTCAGGTAGGCAAAAGTGCGGCTCAGCAAAAGCCGTCGCGTCGCCCGGGAAAGCAGCCCGAACAGGATCAGCATCACTCCGAACATAATCAGCGACAGCACGGTAATGGGCGTGCGGTTAATTTCAAACAGGGTAAAATCGAGAATTTGGGATAGAGTGGCCAGGAATTGTTCCCAGTTCATCGTCGCCTCCTCGGTTTGATAATAAAGTGGTTTGGCATTGATTTTTGAGGTCGGGTTGAAAATGGGATAAATGCCCATCTTATGCAAGGGAAAAACCGGTTTTAATTTCCGGCGATGTTGATTAATTTTCCCAACGACAAACCGGCAACAATCCATTCGACTGGATTCGGAAACGTTTGGGAGGCTTACCGATGATTCAGAACCTCGACAAAGTTGTAGAAGGATACCTGCAAGATGGGGAAGAGCCGTTCTGGTATGGTCAACCTCCGGATGAACCGGCGGTAAAACACCTGCGCCCCATTCTCGCCGCTCTCGGATGGTTCGGCATTTTTTTTGTCGTACTGGCGATTTTTCAGTTGTATTATGATCTGGGGGGGATGGAAGGACTGGCAGACTTCAACCGCCAGATCTCTTTTTCTAATCTGGTAGCTCAATGCCGTTATTCGCTGGCGCTTTTGATGGTGGCCTCCGGCCTGTTCATTGTGCGAGGCCTTTTGCCCAAAAGCGTAAAGGAAGTCAACAACACCATCTATCTGGTTACCGACCGACGGATTGCAATTATCGAGCATGGAGATGCCCCGAAAATTCGAGAATTTGGTCCCGGCGAAATCCGAAACCCCGTCATCGGTGAGAGCGATCCCTCCAACCCCCAAACCCAGCGGGTGGCCTTCGTACAGGAACTTCGGAAAATGGCCTCCGGGGGAAATCCCCATTCTTCACAAGCAGAACTCCACTGGGATGGTTTTCCGTTTGTCAAGAAAGAAGAGGCAAAAGAGGCTGCCGCTGCCATTCAAAAATGGCTTAAGCAGCATAAAGGGGAAACCACTATAGAAAACAAACATCTTAACTTCCGCATTTCCCTCTTTAAAGATTGGACGGTACGAACGGTGTTTGTGGAAAAAAATCATCGCGACAATCTACTCTTATCCTTGTTGACCTGTGAGTTTATTGACGAAAGCAACATCTTACCTGTCGTTCCTTCCCACAAAGAGTGGAACACGATTTTGATGAGTCGGCAAATAGTTGCTGTAGCGATGGGAGATTATGCCGAGAGCCGCCATTTTAAAATCGTCGTAGAAGCCGCCCTGAGTCATGGCGCTCCCGATGGAATCGATTTCCTTTCATTTACATTACAACCGCAATTATTGAAAATGGTGGGTGAACCTCAAACGATTGTGAATCTATTAAAAAACGAGTTGCTGATATGCCAGTTGGATAACCTGACCAGGAAAAAAAAGGATGGTTCTTACGTTGTTCAAATTCACCCCCAGGCAAAACGCACTAATTTAAACGCCATGATAGGATTTGATAAAACTTCCAGCCTCAGCATAAACGGGGTGGAATATCGCATTCGCCAGGTGTATACTTTTCAACCCTTTATCAGGTTGGAGCAAAAGGATTCTCGTTTTCCTCCGGAACCGACGGAACATACGTTGCACCTACGGTACACGTTTTTGTATTCAGAACGGCATTTCAGAAAGGAATATAACAAGTGGTTAAACCAAATCGTGCAACATACCCGGATTCTGGAGGATCTATCCAGTCCCTCTCCGGAAGCGGAATCTTCCGCCCGGGAACCTACTCAGGAAGAGGAAGCATGAAAAATCCAGAGGAGGGATCAGGGGGAGGTCGTGATCGCCGGATTTACTTGAGAAATTTCCGGTCGTGCTTCCACGACTTCTGAAGGGATATGGCGGAGGGCCTCCTCCAGAAGATGGGCGCCGGCATCCGGTCGGTGCATGTGCTCACTCAAATACCGCCGCCACCGGCGCGCCCCCGGACAAAAGGCAAACAACCCCAGCATGTGCCGCAACACACGGGCAGGCTTTTCTCCCCGGGCCATCCATTCCTCAATATAGGGCACCATGGCCTGGAGAACTTCCCGGCGAGTGGGTGGTAGGCTGTCCGATCCGTAAAAACGCCGATCCACCGTGGCAAACAGGAAGGGGTTTTCATAGGCCGCCCGCCCGATCATCACCCCATCGACCCGCTGCAAGTGTTCCTCCACCGCTTCGAGAGTGCGAATTCCCCCGTTGATTTCAATGATCAGGTGGGGAAACTCTGCTTTCAGGCGATACACGTCTTCGTAGCGCAGGGGAGGAACGGTACGATTCTGTTGCGGATTCAGCCCCTGCAACAATGCAATACGGGCATGCACGATGAACCGGTCGCAACCGGATTGGGCCACGATGGAGACGAACCGGCGCAAATCCTGGTAGCGATCCAGATGGTCGATGCCGATGCGGTGCTTGACCGTTACAGGAAGGGAGACCGCCCGGCGCATGGCCTCCACGCAGCGGGCCACATGCTCCGGATCGGCCATCAGGCAGGCTCCGAAGCGCCCCCGCTGCACCCGGTCGCTGGGGCACCCCACATTCAGGTTCACCTCATCGTAGCCCCACTCCTCGGCGATGGCCGCGCATTCGGCCAGTTCTGCGGGATCATCCCCACCCAGTTGCAGCGCCAGGGGCTTCTCCTCCGGTGCATATCCGATGATCCGTTCCCGGTCGCCGTGGAGCACTGCGCCGGTGGTCTTCATCTCCGTGTACAGCAGGGTACACCGGGTAATCTGTCGCATAAAGTAACGAAAGTGGCGGTCGGTCCACTCCATCATGGGCGCCACGCTTACCGGCCACAGGCGCCCCCGGCGGGGTTCTAAAGAGGATGGTCGGTCGGTCAAGGCCATGTTACAGTTGATAGCCAGAGATTCAGAAGTTTTATTCCGCAGAAAACCGCAGGTTTTCATCTTTCGAGTACAAATCAAAACTTAACATCTCCGCAGACTTTATTCAACGCTTTCGGATTTTTTCATCTCTGATCTTTCATTCATGCCCCCCTCGGTAAAACTTCCCCGCTAACACATGGGTAGCCGTTTTCCCCTCTCCAAGTTTAATTCCGGCAAGGAATTAAGTTGACTTCCTTTCCGCCGTTTATTAAAATGCGTCAGGACAAATTCCTGCGGGTATCATGGTTGAAGAACTCCTGAACATTCTTCGTTTGCTGGATCGATTTGTGGGGCACTATCCTCTGTTCCTTTATCTAATCGATCCCCAACACACCTTGATCTGGTACAATCAGTATATGGCTCAAAGGTTGCCTCAATTTCGCATCGGGCAGCCGCTAAACTGTCCCCGGGGACTATGGCCCTGCGACGCGATATGCCCCGAATGCCAGGAAACCTCCTACGATCCCCGCCGGGTGCACAAGCATCTGCTGAAACGCTCCCTCGATTCCGAGGCCCGGGAGGTGTATATCGAATTCCTCAGCCTTCCGGTGATGGATACTCACCAGAATCTGCAGGGAATTCTGCGCCTGGGGGTGGATGTAACCGAGAGCGAAAAGCTTCAGGAAAAGCTCCGGGAAAAAGAGAAGCTGTTCAAAGCCATCATCAACAGTTCCAGCGATGGGATCATCTTTCTGGACAGGGCCAACCGCATCGTTAGCTGGAATCGAGGGGCAGAGGAAATTTTCGGTTACACCCGGGAGGAAATCCTGGGCCAATCCATTGAGCGGCTCATTCCCCCGGAATTGATCGAGATCGGGGAACTGGATTACCTGCACAAGGAGTTGCGGGCCAAAGGGGAGATTAAAAAATACGAGACCCAGCGGCGCCACAAAAACGGTCGCCCCATTTATGTGGACATCGCCAGCACCTGCATTTACGATGAACAGGGAAACTTCCTGGGCATTTCTCAGATCATCAAGGACATCACTTCCCGCAAGGAACTGGAATTCGAGCTGCTGCGCACCATCCTGGAACTTTCCAAGATCAACGAACTGAACGAGATTCTCCACAGCACCTACGAGGAGCGGGAAATTCTGCGGATCATCCTCATCGCCATCACCGCCGGGGAGGGACTGCGGTTCAACCGGGCCTTTCTGCTGCTGGTGGATAAGGAGAAAAAGGTGCTGCGAGGAGAACTGGCCATCGGCCCTTCCGATGAGCAAGAAGCCAACCGCATCTGGAGCGAATTGAACAAGGATTATCACTATCTGAAAGACATCGTGCGGATTTATCAGATTGATCTGGAAGGTACCGATAAAACAGTTAACGAGATCGTTTCCCGGATGGAGGTGCCCCTGGAGGCGGAAAACCATCTGTTCATCCAGGCCCTGAACAAGAAGCGGGTCATTCAGGTAACCCACGGCCAATTGCCCGGGCCGGGGTTGTATTCGCTCGACATCGGGGATAGCGACGTTTTTCAACTGCTGAACAACGACTCCTTTGTCATCGCCCCGCTGTACTCCCGTCAGGAACCTCTGGGCATCATCATTGCCGATAACTGCATTAACAAACGAGAAATCACCACCGAGGATGTGGAGGGGCTGAAGCTGTTTGCCAGTCAGGCCAGCCTGGCAATTGAGAATGCCCGTCTGTATCAAACCCTGGAACAGCGTTACGAAGATTTGCAGAAAGCCTATCGGGAACTGGAGGAGAATCAAAAAAAGCTGCTGCAATTGGAGCGGCTGGCGGCTATCGGGGAAATGTCCGCTCGCGTGGCCCACGAAATCCGCAATCCCCTGGTCTCCATCGGGGGCTTCGCCCGCCTGATTGAACGGAAACTCTCCGACAATCCCACCTTAAGGCAGTATGCCGGGATCATCAGCGAACAGGTGACCCATCTGGAATACATTCTCAACAACATGCTCAACATGGCCAATCCCCCTAAACCCGAACAGCATCTGGTCGATATTAGGCAGGTCATCGAGCGAGCATTGCAGGTTCTCAACAAAACCTTCGAGCAGCACCACATTCAGGTCACGTCCCATTTTCAGGATGGCTGTGGCCCGATCATCGGGGACGAAATGCTTTTGCAACAGGCCTTCCTGAATCTTCTCAAAAATGCCGTGGAAGCTCTGGAGTCCCGGGAAGGGAACCGAGAGATTCATATAGAGATCGGAGCGCAGGATCGCCACCTGGAAGTACGGGTTTCCGATAACGGGCCGGGAATGGAGGAGAGCGTACTGAGCAAAATCTTTGAATCCTTCTTCACCACCAAGTCCCGGGGAACCGGGCTGGGCCTGCCCATTGTGCATCAGGTAGTGCAATCCCATAATGGGGAAATTCAGGTGGAAAGCGCTCCCGGAAAAGGGACTCGTTTTTACCTTCGATTTCCCCTGGCTCCGGAACAGGAACCGTTAGAAGCCCGTTCCACCGATGGCAACTAAAAGTTTGCCGCCGGATCATTGCCCGAATTGCACTTTGTCGCATTATTTGACTTATGAGAGTTTCAAGAAACGAAACGGAGAACCGGAGATGGGGATAAACGGGATATCCAGGCTCCGTTTCTCCGATTCTCCGGTTCAGTAGTGAGGGGCAAAATCTTAACCCAAAAGAGCTTTGGCTCATGTAATGCACAAACGTTCTATTAGCTCAGGGAGGTGTCTCATGGCAAAAGTATTGATTGTGGAAGACGAGCAGGCCCAACAACTGCTCTACGAAACCGAAATCGCCGAGATGGGTCACGAGGTGGTGCTGGCCCGGGATGGCGTGGAAGCGGTGGATAAAGTGCGAGAAGAGAAACCCGACCTGGTCATCCTGGATTTGATGATGCCCAACATGCACGGTCTGGATGCTCTGCGAAAGATGCTCAGTTTAAATCCCAACATTCCCGTGATCATCCACACGGCGTATTCCCATTACAAAGACAACTTTATGAGCTGGGCGGCGGAAGAGTACATCGTCAAGTCCTCCGACCTGACGGAGTTGAAGAACGCCATCAAGCGCACCCTGGCAGCCCGAACGGTATCGTAAGCCGCGGGAGCCTGCCGACATTCCCCGGACCGGCAGGCGGTTGCTGATCTGACAAAACCGAACCGGAAGCCTCAACCGGAACCCTGTTGTGCACCTTTCTCAACAAACCCGTTGCATCTTACAATGCTCCCGGTTATATTGATTTTACTTTTGCTTCTTTGACATTCATCGGCTGTGGTGTTAAGCGCCGGGATTGAATTAGCCCCACAGCCCTGTGTTCCCTTGCACCGGTGAACGGGAAGCGCGGTGAAAATCCGCCACTGCCCCGCAACTGTGAAGGAGGACGAAAGCTCAATGAGCCACTGTTCCGCCCGGACGGAACGGGAAGGCGAGCGAGTAGGATGATCCCTGAGTCAGGAGACCGGCCGGTGTAAGAAACCCACCGACAATCTTCGCGGGAAGATTGGGTTTGGAGGCAACACAAATCGATTTTTCACCTGTGTATGGCCCCAATTTTCCGATCCGGGAGATTGGGGATTTTTTTTGTTCAAAACAGCGCAGGCAGCGAATGGCCGGAGCAAAAGATCCGGTCAGAGCAGGCGGTAATAATGGCGACCTCGTATTGCGTATTGCGTATGGGCGCTTCGGTCACGGCAAGCATGGAGTCGATCTTGCACGAAAATATTCCGCTTCAAAAACAGAGCGGCGACCACCGGGAACTGCGCAGCTTCTCCTCTACCAACTGCCCGTTCCGGAGGCTGCGCCGATCCCGATTCACCGTCATGTGGTGGCTGGTGGGGCTTCTGGGGATGCCCCTCGCCCTGTGGGGGCAGAGCAACGTGCGCCTGATGGGGCGAGTTTCCGAGGCCGGCAGCGGCGCCCCCATCGCCGGGGCGGTGGTGCAGATCGCCCACACCTCCTTCGGTGCCCTGACCGATGAGGAAGGCCGCTATGCAGTGGAAAATCTACCCCCCGGTCGCTACACGGTGATCTTTTCCGCCCTCAGCTACGCTTCCCGGACGGTGGAAGGAGTGAGCATTTCTCAGGATACTCCCCGGCAACTTTCGGTGACGCTGACGCCGGCGCCGCTTCCGGGAAAGCCGGTGCAGGTTACCGTTACCGCCGCGCGGGAACTCCCCGATGTGGAGGGGGATCGGGTGGTGCTGACGGCAGAGACCGTTGCCCAATTCGCCGGGCTGGGGGTGGCCAATCTGTTGCAGCAGGTGGCCGGAGTGCAGGTGGAGACCACCGGAGGAGGCAAAAGCCGGGCGATTTTGCGCATTCATGGGAGCCGGGGAAGCCAGGTGCTGGTGCTGTTAGACGGGCAGCGGCTGAACAATCCCCAGACCGGAGAGGTGAATTTGCAGGAAATTCCTCTGGAACAGGTGGAACGCATCGAAGTCATCCGCCAGGCCAATACCGCGCTTTACGGCGGTAGCGCCTTCGGTGGGGTGATCAAGATTACCACCCGCCGGGCATCTCGAGGGCCGGCCCTCCGGGTTCAGGCGGAAGGCGGCTCCTTCGCGTCCGCCTCTGGAGGGCTTGGGGGAGACATCATCCGGGGTGGATTCGGCCTGGTGGGGCACTATTCTCAGGATTATTCCCGGCAAAATTTTCCCTATCACCACCGGGGAGAACGGGAACGGCGGGAAAACGCCTGGTATCGCCATCGTACGCTGTTTGTGAAAATACATCGGGAAACTCCCCACCATCAGGTGCGGGTGCAGTATCATCGGCAGCACGGCGTTCAGGGGTTGCCCTCGGCATTTTTTGAGGAAATGAACCCTTTCGGCGCATTTGCCGAAGGCACCACCGAAGCCCGACAGGCACAATATCGCTGGGTTCCCGGTCGGCGAGGGTACGTGCAATTTCAATACGGCGAACACCGCCTTCGGGAACGCTATCAAAATGAGCGAGACCCCTCGCCGTTCACCCGCTACCATGTCGTGCAGATTAACCAGGTGCGGGAAGCGCAACTTTCCGGCACATGGCTATGGGGGGGCCATCTGGAAACCCGGCTGGGGCTGAACTGGCTGGAAGAGCAACTGAATCAGGAAAACCGCCTGTTTCCTTCCCTGAGCATGGGGAAAAAAATTCGCCACACCCGGAGCGCTTACGGAAGCCTGGAATACCGCCCGGCGTTTCTGGAACCGACGGTGGGCCGGGTATCCCTGTACACCGCCTGGCGTTATGAGGCGTATTTCGATCAGCCGGGAGAATGGTATCCTCTGGTGGGATTTACGGTAGCCCCTCGCCGGCTGCCCCGGTTGTACGTTTCCCTGAACTGGACCCGGGCGGTGCGCTATCCAGATTTCAACAGCCTGTTCTGGAAGGGCGACGCCCGGGCCCGGGGGAATCCGGATCTGCTACCGGAAAAAAAACGGGAATGGAATCTCAGCCTGGGATACCGTCCCCGTCGGCCCTACCTGCCGGAATTGCGCGTGCATCACTACCGGGCGGATATCCGGGATTTGATTTTCTGGCATCGCACCGTGCAGGGATTCTGGGAGCCGCGCAACGAGGTACAGGCGCAAAAGCAGGGGTGGGATGTGGAAGCCGCTCAAACCCTGTTGCGGGAGCGCCTGCGCTGGCGGGTGGCGTACAGCTTCATCGATGCCATCAACAAAAGTCCCGAGCCGAACCGGTTCAACAAGCGCATCGTGTTCATCCCCCGGCATACGGTAAACGCTTCCCTGACACTGAGGGTGGGAGGCTGGCAGGTGATCGGCGAGTATCGTTTCCTCAGCGAGCGGGAGATGCTTCCGGCCAATCCCGCCGAAAAGCAGCTACCGGCCTACTCCCTGTGGAATGCCTATTTTTCTTATCGTCGCCGCCTGGGGCACTGGCAGGTGCAGGGGGGGCTTGCTCTCCACAATCTGACCGGAACCTCCTATCAGCTTCTCCGGGGATACCCCATGCCGGAAGGGGAGTATCGGTTCAGCGTTCAATTCACTTATCAACCGTAACATTCTATACTCGTTAAAGATGAAAAAACCTGTGTTTTCCACCAGCGCAAAATTTTAGCAATCAACCGTGAAACGTAAAACGTGAAACGTGATCAAATTAGTCACGTTTCACGCAAAGCCATTGACTTTTGATCTGGTGTAAAGGACCAAACTGTATACCTGACAGGCATATTCAATCACCTACAAACACGAGGAGGCTTTTCCATGAAGCAGTATCTGGTTACGATTACCGCTCTGTTGATCCTGTCGTTGGCTTCCATGGGGCAGATTCCCCGTAGCGCCTACGTGGTAAATGCCCTGAGCGAGAATCTCTCGGTGATCAACCTGGAAAATCAAACCGTGACCATAGATGCCGAGCCGCTGGGACTATTTACCAATCAGGTGGTGCTGCGAAATCAACGGGCGTATGTGGTCAATTCCGGCGCCAACGACATCCAAATCATCGATCTGGCCACTGTCAATACCGTGCAGCACATTGACCTGGGCACCGGCACCAATCCCTACGCCATGGATTTTGTCAACGACAGCCTGGCCGCGGTCAGCCTGTTGCTCACCAATCAGGTGGCGTTTGTAAATGTGAATTCCGGCCAGACCGGCTTAACCCTCACCGTGGGTACCGGCCCGGAAGGAATACGCTATCACAACGGGCGGGTATTTGTGGCCAATTCCGGCTTCAACGGCGCGGGATACGATCCCGGTATCGTCAGCATCATCGACCTGAACTTTGTCAGCGTCACCCCGGTTCCGGTGGCGCTCAATCCTCAATCGGTGGATATTGCTCCCGACGGCAAGGTAGTGGTGGCCTGCACCGGGGATTACGGCAACGTGACCGGTCGCATCAACATCATCGATCCGGCCACGGCCTCGGTGGTGGATTCGGCCCTGGCGAACACGTTCATTACCGCGGTGGCGGTGAACTCTCAGGGGAAAGCCTACCTGGCCACGTTCGGTTTCGGGGTGCTGGTGTACGATCTGAACACGGGCGCCTTCGAGCGGGATGTGAACAATCCCCTGCCCGGCGGCCCCGGCATCGCCTTTGATTCCGCGGACAATGCCTACCTTACCGATTTCGGCAACGACTCGGTGTATGTATACAGCCCCACCCATCAGCGGTTGCACGCCTACGCCGTGGGAGATGGCCCCCTGTCCATCGCCATTTATGAACCGGGAGGCAACAGCATCGCCCCGGAAGATCGCACCGTGGCGGAACAGTTTGTGCTCTACCCCAACTTCCCCAACCCTTTCAATCCGGAGACCACCATCCGGTTTGATTTGCGGCGCTCCCTGCCGGTGCGGCTGGAAGTGTACAATCTGGCCGGGCAGCGCATTCGCACGCTGGTGAACGGTCGTCTTCCCGCCGGCCTCCATGCCGTTCAATGGAACGGTCAGAACGATGCGGGCATTCCGGCACCTTCGGGCGTCTATTTCTACCGCCTGCAAGCCGGGCAAGAATGGCGGGCGCGGCCGATGCACCTGATTCGATAACCCCCGCGTGCTGCCGCCGAATTCTGAAAAACACAGGCAATACCCGATGAACCGCAAACTTTTCTTTGGCTCAGCCCTCATCATCGGATGGGTGTTGAGCCTTTCCCTGCCGGCGCAATCGCCGCCGCAACGGATTATTTCCCTGGCGCCCAATATTACCGAGATGGTGTTTCGCCTGGGAGCGGGTGAACTGCTGGTGGGGCGCACGGAGTTCTGCCGGTATCCCCCTCAGGCGAGGGGAATTCCCTCCGTGGGCGGCCTGCTCAATCCCGACTACGAGCGGATGGTCGCCCTGCAGCCGGATGTGGTGCTCCTGCTCCCCAATCCGGATATGGAGCGAAAACTCCAAGAGCTGGGGCTGGCCCCGGTGTCTCTGCCCGATGAGACGGTGGAGGACATCCTGGCCAGCCTCTGGAAACTGGGGCGGCTGTTGCATCGGGAGGAACGGGCCGAGGCCGTGATTCGGGGAATTCAAGATACCCTCAACTGGGTGCGGCAGCAAACGGCGGGAAAGCCCCCGGTGAGGGCGCTTCTGGTGGTGGGACGGGAGGCGGGGAGTTTGCGGGGATTGTATGCGGCGGGAAAAACAACCTACCTGAGCCAGATTCTGGAACGCTGCGGGGGAAAAAATGTCTTCGAGGATGTTCCCCTGCGCTATTTCGATGTTTCCAAAGAAGACCTGCTGGTGCGAGACCCGGAGTATATTCTGGAATTTCGGATACTGGATGGGGAAGCAACCGGAGAGGCCGTTTCCCGATTAAAAAAAGATTGGGAAGCCCTTCCCTCTCTCCGGGCGGTGCGCACCGGGAAAATATACCTTTTCACCGAGCGCTATTTTCTCATTCCCGGCCCGCGCATCGCCCAAATCGCCCTGGCGCTGTATCACACTCTACATGGAGGCACCCCATGATGCGGCTGGAGGGAGTAGATTTCGCCTATCCCGGCGGATCGGAAGGCATCTTTCCCGCGACCCCGGCGGTGCGGGAAATTCATCTGGAGATTGCCGAACGAGAATTCGCCGCGGTGATCGGCCCTAACGGAGCGGGGAAATCTACCCTCCTGAAGCTGATGGATGGGCTGATCTTTCCCACGAAGGGCACCATCACCTTGCAGAAACGGGCGTTGAGCGCCTATCCCAGGCGGGAGTTGGCCCGGCTGATCGGCTATGTGGGGCAATCCTTTCGCACGACGTTTGATTTTACTGCGGAAGAGATCGTGCAGATGGGGCGGTATCCGTTCCTCTCGCCGCTGGAGCGGGAGAAGCCGGAAGACCGGCAGCGGGTACGCCAGGCCATGGAGGCCACCGAGGTATGGCAATTTCGCTATCGGCGGATGTCCGAGTTGAGCGGAGGCGAGCAGCAGCGGGTGGTGCTGGCCTCGGCGCTGGCGCAGGAGGCGTCTCTGCTGCTGCTGGATGAACCTACCACCGCCCTGGATCTAAAACACCAGGTGCAGTTCTACGAAATCCTGAACCAGCTCCGGCAAGAGCGAAACCTGACCATCCTCATCGCCACCCACGATGTCAACCTGGCGGTGCGCTATTGTCGGCGGCTGGTGGTGCTCAAAGGGGGGCAAATTGTGGCCGATGGGCCTCCGGAAGCCATCCTCCGCCGCCCGTTGATGGAGTCGGTATACGAAGTGCCCGTAGAAATTATCCCCCATCCCCGGGATGGAAAACCGCTGATCCTGCTTGCCTGAGCCGGCGCCATGAATCCTCGCCCCTACCGTCCCCTGACCATCCTCATCCTGTGCCTGCTGTTTCTGCTGGCGGTGCTCTTGATCGCCCCGTTCATCGGCAGCCAGTCTCTGGATTATCGGCAGGTGCTCCGGTTTTTATCCGGAGAGAACACCGCCCACGGGCTGATCTTTTTCCGCCTGCGGCTGCCCCGGGTGTTGCTGGCCGCGATGGTGGGGGCTTCTCTGTCCCTGGCCGGGGCCGTGTTTCAGGCCCTGCTGCGCAATCCCCTGGCCACGCCCTACACGCTGGGCGTTTCCACCGGGGGAGCCGTGGGTGCACTTCTGATCATCAAAACCGGGTGGATGCTCTCGGCAGCCGGACTTACCGGAGTGCAGGTGGCCGCCTTTCTGGGAAGCCTGATGACCATCGGGCTGGTGTATATGCTTTCCCGGCGTTTTGGGCGCCTTTCCATCCACAGCATGATTCTGGTGGGGGTTACCATCAACTACATCTTCTCGGCGGTGATCCTGATCCTGCACTATCTGGCGGATTTCACCGAAACCCATCAGATGATCCGCTGGACTATCGGGGGGCTGGATGTGGTGGATTACGCCACCCTGATGCGCAGCCTGCCGGTGGTGGGTCTTTCTCTGCTTCTGTTTCTGGGAATGAGCCGGGCGCTGAACATTCTCAGCACCTCCGAGGAGATGGCGCTAAGCAAGGGGGTAAACGTGGGAAGGGTACAAAAAGGGGCGTTTCTGGCGGCCTCTCTGCTTACCGGCACGATGGTTTCCCTGACCGGACCGATCGGTTTCGTGGGGCTGATCATCCCTCACCTGCTGCGGCTGGTGCTGGGGCCGGATCATCGCTATCTGCTGCCGGCGGTATTCTGCTTTGGGGGGGGATTTCTGGTCCTGGCGGATACCATCGCCCGCACGGTGATGGCTCCCCTGGACCTTCCGGTGGGGATCATCACCACCCTGATCGGGGGGCCTTTTTTCCTCTACCTGTTAATCCGGCGCCGGGCCTGAAACGACAAAACCCACCGGGGGGTGGGTTTTCATAGATTAAAGAAGAAAGATTGAAGGTCAAAGGTAACTATTGTTCTTTCAAGTTTAACGTGACGGGCTTTCTGTCATTCTGAGGGCTGCCGCCGGGGAAGTGCCAATTTGAGGTCAAGTGTTGCGGTCTCAGAAGCATTGGTGTCATTCGCAGGCGTGCTATCAAGGCGGCAGCCCGAAGAATCTCTTTATGATGAATTCAACCCGTCATTCAAACCTTG
>CAYQGB010000078.1:0-6730 GCA_964416895.1 uncultured Calditrichaceae bacterium
TGGCCTCTGCCGAGCGAATATCCGGCCCCTTCGACTTGTGCTGATATCGAAGCACTTTTTTGGCCAGGGGCAACAGGGCCAGCCGCCAGTCCTTCATAATAATGGCCGCGGCAAAGGTAATTACCGCATCCACGGGATGATTGGCGGCAATGTGCAGCGCCAGGGCGCCCCCCATGGATTGACCGCATACGTACACCTTCGGGTAGCGCGCTTTCATCTCCATGTAGGACTGTTCGGCGGCGTCCAGCCATTCAGTATAGGCGATATTTTCCAGGTCTTCCGGCGAAGTGCCGTGCCCGGGTAACAGTGGCGCCCAAACGGCGTACCCCTTCCGAGAGAAATAGTTTGCCAGATCCCGGGCTTCGTAGGGAGAACCGGTAAAGCCGTGCAAGAACAGGAATCCGGCCTCTCCCTGATCAATGTAAATCGGTTCCGCGCCGGCCATCAGTGGCCGGCGATCCAGTTCCGTTGTCAAGCGTTGCCCGGAAGCATTTGCCATGGTGGAGTGATTCCTACCCTCGTTGGTTGATCAGTTCCTCGGCAATCTGCACTGCATTGGTCGCCGCTCCTTTGCGAAGATTGTCGCTGACAATCCACAGGTTCAAACCGTTCTCCACCGAAGGGTCTCTTCGCAGCCGCCCCACAAATACCTCATCTCGATCCGCCGCATATACCGGATGAGGGTAGGTAAACGTGGAAGGATCATCCTGAAGCACCACACCCGGTGCGGAACTTAAAATTTGACGAACTTCTGTTAAATGGAAAGGTTGCTCAAATTCCACA
Source organism: uncultured Calditrichaceae bacterium (assembly GCA_964416895.1). GTDB lineage: Bacteria > Calditrichota > Calditrichia > RBG-13-44-9 > J075 > CAYQGB01. The sequence goes on from CAYQGB010000078.1 coordinate 784, forward strand.
TTCACCGCTTCCGAATGGCCGCCCAATACCGGTACCCGGACACAGGTGGCAGTGATGCGCAACCGTTCATCCCCCAGAATTTTGCGGGTTTCCTGAACCATCTTGTGCTCCTCCCGGGTGTAGCCATCCTCTAAAAAGCGGTCGATGTGGGGAAGGCAATTGTAGGCGATGGGATGAGGATAGGCGGTGGCCTCCGAACGTCCCCGGGCAATCTCCTCCTGGAGTTGTCGTACTCCCTGGCGACCGCTACCGGTAACCGCCTGGTAGGTGGCCACCACAATCCGCCGAATACGGTAGCGCCGGTGCAGGGGGTACAGCGCCACCACCATCTGAATGGTGGAACAGTTGGGATTGGCGATAATTCCCCGATGCTGCCGAACGGTGTGGGGATTGACTTCCGGCACCACCAGGGGAACTTCCGGCTCCATCCGCCAGGCGCTGGAATTGTCGATGACTACCGCGTCGGCCTCCACGGCCACAGGGGCGTATTCCCGACCGACCTCCCCCCCGGCGGAAAACAGGGCAATATCGACCCCGGAAAACACCTCCGGCGACAGCGCCTGCACCCTCAGGCTCTGCCCCCGAAAGGTTACCCTCTGCCCTGCCGATTCCGGTGAGGCCACCGGAATAAGCTCCTTTACCGGAAAAGCGCGGGCCTCCAGCACCTCAATCATCTTTTGGCCGACCAGGCCGGTAGCCCCAACCACGGCCACGGTGTACTGTGTCATAATCCTCATTCCCGAATTTGGGCATTTCATCATCAAAACGGCGAGGAGAAAATCCTAAAATTTACCGGATAAAGCAAGTCTCTATTTTTCATATTGAACGGCCATTCTGGCAACCGGTCGTTTCCCTCCTTGACTTGTAAGCTCTGTCCGGCATAACTCTTGCCACTGACCCGGTTTCCGGTTCTTTGACGCGCTTCTGATTCGAGGAGCTTCGGGTTCCCCTGAAGCAGGACAGGCTTCCCCGATTGCCCCGGGGTCAACTCAGAGGCGTCCTGTTCCAGGAACTTTTTGCTCCTCCGGAGGAATGATTAAGTAAAAGGAGGCGCAATAATCAATTGGAAAACCGACAACCGACGAGTACATTGATTAGCTTTATACCGCAAAACGGTATGGCCGGGTAAGGACAATCATGGCGCGTAAACGAAACTGGCTATTTCACATCCTGGTTATCCTGTTTGGCCTGGTGCTAACAGGACACCTGCTGCTAAAATACACCCCCATCAAAAATCAGATCAGCACAGTGGTGATGGCCAAACTCCGCCCATATTTGGGGGAGTACTTTATCTGGAACGATTTCGACCTGGGCATGAACTACGTGTCGGTTTATCACGTCAGCGCAGCGGATAAGCAACCTACCTTTGTGGTGGATCTGGAGGAAGTTCGGATCGGGTTTAATGCGCTGAAACTGCCCGGCCACGGTTTCAAACCGGAACGAACCATCAAATCGGTGACCATCCGTAATCCCCGCATCGTCTTGTACGAAACGTTCACCCAAAATCAGAAAAAGCTGGACATCTCTCTGGAAAAAGTTGTTGAGCAAATTTTAACCAATCTGCAAAAATTCCCCGAAATCGATCATCTGGAAATCATCGGAGGAGAGCTGTACTGGCAGCCCCGGCAGGGAAAAGCTCTCCCGCTGTTGACCCACCTCGATGGGCGGGTCAGTTATCGCTCCCACAGCAAGGCCTTTACCCTGGATCTCAAAGGGCGGTTCTTGAGCGTGCCCAACTCTTCGGTGAGCTTGCTGGGAGAGATAAATTTCGAGGAAAACGAATTCCAGGCCTACCTGATTCTGGATGAATGCGTATTAACTTCCGATATCCCCAACTGGCCCCTGAGTTTCTTTGAGTTACAGCATTCCCGGTTGCGGGGAGAAGTGCGAATATCCAACCAGGGATTTACTCTGGATAGTCTGCATCTCTCCGGCGCCATCGAGGTGGATGATCTGGAGGGGGAAATCTTTCACCAGCGGATCTCCACCCCGGGCTTTCGACTGACCTTTCAGGGCAAGCAACTGATCGCCGATCCTTTCCGGCTGACGGTGGAAGATGGTCAGGCCATATTCGGCGGTACCATTGCCAACATCTTGAAACCGGAAGCCGATTGGCACCTGAAATTTCGCGACTATTCGGTAAAATATCTCAAACGCTCCCATGACGTGTTTGAATATACCTACGAAGGTTTCCTTTCTGGAGAAGCCACCTTCACCGGCCCCCTGAAAGCGCTGGACATCCGGGCAACTCTATTCTGTCCCGAATTGCTGTATGCCGTGGTGCCTTTCAACACCATCCGGGGACGGCTCCAGTACAACACCGCTACCAAATTGCTGCACTTCCCGGAGTTTCATGTCAATTTTATGAAATTTCATACCCGTGGAGAAGGCGACATCGATCTGAACACCCGGGAAATTACCCTGTCTCTCAAATCCGACATTGCCGTGCCCCGGGGATATTTCAGCATCCTCAACCGCCTGAACGGGGGGGCTGTTTACCTGAACACGGAATTCCGGGGAGATTTTGATCCCAAAGTCTTTGAAGGCACCTTTGATCTTTATGCCGTGGATGCCGATTCCACGGTCCTCACCCGACAGCGGGGCACCTTCGATCTGGTGGATCAGTGGTTCGACTTTCGCCTGGGTCGGAACCGGCCCGGCCATCCCTATGTGGAAGGCACCATCAACAATGTATTCAGCGAACCGGATGTGGAGATTCTGGATGTGCGCTACTTTCCGGTAAAAGCACTGACCCGCATTCCCGTGGTAGCAGCGGCAGTAGATGGGCGGGCGGTGAATTTCTACTTCTCCGGCCTGTACAATTTCCTCCGGGCCAAGATGAAGGTCACCAGCCTGGATCTTCAACGAGAGTATCTTATCGTGATGAGCAACATTCGGAATCTGTTTTATGACGATCAACACTTCTGGGGGCGGTTTTGGGGAGACACCGCCCCTCGAAAGCTGGAAGGAACGTTCGATGTGGCCTTCTCTCCCGAAGGAATCCACACCCGGGTTTACGCCCCGGACCTGTTTCGGGGGGAACTCTCCTGGGGATTCCTGCCCGATGCTCCTTTGAAAGGAAAGGTGCACATCCGGCATTTTTCGGTGGCAGATTATCTGGCCAACAGCCCCATGTTAGCCGCCGTGCTCCAGGAAGGCGCCCTCCGCGGAGAGATGACCATCGCCGGAACCGTGCAGGAACCCCATATTGAGTTTGACCTGGAAGCCGGCGACTTCATCATTAACCAGGTAGGATATTACAACGCCCGCCTGATCGGACGGCTACAAAATCATCGTTTGGATCTGGAACGCCTGATCATGCAGCTAAATGACGAGACGGTGATGCAAGCGGACTTGCACTGGGATATGCTCCGGGATTCCCTGGAGGCGGTGATCGCCGCGCAACAGGCGGAAAGCAACTTTCTGGCCGAAACCCTGTTTCGCCGCGACGATCTGATTCGGGGGCCGTTTGGGTACATCATCCAGGTAAGCGGCTCCTCCCGCAGGCCGCGCATTTCCGGAACTCTGCAAGTGAAAAACGGTGAATTTCTGGGCAAGCCGTTTACCGTCGCCACGCTGGCATTTGAAGACTCCCTCCCCCCGGATGTTTCTCCGTGGCAGATTTCCCATCATATCATCCGGATTCAGAACTTCTATTATGACATTCCTCAAGAGTATCATCTGCGGGCAGAGGGCATTGTGGGGATTGGTGAAGCCGGCCCTCTGGATATAAGGATTCAGGCGGCGGGGAACATTCTGGCCGAACTTCCCCGGCTGGAGCCTTATTTCATCAACCCGAAAGTGGATGGAACCCTATCGGTATGGCTGAAAGGGACCCGGAGCAACTTCGTCTTCAAGGATGCCGAAGTGCACATTACCCGCGGGCACCTGGAATTCGACGGGGTCATTCCCCCGGTGGATAGCCTGCACGCCGACATTCAGCTGGACAGCACCACCCGATTTGTATCCGTCAACATCGAGGGGCTGGTGGATGGTCGCCGGGCACGTATCTTCAACCAACCCTCGGTGACCGTGGAAGGGCGAGTTCTGGAACCGTGGGAGTTTGAAGACATCGGGATAAATCTGGGCATTTTAGCCCTGGAAACCGATCCCCGGGGCATCCCTCTATCCATTCCCGGTTTAATGGAGCCGGGAGATATTGGCTACTTCGCCGCCTCCGGTCGTCAGCCGGGAGAGCATTTTTATCTTGCCGGACCATCTCCTCGTATCCTCCATCCGGGTTTTGAACAGGATGGTGAAAAATTCGGGTCGCAAAAATTTCCTCTGTGCCGGGGGACTATCACCCTGTACAACGCCCGGGTCACCTTTCCGTTCATCGGCCTGGAAGAAGACACCGAAGAAGAGAATCCGGTGGTGGATTTCCTGATCAACATGCAATGGGATGTTCTGGCCCAACCCGGAAACAACGTCCGATATTTTGTCCGTATCCCTGCTTATGTGGGGGAAGTGTTTATGGATTTGAATATCGACAACGATTCTCCGGGGCTGGAATTTCTGGGGCGCCTGGCCGATGAACCCTGGCTGCTGGAAGAGACCCCTGAGCATCAGCAAAATGGATTTGCCCAATTCTCCGGAGAAATTGAAAACTCCGACTCCCCCCAATGGTCCCCTGGTTCCACAGAACCCATCAGCTATCTAAAGCAGCCGATGTTCCGAATCAAAGGAGCGGTGGAATCCACGCGAGGTCGGGTGGAATATCTGGATGCCAATTTCCGGGTGGAGCGCTTTGGGGCCGAATTTCACGAACTGGAAATCTATCCCGAAGTGTATGGTCGGGCCTACACCACGGTGCGAGATTCCACCAGCGAATTACCCATCGATATTTACCTGGTGCTGTATGTGGTAGACCCGGTAACCAAGCAAGAAGTGTCTAAAGGGCGATGGGAGGACTTTCGCTTCAAATTGGTGTCCAGCAATCAGGTTTCCAGCAACGGGATAATCAAAGAAACTCAAGAGCAGGTGTTGGCTTATCTGGGGTATAGTCCCGCCAATCTACGGCAAAAAGCCGGGGAAGTGGGGTTAACCGTAACCGGGAATTATCTCATTCGCCCGTTGATTCGCCCCCTGGAACGTCAATTGGAACGGCGGTTGGGGCTGGATTACGTACGGTTCCGATCTCATTTTGCCTCCAACCTCTTCTATCTCAGCTTGCAAAATCGCATCAAATTGTTCAGCCGGCCGGTAGGCGCCAATCCCTTCCTGACCGGCAACAACCTGGATCCCACATTAATTCTGCTGCAAAGTTCGGAAGTGACTCTGGGGAAATACCTGTTTCGGGATCTCTATTTTTCCTATACCGGTCAGGTGGTCTCCGGATATGAAGAATCCCGGTTGGGTTTGAACCATACCTTTGAACTGGAATATCGCATTGTGCGCAATTTCCTCCTGGAAATCGAATATAGCCGATTTCAATTCAACCCCTTCTACCGAGAGGGGGTGCCGTACGATTTCCGTATTCAGTTGCGCCATTCGTTTAATTTTTAGCCTCCTAAAAGCCTCGCCGAGAATTTCCCGAAGGGGTGGGAAATGGCTTGCATTTTCCACCGACAATCGATTATTTTTGAACATACTTACAGCGGATCTGACTTTGAGGAAAAGCAATGCCTTTTAGTGTCAAGCTGATCAAAGAGATTGACAAGCTGGAGCCGGATTTAAAAGCGGTGATGCTGGAACTGCTTTCCGAAATAGAGCGGAATCGGGAGGAAAGCATTAGCCGTTCGGAGTTTCGGGAGTTTGCCCAACATACCAATGAGCAATTCCAGCAAGTGTGGAAGACCATTGGTGAACTGGCCGAAGCCCAGAAACGCACCGAGCAGCGGGTCGAAGAACTGGCCGAAGCCCAGAAACGCACCGAAGAGCGACTGGATGCGCTGACACAGCGGGTTGATTCATTGGCCCAGCGGGTCGAAGAACTGGCCGAAGCCCA
>CAYQGB010000078.1:6830-14899 GCA_964416895.1 uncultured Calditrichaceae bacterium
TGACACAGCGGGTTGATTCATTGGCCCAGCGGGTCGAAGAACTGGCCGAAGCCCAGAAGCGCACCGAGCAACGGGTCGAAGAACTGGCCGAAGCCCAGAAACGCACCGAGCAACGGCTGGAGCAATTGGCCGCCGCACAATTAAAAACCGAAGCAGAACTTCAGCGAGTGAGCCGGCGCCTGGACAGGGTTGCCACGCAGGTTGGGGGACTGAGCGACCACCTGGGCTATGGTCTGGAAAATGCCGCTTACGATGTATTGCCCGACATATTAAAGACCCGCTACAACGTAGAAGTGGAGAAGCTGTATCGCACCAATGTGGTCTACTCCCTGGAAAAGGATAAATATGACGAGGTGAATATCTTCGGCGAAGGGTTCCGCAACGGTCAGAAGCTCTACGTGGTGGGGGAATGTAAAGCTCGTTTTGGAGTGAAAAACTTCCGGGATATGGAAAATATGCTCAAGCGGGTGCAAAAAAAGTTGGATGCGCCCATCTTTCCACTGGTGTTGGCGCATCAGTACCACCCCCGGGTAGAAATACTTTTGAAAGAACACAATATCCCCTATATATGGTCGTATGAACTGAAGCAACCTTCTACCGATGGATTTTCCTCAAATTGATCTCCTCAATTTCTTCCCCGTTGCCTCCAGATCGTCCATTCCTGCGCTTGAGGATGGGAAGGCTTCAAATCATGGAGAAGCCTGTTTCGCCCACTGATCATTCCCGGCCCACCAATCGAAATAAGAACAACCGCTGCGTGAATCAACACCCCGGAAGAAAATCCCCACTTGTGCACGAGGAATCCCCCGGATGAGTATCTCATCACTGCCGGGCCAACAAGTCGACAAAAAGCCTCGATGACCTCAGGAAATAATTTCTTTGAATACCGCGGAACTGCAAATTACTTTTTTAGTTTGCAAAAACCCTGACAAGCCAGTACTTTTTAAAGTTTGAATAAATCAGATGAAAAAAGGAGTGCGGAGTAATGGGATTTCGGCAGAGTCGATGGGTTTGTGTATATATCTGTGCATTTTTGTTAACCCTGTGTACATCCGTTCTCCACGCCCAAACTCGCCCTCAATTTAAAATTCACAACATCAAAGTAGAAGGCAATGTTGTTGCCGACTCCTCCCTGATCATCTTGAATTCCGGTTTAATTCGCGGCGCTTACCTCACCGGGGACAATGTGCAGAAAGCCATCCGTAACCTGTGGGCACTGGGGCTGTTTTCCGATATTCAGATTTTTGCCGAACAACGCCCGGATCAAACCCTGGATCTGATTATTCGAGTAGAAGAATACCCGCGCCTGGAAACCTGGACGGTGGAGGGGAACCGCAAGCTTAAACTCAAGGATATTGACAAACAGGTAGGCTTTTTCAAAGGGATGGTCTATACCCCCTTCAAGGAATACAAGGCCCGGCGGGCACTGCTGGAAAAGTACAAAGAGGAAGGGTATTTGCTGGCCACGGCGGAGTTTCAAACCACAAAAGTCGAAAACAACCGGGTGCGAGTAAGAATTTTGATCAACGAAGGGCAGAAGGTTCAGGTCAAACGCATTCGGGTGCTGGGGGCCAGGTTTCTTACCGCCAAGGAGCTGAAGAAGCAGTTTAAGAAGACCAAAGAAAAACGCTGGTGGCGCGGCGCCGACTTCAAGCGGAAAAAATACGAAGAAGACCTGGAAAACCTGTTGAACTATTGCCGCAAAAAGGGTTTCCGGGATGCGGAAATCGTCAAAGATTCCATCTACTACAGCGAAGACAAACGGCAGTTGTTTATCGATGTATACATTAATGAAGGGAAGCGCTACTATTTCGGCGACATCACGTTTGAAGGGAACACGGTCTTTCCCGAGCAGGTGTTACGTGCCCAACTTCTGTTCTCCAAAGGGAATGTGTACAATCAGGAAGATCTGGAAAAGAGCATCCGGGAAAATCTCCAGAACCTGTATTACAATCAGGGGTATCTCTTCGCCAACATCCAGCCCCTGGAAATCCCCGTCAGCGAAGACACGGTGGATTTGAAAATCCGCATCAACGAAGGGCATGTGGTACGGGTCAAAGAGATTATCATTACCGGAAATACCAAAACCAACGAGAAGGTGATCCGGCGGGAGTTCAAGATTTTTCCCGGAGATATCTTCAACCGGGCCAAGCTGGAGCGCAGCGTCCGGGATGTGTGGGTGCTGAATTACTTCTCCAATGTGGTGCCGGATGTCAAATTGCTTCCCAATGACGACAAACATGTCAATCTGGAAGTGAAGGTGGAGGAGCGTTCTACCGATACGGCCAACATGAGCGCCGGATTCAGCCAGCGAGACGGGTTTATCGGGAGCATCGGATTCGCCTTAAACAACTTTTCCCTTCGCCATCCCCTGGCCGGCGGTGACGGGCAGCGTCTGAGTTTTCAGTGGGATTTCGGGCGTTTCTTCCGCAACCTCTCTCTGAGCTTTATTGAGCCGTGGATGTTTAGTTCTCCCACCCTGTTCGGTTTCTCCTTGTTTGATACCCGCTTTTCCGGGAATTTCCGCCCCTGGGATGGTCAGGAAAGCGGAGGGAGCATCCAGGTGGGGCGGCGATTCCGCTGGCCGGACAGCTACTTCCGGGGCGACTGGATCTTTCGGGTAGCCCGAAACCGCATCTTCAATGTACGGGATCAATCTCTGACGATCAGGCTGTTTAACGAGAATACCCAGTCCACTCAGATCAGCCTGACCCAGGTGATCCGGCGAGACAGCCGCAACCGCCCGGAATTCCCCACCGCCGGTTCGGTGTACAGCATCATGACCAAGCTGGCCGGCGGCCCCCTGCAGGGCGATGAAGATTTCGTAAAAACGGTGTTTACATCCGAGTGGTACATCCCCATGAAGTTGGGGCTGGTGCTGTTCGTGGAAAACAAGATCGGCTTTATCGGCGGCTTGCGAGACGGTTATTACATCAACCCCAACGAGTTATTTTTCATGGGCGGCTCCGGTCTGGGTTTTGCCGAATCTCTACGGGGTTACGACGACGGGCGGGTTGGCCCCACGCAAAACGGGCGCATCATCGGCGGACGCTCCCTGGCCCGATTCACCACCGAATTGCGCATCCCCATCTCTCCCAATCCCACCCTGTTCGCCCTCCTGTTTATGGAAGCGGGAAACGTGTGGGAACGGTTTAACCAGACCAATTACGGGGATCTGCGACGATCGGTGGGCTTCGGCGCACGCCTGTTCATGCCCCTGCTGGGTATCATCGGCGTCGATTTTGGCTACGGATTCGACTACTATGACGAACGGGGCAACCGCAAAGGACAGTGGAAAGTTCACTTTAAGTTCGGGCAATTTTAATTCATTAACGGTCTATGTGTTGGAGGATGTATCCCCAAACAATGAAGAGGAGGACACTGTGATTCAGCGTATTGTATTCCCTACCCTGTTTTTGATCGGTTTGATGATTCTGGGCACGGGAACTCCGGCCCATGCTCAGATGAAGATCCGGTATATTAACTCGGATCGAATCCTGAAGGAATATCCCCAGGCTCAGGAGGTGCAACGGAAACTGGATGAACTGCGCTCCAGCTACGAGGCGGAATTCAATCGGATGCAACAGGAGGCTCAAAAGCTTCTGGATGAGCTTCAGAATCAAAGCCTGCTGTTAAGCCCGGAGAAGAAGGCTGAGAAAGAGAACAAACTGCAAAACTTGCAGGCACAACTGGAGCGGTTTTATCAGGAGAAGTTGGGACCGCAGGGTGAATTCTACCGCAAGAACCAGGAGTTGACCCAGCCCCTGATCGACAAGATCAATCAGGTGATTCAGAAAGTGGGTCAGGAAGAAGGGTACGATTACATTCTGGATGTGGTGCAGGGCGTGGTACTCTACGCCAAAGAGGAGTACGACATTACCGACCGCATCCTGGAAGAGTTGAACAAAACTCAGTAGATGCCTTCGAAGTGGTGTTGCCAGAGGCTGAAATGTGCTGCGTACATTTCAGCCTTTTGGTATATCCGGGCATCCCACCCGTTATTCCCAATATTTACAGAATGTTACAGGAGGCAGGCATGCCGGTTTACACCCTGGCGGAAATCGCCAGACACCTGGAAGGTGAACTTCATGGAGCGCCGGAGATTCCCATTCGGGATACGGCAGAGATCGAACGGGCGGAAGCGGGGCACATCACCTTTTTGGCCAATCCCAAATATCGCCCCCGGCTGAAAACCACCCGGGCCTCGGCCATCATCATTGATGACCGGGCCGGGGTCACCCCGGAAATTCCCTACATCAAAGTGGCCGACGCCTACTACGGGTTTATGCAGACGGTGGTGCTGTTCCATCCCCCGGCTAAGTTGCTGGAAGAGGGAGCGCATCCCACGGCGGTCATTCACGAGACCGCCCGCATCGGTGAGCATACCGCCATCGGCGCCAATGTGTATATCGGTGAAGGGGTAGAGGTGGGAGAGGGAACCCAGATTTTCCCCAACTGTGTGGTGCTGAACAACTCCCGAATCGGAAAAAACTGCGTGTTGTATCCCGGAGTAACGGTTCGGGAAAATACCTTGATCGGCGACCGGGTGATCATCCACAACGGAGCAGTGATCGGCAGCGACGGTTTCGGATTTGCCTTTCACCAGGGCCGGTATCACAAAATCCCCCAGGTGGGACGGGTGGTGATCGAGGATGACGTGGAGATCGGTGCCAACGTCACCATCGATCGGGCTACATTGGGAGATACGGTAATCAAAACCGGGGTGAAGCTGGATAATCTGATACACATTGCCCATAATGTGGTGGTGGGTGAGCACACCGTTATGGCCGCCCAGACGGGCATTTCCGGCAGCACTCGTATCGGTCGGAACGTGATGATTGCCGGTCAGGTGGGGCTGGTGGGGCACATTGAAATCGGCGACGGGGCCAAAATCGGCGCCCAGTCGGGGGTTTCCAAAAGCGTTCCCCCGGGAGAAACCGTCTTCGGCTATCCCGCCCGCCCGATCATGAAGACCCATCGCATCGAAGCGGCATTGAACCAGCTTCCGGAGTTGATCAAACGGGTGCGTACTCTGGAGAAGCAACTCCGGTCGCTTCTGGAAAATCGGGATCAGAACCAGTAAAACGCTGAGGTAGATCTGCATGATTCAAAAGCAGCGAACGATTAAAACCACGGCATCGTTTACCGGCATTGGTTTGCACACGGGCAAGCGCTCTACGATTACTTTTCGCCCGGCACCGGAGAATTACGGCATCGTCTTCACCCGCACCGACTTCGATCGGCATGTGGAGGTGCCCGCGCTGGTGGAATACGTGGTGCATGATGACTCCATCGACAGCCTGCGGGGCACCAATATTCAGAAAGACGGGTGCATGATCTACACTGTGGAGCATGTGCTGGCGGCAGTAGCCGGGCTGGAGATCGATAACCTGCTGGTGGAACTGACCGCCGCCGAACCGCCGGTGGGAGACGGAAGCGCCTTACCCTACGTTAACGCCCTGTTAGAGGCCGGAATCGTGGAACAGGAAGCGCCCAAGAACTTTCTGGTAGTGGAAGACACCCTGGAATATCACAACGAAGAACGGGCGGTGGATATGGTCGCCCTCCCTCTGGATGATTTCCGGATCACGGTGATGATCGATTATCAGAATCCGGCCCTGGGCAGCCAGCACTCCGGACTGTTTTCTCTGGAAAAAGAATTCGTCCGTGAATTTGCGCCTGCGCGCACGTTCTGTTTCCTCCACGAAGTGGAAATGCTCATCGAACAGGATTTGATTAAAGGGGGTCGGCTGGACAACGCTGTGGTCATCTGCGATAAGGATTTGTCGGAAATCAATACCGAGAAAATCAAACAGACCTTGCAGATTGAGGGGGATGTATTCGTGGGGGAAAACGGCATCCTCAATAACCGGGAACTGCGATTCAAGAACGAACCGGCCCGACACAAGCTGCTGGATCTGCTGGGAGATCTCTACCTGGTGGGAGCGCCGATCAAAGCCCAGATTCTGGCCGCCCGACCGGGACACAAAAGCAACATCGAGTTCGCCCGGAAATTGCGGGAATATTATAAAAAACAGCAAGTTACCCGGCGGTATCAGGACATTCCCCAAAAAGGGGTGGTCTTCGACTTTGCCGCCATTCAACGGATTTTGCCCCATCGCTATCCTTTTCTGCTGGTGGATCGGATCATCGAGTTCGAGGCCGGCAAGCGCATTGTGGGCATCAAAAACGTTACCGGCAATGAAGAGTTCTTTCAGGGGCACTTTCCCGGCCATCCCATTATGCCGGGAGTGCTGATCGTGGAAGCGATGGCCCAAACCGGGGGAATCATGCTCTTAGATGGTTCGGAAAACCCCTCGGAGAAGCTGGTTTATTTCACCGGTATGGACAACGTGCGCTTTCGGAAACCGGTGTACCCCGGCGCTCAACTGGTATTTGAACTGGAACTGCTCAAGCGCCGGGCCACCACCTGCAAGATGCAGGGCAAAGCTTATGTCAACGGAGAGGTAGTGGCAGAAGCGGAAATGATGGCCGCGATTGTCGATCGGCCCAAATAGCTATCCGGAACCGGAAGACGCGGAGCCGTCGGCTTACCCACGAAGTGTGCAGATTCAACTTCAAACGGAGAAGGAACGGAACGCTTTGGCTACCATCCATCCAACGGCAATTGTACATCCCGGCGCGAAATTGGGAAACGATGTGGAAGTGGGGCCCTACTCCATCATCGAAGACGATGTGATCATCGGCGATAACTGTAAGATTGATTCCCACGTGTACATTGTCTCCGGCACCCGGTTGGGTAAAAATATCCGGGTGGGAAAAGGCGCCCTGATAGGGGGAGATCCTCAGGACCTTAAATACCGGGGCGAAAAGACCTATCTGGAAGTCGGAGATGGTACCACCATCCGCGAATTCGCCACCCTGCACCGGGGAACCAGTTATCACTACAAGACCGTCATCGGCCAGAACTGCTTTATTATGGCCTATGCTCACGTGGCCCACGACTGCATCATCGGCAACCACGTGATCCTGTCCAATGCGGTCAATCTGGCCGGGCACGTGGAGATCGGCGATTACGCCGGCATCGGCGGTTTGACCGGGGTGCACCAGTTTGTGCGCATCGGCCCCTATAGCTACGTGGGGGGAGGATTTCGGGTGATTCGCGACGTGCCCCCCTATACCCTGGCACTGGGCGAACCCCTCCAGTATGGAGGCATCAACTCCGTGGGGTTGGAGCGGCATGGCTTCAGTCGGGAAGTCATCGCGGAAATCAAGCGGGCGTATAAGATCATTTATCGCAGTAACCTTACCCGGAAAGAGGCGGTAGCCCACATTCGAGAACAGTTGAAGCAGCTACCGGAGATCGAAACCATCATCCGGTTTGTAGAAACCAGCCAAAGAGGCATTATTCCTTCCCCCAAAAACCGCTGACTCCCTGTCATCGGCTCCTATAGCTTGCATTGCGATGGTACTATGTTTATCATTTAGGCATGTGCCAATTTTCCCCAAAACGGAGTGGGTATGATGAAGAAACTACCCATCGGCATTGCCAATTTTGAGACCATGATCCGGGACGGGTATGTGTATGTGGATAAAACCCGGTGGATCTACAAGATGGTCTCCGAGGGGATGTTCTATTTCCTTTCCCGTCCCCGGCGATTTGGAAAATCGCTGCTGGTCTCCACGCTGGAGCACCTGTTTCTGGGGCATCGGGAGTTGTTTGAGGGGTTGTGGATCGCCGATGCGGAGTGGGAGTGGCAGGAGTACGCGGTGATCAAATTCGACTTCAGCAATATCGCTTCGGATACCCCGGAGGTGTTGCGAAACAGCTTGATAAACGAAATCGACAAAATAAGCGCCCAATTTGGGGTATCCCGAAGTTCGGAGTTTCTGCGCAATGCTTTTGCCTATTTGATCACCGATGTGGCCCAGGCCCAACAGCGCAAGGTGGTAGTGCTGATCGATGAGTATGATCAGCCGTTGATTTCCCATCTGGGGAGAGGGAAAGAAGAACTGGAGATTGCCAGGCAAAATCGGGAGGTGCTGCGGGATTTCTTCGGAGTGCTCAAGTCGGGGCGTGTCAACGACGTGCTCAAGTTTGTGTTTCT
>CAYQGB010000079.1:0-14838 GCA_964416895.1 uncultured Calditrichaceae bacterium
AGATTCAGCAGCCAGGCTCCCGCTTCAATGGCCAGAAATAAGCCCGCTTTGATATAGGATTTGGCGTAAAACTGCCCCGTTCCCGGCACCGCAGCGGAGAAAATCACCGCTTTGGCCACCGATTTGTGGGGAATTTCCCCACCCGGCTCCTCTTGCGCCCGGTAGTTTTGCCGAACCGCCTCCTGCAATTGGGCAGTCAACCGCAGCCGATTCAGCAATACATCATCGCTTTCCTGTAGTGTGGGTTTTTCTTCCCCCCCAAACAGGAAAAAAGAAAATCCCAGCCACATTATTACCACAATGATCGGTTTCATAGCCTACCTCACATTGGTTTCGTTTTCGCTACTCGATTCTGGATGCCGGGCGCCGGCTATCGGTTGACACCGAGGAGTTTTTTCTACCTGCTGGATAAAAGCTACTCCTCGTGACACGTGATGCATGACCTTTCTTTCACGTTTCACGCTCAGTAACAATGATCCAGAATCCAGCATTCCCGACTTACGCCGGGGCGCAAGCACCAGCATCGAGTATCGAGAATCCAGCATCAAGTATCGAGCATCAAGCATCCAGTATCCAGCATCAAGAATCGAGCATCGAGAATCCAGTATCGAGTATCCAGAATCCAGCATCAAGCATCCAGCATCCAGAATCCAGCTCACCGATAACGCCGATGCTCCAGCCTTAAATCGAAATCGAACAGCACCCCGAAATAGAACCGCCATTCTCTGGGATACACCAGATCACCGTTGCGGTGCTCCTGAAGCGGATAGGCGGCCTCAAAGAATATCCGGGTGGGGAAAAGATACCACGAGAATGTATCCAGGCGCAACTGAATCCCCACATCGCTCAGAAAATCATCCAAATTTACATCCCCCCGCCAGGCATTCCCGTACTGCACAAATCCCCCCAGGAAGAGCTTATCCAGATACAGATGGAGAATCTGTTTGTTGATCTGCCGTAGCAGGGGAAACCGATACGTGGCGGAGAAAATCACCATGCGGGTGCCTTCCACGCTGTAAAAGGGGTAGCCCTTCAGTCCCGGCAATCCTCCGGCAAAAAAGTGGAAGAAGCTGTCCACCTCGGTGGTATCCCGCACCAGAAAATCCGATCCTCCGCGGCGAATCCGCAGCGGCTCTAACAGCCCGCCCTGGAATCGCAATGTCAGGGTGTGGCGTTTGGCATAGGGAAGGGTGAAATACTCCTCCCAGTTCAGTTCAAATCGGTTAAAGTTGTGGGGCAAAAATTCCTCGATGCCGATAGCCCGATCGGTGGCAAAATCGTTGAGAAACTGATTCCACTCCCGGGCGATTTTCACCGTCACATAGCGCCCACTGCCGGGATTGATGTCCCGATCCACGCTGAGGGGAACGCTGGAGTGGCGCAGAAACAGGCTGATCTGGTGCCCCCTCAGGTAGGTATAGCGAATGGCGGTGGCGTCAAACAGTTGCCCGCCGGCGCGAAACGGGGGAATTTTCAACCGGGCACGATACAGACTGAAGATATAGGCCAGCCGGGCCTGAAAAATCTTCCCCAGTATGCCGGGCAAAAACCGCCCCTGCAAGCCCACATCCGCCTCGATCAGGTTGAAATTCACATCGATGGGCAGGCGGATGTTATACGCCGGAATCAGCAGTTGATCGGTGATGTTCTGAACCTGATTATACCCTTCGATGAACAGGGTGTGCTTCCCGAATTTGAACTCAAAGATGGTGAACAGGTCGTAATCTTTGCGAAAATTGAAATCGAATCCCCCAAAGAAAAACATCCGGTCGAGAATCTCCCCGGTGTATAAATAGCTCCCCAGTTTCAGGGTGCCGTAATCCAGCATAACCCGGGGCATAATGGAAGCGCCGGGAAAGGTTTGCCGATAGGGCTTCGCCGGAAGGGGCTCGGTCACCTCCCCCTCGGCGGCAATGTCGGGAATGTGCCGCTCGTAATCCGGCCAGTATTGCACCTGCTCCGCAGCCAGCGGCCGGGGCTGCTTCAGGTGATAAATTTTGTAGCCCTGATGGGTGTAATGGGCATAAAACAGATCTCCCTCCGGGGTTACCGCGGGCATAAAGGCGCCCCCGATGACGTTGGTCAGCGGTTGCCGTTCCCCGGTCTGGCGATCCAGGCGATAAATGTTGAAGATCCCGGTTTCATCGGAAGCAAAGTAAAGCTCTCCGGTGCGGGGGTGAAACACGGGATAGCGTTCATCGCAGCGGCGGTTGAGGATGAACTGCATTTTGCCTCCCCCGGCGGGAATGGCGGCGATGTCCCGCCCGAACTCCACCGAGGTGTCGAACACGATCCGGGCATCATCCGGCGACCAGCGGGGATGGAAGATCTGCCGTCCATCCACAAAGTGGGTGAGTTGATAAATCCGCTCTCCCCGAAACTGCACCCGGCGGGCGGGAGCGGTGGTCTCCGGGGCGCTTTCCCGGCCATTGCTTCCCGCCAGCACCGTCTCCCCTTCCACCCGCAACAGATGGTTTTCCAGGTCGTAGTAACCGGTCTTCCAGTTCGCTTTCTCAAACAGCGTTTCCGGGTCGCCCAGTTCCAGAACGAACAGATTGGTGAGGCCGTCGCTGCCCACCACGAAGGTCAGGCGCTTCCCGTCGTGGGACCAGTCGGGATTGCGCGCCCGAAGGGAACGGGTCAGGCGGTGCTCTTTATCCGCCTGAAGGTCATACACATACAGGTCGTTATACAGGCTGCGGGTTTTAGGCTCCTCAGTCAGGCGGGCATAGGCCAGATAGCGCCCATCCGGCGACCAGGTCAGCGATCCGGCAATACGGGAGGCCAGCACCCGCTTCTTTCCGGTTTCCAGATCGGCCACCACCAGTTGATTCTGGGAGAGGTAATCGGCCTCTCCGGTGGTCAGGTAGGCCAGACGCCTGCCGTCCGGCGAAAGGGTGGGATACAGGTTGCCGATGCCCTTTTCCGCAAACGGCTCCCCGATCTGGAGATGCTCCTGAATTGTGCTCAGGCGGGCGGTATAGGTCTCCTTCAGATGGGCCTGCCAGCGGCGGAACAACGCTTCCGCATCCACCCCGGTGACCTTTTCCAGCACCCCTTTGAACGAGAGGGTGAACGGCGAACCGGCCTGGTGGGCAATTTTTGCCAGCACGGTATCGCCAAAGGTTTCTCCCAGGTATTTGACGAAAGCAAATCCCTGATTATAAGCGGATTCGTTGCCGATGCTGTTTTTGCCGAAGGTACCCATCTCATCCAGATCGAGCAGCCGGTCGGTCATCACCCGATCCCGCAGGATCATCTCCCGATGAGAATCCCGGTAATCGAATCGGGCCGTGGGGGATTGATACTGGGCCACGCCTTCGGCAAACCACACCGGAATGACCACGCCGGAAATGGGATACGACACCAGAATATTGGGGAATCCCCGCACCACATCCGGGCGGCGCTCTGCCTCGTAGCCGAATCCCTGCGCCCATCCCGCAGGCACCCGGCGACCGAATTTGAGGGCTTTCTGGAGGGAAACGATGTGGGTGAATTCGTGGGTCACCACATCCCGCAGCCAGTGGTGGGTGCCCCGGAGCACGTAGTCCAGGTTCTCGGCCCAGAAGACAATCTTGTTGTCAAAAAAATAGGCCGCCCCGTTGGAAAAATCCTCCGTATCCCGGATGATCAGATCCACCTTCCCGGACGGTTCGTAGCCATACAGCCCGGTGATGTGGGGATACACATCCTCGGCGATTTTGGCCACCAGATTGGCCGTGCGCACCGTGCCCTCGTGGTAATGCACCCGGAAATGCTCGGTTTCGATGGTCTTCCAGGTCAGTTCCGGGTGATAGGCCATGAAGTCATCCTGCGCCCATACCTGGAAGGCGCAGAACATCGCCGAAGTCACGATGAAGAAGAGGGTAAGAAAGGGTTTCATATTTACCTTGAAGATGCTGGATTCTCGATGCTGGATGCTGGATACTCGATTCTCGATACTGGATTCTGGATGCTTGATGCTCGATACTCGATTCTGGATGCTGGCCTGCCCCGGCCGCAGGTCGGGGATGCTGGATTCTCGATGCTCGATGCTCGATGCTGGATGCTGGGGTCTGCGCCCTCCGCCCCGGTGAAATGGCGCACCCCTCTCCCGCCGGGAGAGGGGCCGGGGGTGAGGGGGGAATCACGAAAAAATACTCCGATATTGCCATTTGAGCACTTTCTCAATGGGAGCTGAATAGTTACAAATCTTTGATCTTTCCCCGAATATCGCGCTCCTGATCACCATCGATTAACGGATCACGGCGATTTTGATCAGACGAACTTCCTTTTTGCTCTGTCCCTGCGCCTCGATCCGGGCAATGTACACCCCGCTTTGCACATCCCGCACTTCCCAGCGCACCTCGTTTTCGGTGAAGGGCGCGCCGGGGCCTTCCATCTCGGTGACCAGATCCCCGGCGAGATCGAAGATGCGAATCCGCACCGTGGCCTCATCGTTCAGGCGGTAGCGGATAAAGGTTACCCCCTCTTCCACCGGGTTGGGCCAGTTGTACACCGCCCCCTCCGGCAACAGGGATTGGGGCGTTTGCAGCGCCCCCGCCGGGGCCACTCCTTCCCAATTGGAATTCCGGGCATCCCCATACACCTGCGACCACAGCAGAGGATGCTGCCCATCCACCGGAGAGGGAAAATCCCACACATACACCGTGCCGTCAAAGGTGGCGCAGGCCAGTTCCAGATCGCCGTCGCCGTCGATGTCCAGCAACACCGGATGTGCACTCAGGGAATCCCCCACCGCAAGGGGAAAATCCGGGAGCAACTTGCCGGAGAGGTCCACCCCCACGAACAGCCCGGCGGGATCGGCCACCACCACCCCCGGCACCGCCTCGCCCGACGCCGAGGGGAAATATCCCGCCACCGGCGAGAGGTGAAAATGGGTGGGCTGCGGCGGGGTATATACCCGGTAGGGAAAATTCTCTTCCAGAGTAAAATTGTAATTG
The DNA here is from genome assembly GCA_964416895.1 of uncultured Calditrichaceae bacterium. GTDB lineage: Bacteria > Calditrichota > Calditrichia > RBG-13-44-9 > J075 > CAYQGB01. The sequence continues at coordinate 4,944 of CAYQGB010000079.1, forward strand.
AACACCCGGATGTGATTATCCCCCGCCAGCACATACCGGGTCTGCAAACGCCCGGTCAGCGGATCGGGAACGGCCACGGCTGCCAGAGGCGAATCGAAGCGGTGGTAGCCGTCTTCCGGGTGCAGGAATTCGCCGGTTTCCAGATTGAAAAACCGGCCTGCGGTGGAAACAGTTACCGGAGAGGTTCCCACCGGCTGAAAGGCGCTTTCTCCTTGTGGCAACGCCTGTTGCGGCTCGCTTCCTATAAACGCCTGCCCGGCATCGGTAATCACCACCGGGGTCACCCCATCGTTTCCGTCGGGCACCAGATGCAGGTACCGTATCGGGTCTCCGGAAGGGGAAAGCACCACTTCCGCAGCCGGTGGCTGCCCCGCAGTCAGGGTCGCCCGATAGACCTCTCCGCCGGCGCATCCCCAGTAAATGTGCACCTCGCCGCCGGAGGAAACCCGGGCGATGGGAAAGGTGGTGATGGCCGCCGGGCACTGGAAGCGAAACAACGAATCCACCGATTGGGTGGCCCGGCGAAATCGGAATCCGTAGGCCAGGCCGTCGGTGGTGAGCAGGGCTATTCCCGGATCCCCGCCCTCCAGGGGGAACAGCGCCGGCGGAGATAACACCGGGTGTTCCGGAGGAAGCTGAACCGCTTCCAGGCTATCGGCGCCCCAGGGGAACACTCCGTCCCGATTCATCACCAGCAGGCGATTCTGATCGGTGGTCAGTATCAGTTCCGCGCCTCCGTCGGAGCCGTCGATGTCGGCGGCTTTCAGGGCGGTTATCCGACCGTAGCGGGAGACCTCAATTCGGCGGGGAAAGCGGGTTTGAAAAAAGGTCAAATCCACCCGGAAAGTCATCACCGAATCCCGGGGGGAGAAATCGAAAATGCGGATGTGGCTGTTGGCCCGGTTGTAGTAGCTGCGGCTGTTGGGGATGGTGGTGGCGGAAAATTCGTTGCGGAACAGGGGGGCGGTATTTCCCTCGTACCAGAGATCCAGGGCCGTGCCCAGTTCCGATCCCGCGCCCCCGCTGATGATTTCAAATTCCACCCCGATGTCCTGGGAGCCGTCGGCTTCTTCCAGATCAATTCCCCGGTGGTCAGGGTCATCGTTGATGCGGTTCTCGGCCCGCCCGGCCTCGATGACGTTCTCATCCACGTGCCAGATGAGCACCCCGCCGCCGGGCAATCCCCGATCGGGGTTGTCGATGTCCAGCAGCACCCCGGTGCTGTCGCTAAAATGGGCTTCGCCGGGAAAGTGCGTCAGCAGCACCTCTTTCATGGTCGCCGGGGTACTGCGTCCCTGAGACATCACAAATTGCAGGCTGTCCAGACTGACCTCTCCGGGGTAGCGATTTTCCAGCAGAAAATACTCTTTCTCGTTGATGGGCACCCGGTACACCCGGGGGGATTGCCCGGACAGTACATGGGGAATGGTAAATTGATCCTGCTGCGCCTGATAGATAGTTTCCGGGGTTTCCCACCCGGCCAGGATGCGCGTCCAGGCCATGGGCAGAGCCGGCAACAGGCCGTCGCCGTTGAACAGCCCGGCATCCATCAGGGCAAAGCGCCCCACGCCGCTGCGGCCATCGTCGGGATCGAACAGATCCAGAAACCTCAGGTGCGAGCCCATGTTGGCGACCAGCATGCCGTTCAGCCCCAATTGCAGGCCTTCCTGGCTTTCCGTCTCCGGAAGCAAAATCCCGTTGCGCACGGTCACCGCCCCGTTATCCACGGGAATGCCGTCCACCCCGAGATGGCGTTGCAGGAATTGCGAGGTTATATATAAGGAAGGAATATCCCGGGGGGTCTCATCCAGCCCCAGGGCAATATCCCGCCCCACCCCGGCATGAAACACGATGATGGCCTGATACCGGGAGAAGTCGATCTCCGGATCCAGGTCGGCCTTTTCCACCGCCTCCTGAAACAGGGTGGCAATGCCCTGATCAATCTCCTCCGGGGTGGTATTGGGATTGTAAAATCCCATTTCGTGATCCAGTTGATAGGCGGCGTTCTGCTCCCGGGGAAAGACCTCCCCCTCGATAATCAGCCGCCCTCGACTGACTTTGCGGTAATAGTTTTTCAGAAAGATGAGATGATCCTGAAAGTAACCGCGATTATGGGGTGGGGGATCAATCTGGAAGGGATCACTGCCGGAACTGAGATCAAACTGACCGTCCCCGGTGGTAAAGGGATCGCTATCCGGTTGAAACTGCACCCGAATGGCCAGAACTCGCAGGGTATCCACCGCCGGTTGAGGGAATGCGCTCAAAAAGGTTGAACAACCGATCAGCAGCACGCCAATTCGACACCATACACTCCGCCACTTCATACAGTTCTTCCGCCTTCTCCGTTGGTCTTATGGGTATCCGGGTTCGGGTATTTGAGTATCAGGGTATTTGAGTATCAAGGTGTTTGGGTATTAGGGTGTACTATCACCCGAGATGTTAGATCGGTTTCGAGATAAATGGAAACCGAATCGGATCGGAATTCCCGATTCGTCGGGAGCATCAGAGAAGAAACGGAGATTCGTTTCCCCGGGCTACAATAATGGAGCATCTACGATGCTCTTCCTCCCAATGCCCGAATGCACCGGTACTGCTCCTCAATCCCCTCGCCTTGCCTTTCTACGGTCAACTTCGTAGAAGTTGAATTATTGTAGCGAAAATTTCATCCCCCTTTTGTTTGCCATCTCCGTAGGAGATGAATAGATGAACCATTTCCCATGTTGAATCCCGGTGTTTTTCTCCTTCCCCCGCTTCCGCGGGGGAAGGAAGAATAGAGCGCTCCAGCGCTCAAACCTAAATCACTCATCAGCGGAAGTAAAAATTCACAACATAGTTTTCTAATGCTATACCAACGCAGAGCGGTTGCCGCTTCTTTCCGCCGCCCCGACTCCGTCGAGGGCAGGCAGGAGCGGCGAAAAGAGGGAGGCGATTGAACCTGTAGTCTCCCATGAATCCAGGACAATAGCTGTGCCCAAAATCTTTTTCCTACCTGGTCCATGAATTCTTCCTCCAAAACCCTACCCCTCGATACCCTAATACCCCAATATCCCGATACCCTAATATCCTGAAGCGAGTAAAAGAAAAGGCTATTCCGGGAAAAGAGGGTAGCCCGAAATAGCCTTACACCTGTGTGCATAATCCGTTAGAACCATCCGGAGAGGGAAAAGCGGATGGTATCGCTGAGGGGATGGTCATCGACGGACGCCAGAATGTAGCTAAAGTCAACCCCGAAGAAGGAGATGCGCACGCCGCCGCCGAAGGTGGCAAACTTCCGGCCACCAAAGTCGGGATGCTCATAGAAATATCCCGCCCGCAGGGCGATCAGGTTGGAATACCAGTACTCCGCCCCCACGGAGTGGGTAATCCGCTTGAAGGCATCGGCGCCGTCGCTCCAGCTGCTCCACAGATAGGTAATGAAGCTGTCTTTACGCTTTTCCACGTCCCGGGGCACCATCAACCGATTCATATCGTACACCAGGGTCAGCTTATTGAATTCGGAATCCACCAGACGATAGGCAAACCCCAGGCGCAAATTCAGGGGGATGGGATCGGCCTGCTCTTTGTCGATATACACCACTTTGGGGCCCAGGTTGGAGAGATTGAAGCCCACGCTGAGCCTTCGGGCGAATCCGGGATGATACAGCGCCCCTATATCTACGGCGAAGGTGGTGCCGATCCCTTTAGAGCGTTCGGTGCCCACTTCTACCGGAGATAATCGGGAGTACACGAATTTCAGATTTACCCCCAGGCCGAGATTATCCTTCACCTTAAGGGCGTAACTTCCGGTAAAGGCGAACTCGTTGCTGCTGAAGGTGCCCAGCACATTGCCTTCCGTATCCGTTTGCACGTTGTCCCCGTAATTCATAAACTGCACCGAAATGCCCACAGTACCGATGCCTTCCAGATGGGCGCGTCCGGCAAAGTAGTCGTAATACAGGTCACTCAGGTTAAACTGGGGCAACCAGTTGACATGCATCAGGGTAACGGCATACTTGTTGTTTTCCTGTTGCTCATCCTTCTGGAAGGCCAATCCCGCCGGGTTCCAGTATACGGCGCTGGCATCGTTCGCCAGAGCTACACCGGCTTCCCCCATGCCACCCTGACGGGCGCCGGGATTGATCATCAAAAACAGCACTGTGGCTTCACCCTGCGCCAATACCGGATAACTCATCCCTGCGCACAGCAAAAGCGCCACCACGATCACGCAAAAGCGTTTCATGAGAAATACCTCCTGATTAATAAAACAAAAAACCGAACAGACGCACCTTTATCATGCTCCATTCGGTTTTTTCCTAAATGGGTTACCTCGAAAATTTGTTAAGAAACAATACCCGATTGTCAACAGCTGCATAAACAGAAAAACGGAGTTAATTCAAACCAACCAATTTAAGCGTTCCTTAACAAATTCTCGATAGTACCCTCCATCGCTATGTTCGACATATCGTTGGCGATTCCGTGTAAACGCCGCCCAATTTACCGGACGCAGAAGAATAAATCAAGGGATTTTTTGCCTTTCCTGCGATTATAAAATCAATAGATCAGCGACAGCAGGCGACCGGGGAGAATCCCTAACAGAAACGTACCCACCACGGAAATGGCAATCACCAGCCCCATCCCCGGCCATACCGGCGCCACGGTGTGGGTCTCATCGGGTTCTTTCATATACATGGCGATCACCACCCCGATGTAGTAATACACCGACAGGAGGGTATTGATGGCTCCGAAAATCACCAGCCAGATGAACCCGGATTGCAGGGCGGCGCTGAACAGATTCAGCTTGCCCATAAAGCCCCCGGTGGGGGGAAATCCCGCCAGAGAGAACATGAACACGGTCATGGCAATGCCCAGAAAGGGGTGGGTTTTCCCCAATCCGGCAAAATGTTGGATCTGCACCCGGCTCTCGCCTTCCCCGCCGACGATCTCCGCCACGGCGAAGGCCCCTACATTCATAAACAGATACACGATCAGATAAAACACCACCGAGGTAACCGTCAGGTCGTTGGCGGCAATAACCCCCATGAGGATATATCCCGCATGGGCGATGCTGGAGTAGGCCAGCATCCGCTTGATGTCGTTCTGGGCCAGAGCGATGATGTTGCCCACGGTCATGGTCAGCACCGCCAGCACCCACAGCACCTGGGTCCATTGAAAGGCGATCGGCCCGGCGGCCTGATAGATCACCCGGAGAATGGCGGCAAATCCCGCCGCTTTAGCCCCCACGGCCATGTAGGCGGTCACCGGAATGGGCGCCCCCTGATACACGTCCGGCGTCCACATGTGGAAGGGCACCAGGGCGACCTTGAAGGCAAACCCGATGATGATCAGGGCCAGCCCGATCAGGGCCAGCACATCCAGATCCAGCAGGTTGGTCTCAAAATATTTGGTCAGGTCGGCAAGGTTGGTGGTGCCGGCGGAGCCGTACAGCAGGGCGATCCCGTACAGCAGAAACCCGGTGGCAAACGCCCCCAGCAGAAAGTATTTCAACCCCGCTTCCAGGGAACGGCGGTTAAACCGGCGAAACGCCGCCAGCACATACAGGGCGATGGACATGGTCTCCAGCCCCAGGAATATGATCATCAGGCTTTCGGCCATGCCCATGAGCATCATCCCCACGGTGGAAAACAGCACCAGGGGTACGAATTCGATGAATTCCAGGGATTCCTGCCGGGAGTAGCCGTCGGCCATGAGCAGGCACAGGGCGGCGGTGGCCAGAAAGATGTAGTTCAGCACCACCGTCAGCCGATCCACCCGCACCATGTCATCGAAGAACGTGCCGGAAATCCCCAGCCGGGCCACATAGATGTTGCTACCCAGCGCCGCCACCACACCCAGCAAGCCCAGATACACCAGCACCCGCCGGTTGATCCGGGGCGCCAGCACTCCCTGGAGCATCAGATAAATCCCAAACGCACTCAGCACTACCACGGGAAGTATCGCCAGAAAGTCGGTTCCGGTAATCGTGATGCTCATTCTCACACTCTCCTTATATCCGTTCACCGCCACAGGGCAACATTAAAGCACTAAACCAGCGGGGAGATTTTCGCCATCTATTCCTCCGATTCCCCGGTTCCTTCTCCTCTACTTGCTCATCTGGCTGAAGAGGTCCTCCACCAGGCCGCCCCGCTGCTCAGAGGCGTTTTCCACCTGTGCCTGCTTCACTTTGGTAATCAAGGCGGTGATGGTCGCCTCGGTCTTGTTCAAAAAGGTGGAAGGATAGAAGCCGATCCAGAAGATCATCACCGCAATGGGCACCATGATGGCGATCTCCCGGAAGTTCAGATCGATCAGGGATTTGTTTTCCTCCCGGGTGATCGGCCCGAACATCACCCGCCGATACATCCACAGCAGATAAGCAGCGGCGAAGATGATCCCCACCGTGGCCAGCACGGTAAACACCGGCACCACCTTGAAGCTGCCCACCAGGATGAGGAATTCCCCCACAAAGCCGTTGGTGCCGGGAAGCCCCAGAGAGGAGAGGCACACGATGAGGAAAAAGGCGGCAAACACCGGCATCACTCTGGTAATCCCGCCGAAATCCTGAATCAGCCGGGTGTGGCGGCGTTCGTAGATCATTCCCACGGCCAGGAACAGGGCCCCGCTGGAAATGCCGTGGTTGATCATCTGAATCATCCCCCCTTGCAGGCCGGGGGTGGTCAGGGCAAACATGCCCAGCATGATGAAACCCAGGTGGCTGACCGAGGAGTAGGCCACCAGCTTTTTCACATCTTCCTGCACCATGGCCACCCAGGCCCCGTAGAGAATCCCGATCACCGCCAGCACGAAGAAGGCCTCGGCAAAATAGAGGGAGGCGTGGGGAAACATGGGGAGATTGAATCGCAAAAACCCGTAGGTGCCCATCTTCAGCAGGATGCCCGCCAGAATCACCGATCCGGCGGTGGGCGCTTCCACGTGGGCATCGGGCAACCAGGTGTGGAAGGGAAACATGGGCACTTTGATGGCAAAGGCCAGGGCAAAGGCCAGAAACAGCCAGATTTGCACCCCGAAGGGGATGCGCAACTTCATCAGTTGCAACAGATCGAAGGTGTATTGCCCGGTATAGTTGTGATACATAAAATAGATGTACAGGATCGCCACCAGCATCAGCACCGATCCCACCATGGTGTAGATGACGAACTTGACCGCGGCGTAAATCCGCCGGGGGCCACCCCACACCCCGATGATCAGATACATGGGGATGAGCATCGCCTCCCAGAAGAGGTAGAACAGCAGCAGATCCAGAGAGATGAACACCCCTAACATGGCAGTTTCCAGCACCAGCATGGCGATCATATACTCCTTCACCCGATCGGTGATGGCCGTCCAGGAGGACAGGATTGCCAGGGGCATGATGAAGCTGGTGAGCATATACAGGAGGATGCTCAGCCCGTCCAGGCCCACGTGGTAGCCGGCGCCGATCAGGGGAATCCATTCCGCCACGGTTTCGAACTGCATCCCCGCCTGCGCGCCGTCAAAGGCCAGGAACAGGGGGATGGAAGCGATAAAGGTAATCAGGGTAATCAGGAAGGCCCACCATTTGATCGCCTGTTCTCCGGTGCGGGGAAACAACAGCAACAGCACCGCTCCGGCCAGAGGCAAAAACGTCACCACATTCAGCAGCGTCGACATCTCCATCGGTCACCGTCTCTCTGTTTCAAATGTTTTCACCGCAAGGGCGCTAAGGGGTTAAGGGTATTGGGGTATTAGGGTATTAGGGTATTAGAGTATTAGGGTATTAGAGTATTAGGGTATTGTTGACCTCATCATTTTCAAATTGTTACAAGTGGTAAAGATTCAACATCTCCGATCAGGCAAACAGATAGAACGCCAGGATCACCAGCACGCCCACGACCATGACGCCGGCGTAGAATTGCACCGCACCGGTCTGCACCCGGCGGATGATCAAACTGATCAGGTAGGTGATCTTGGCGGTGAGGTTCACAAATCCGTCGATGATGCGCTCGTCGAAGAAGCGCCACAACCACCGACTGAAGGCGATAATGGGATTGATGATCGCCGCCTCCACCAGTTCATCCACATAGTATTTGTTGTACAGCAGGGTGTAAAGGCCCCGGTAGCGTTCCGCCAGGGCATCGGCGCTGATGGTCTTTTTGATATACATCAGATAGGCCAGCCCGATACCCAGCACCCCGGCCAGGATGGATCCGGCCATCAGGGCGAACTCTACCGAATGGGGCGGGAGGGTCAGGTGCACATGCTCCTCGGCGGCGGCGAACACCGGGGCCAGGAAGTGCTCGAAGTGGTTGCTCCCCCCCAGAATTTCGGGAATGCCCACAAAGCCGCCCACCACCGACAGCCCGGCCAGAATCATCAGGGGCACGGTCATCACCGGGGGGGATTCGTGGATGTGCTTCTCCACCTCCGGCTCCACCCGGGATTCCCCGAAGAAGGTCACGAACACCAGCCGGGACATGTAGAAGGCGGTCAGCAGCGCGCCCAGGGTGCCCAGCACCCACACCACCGGATGGTACGCATAGGCGTAGGCCAGAATCTCATCTTTGGAGAAAAATCCTGCAAAGGGGGGAATACCGCTGATGGCCAGCCAGGCCAGGATGAAGGTCACGGCGGTAATTTTGATCTTATGATACAGCCCGCCCATCTTTTGAATGTTGGTTTCGTTGGCCAGGGCATGCATCACCGAACCGGCGCCCAGAAACAGCAGGGCTTTGAAGAAGGCGTGGGTCATCAGGTGAAAGATGCCCGCGGCGTAGGCCCCCACCCCCACCCCGATAAACATGTAACCCAATTGGGAGATGGTAGAATAGGCCAGCACCCGTTTGATGTCGTTGTTCACCAGAGCCATGGTGGCGGCGAACAGGGCCGTAAAGGTGCCGACGGCAACCACCACGGCCATGGCGGTGGGGCTGAGGCTGAACAGGGGGCTGAGCCGGGCGACCATGTACACCCCGGCGGTCACCATGGTGGCGGCGTGGATCAGGGCGCTGACCGGCGTGGGGCCTTCCATGGCGTCGGGCAACCAGATGTACAGGGGAAACTGGGCCGACTTCCCGGTGGCGCCCATGAACAGCAGCAGGGTGGCCGCCGTGACCACTCCGGCGCTGACCAGCCGCTCCGCCCCGGCGAACACTTCCGAATAGGTCACCGTGCCCAGCACGCTGAAGATAATGAAAATGCCGATGGCAAAGCCGAAGTCGCCCACCCGGTTGGTGATGAACGCCTTCAGCCCCGCTTTGGCCGCAGAGGGCTTTTCATACCAGAAGCCGATCAGCAGGTAGGAGCACACCCCCACGCCTTCCCAGCCCAGATACAGCAGCAGCAGGTTGTTGCCCATCACCAGCATGAGCATGGAGAAGATGAACAGGTTCAGGTAGGCGAAGTAGCGCCCCACCCCGGGATCCCCGTGCATGTAACCGATGGAATAGACGTGGATGAGAAATCCCACCCCGGTGACCACCAGCATCATCACAATGGAGAGCTGGTCGATGAGCACCCCGAAGGTGGCGGTAAATTGTCCCGCCGCCATCCAGGTGAACAGGTTGCCGTCAAAGGTTTCGCCCTGAAGGACTCGCAGGAAGGCCAGAACAGTGAGGATAAAGGAGCCGAATACAGTAGCGCTGGCCAGGATGCCGGACTTCTCTTTCAGCCAGTGCCCGAAAAGGCCGTTGATCAGCGCCCCTCCCAGGGGCAACAGCGGAATCCACCAGATGTACTCCTGCATGAAGTCTCTCCACCCGTTTCCGTTCCCCTCGCGCGGCAGGCGTCACCGCCATCCGGTCGCGCATCCGGTTTCCATCCGCGGCCAAACTACCGCCGCCTCGTGCCATATCTCACAAACGGCGCCTAATTTTACGCAATTGATTCCAAAAATCCAGCAGAAAATGATATTTGTAGGACAGGCTTCCAGCCTGTCAACCAC
>CAYQGB010000080.1:0-12570 GCA_964416895.1 uncultured Calditrichaceae bacterium
CTCCCTCAGCGCCTCGGCCCGGATGCTGCTGGTGCGGTGAGATACTGAATGCTGGCCTGCTCCGGCGGGAGTCGGGGTTGCTGGATACTGGTTACTGGATACTGGATACTGGATGCTGGATACTGGTTACTGGTTACTGGATGCTGGATACTGGTTACTGGTTACTGGATACTGGTTACTGGATGCTGGATACTGGATACTGGATGCTGGATGCTGGTTGGAGCGTAGCGGAAATCCCGACCCAGTCGGGAATGCTGGCCTGCCCCGGCGGGAGAGGGGAGTTTCATTCCGTCAGGGCGGAATAAGGGAAAACGGCAAAAAACAGATAGCGCTCTGGAAAAGACCTGAAGAGTTACTTCCGTTCTTTTGTTTTCCGGCGCCTAAGCAAAATAATTGCAAGAAAATTAGCAAAATCCCCCCCAATGTGCTATATTCTTCCAGTTTAAAATCGAGCAAGCACCTTCCCATCCAAAACCGCGGGGGTATTATGAGCTTACGTGAGATTATTGTGCAGCTGGTGCGCATTGCCCTGTTCTTTGCCTTTCCGGCCATCTGGGATTTCATTACCCGGGTAATTCCCGGCTGGCCGCTGGATCCCGAATCCACCCTGAATCTGCTGATTCTCATCGGCGTGGCCATCGTCTCCTGGTTGTTGGGACTGTTGGGCATTCGAGGGTTTATTAACAACCTGCGTACCCGGGGACTGGCGCCGGAAGTTACCGCTTCGTAGAGTCTTCCGGCAGAGGTAAGGATTTGGGTTGGCATCGCTGCTTCGGTCTTCCGGGGCGGCGAATGCTATCCACTTGCGTTTTTCTGTTCCAGATCATTATCATTCCCTGAGATACCCTTCTCGCCGACCGGTTTGTTCATCAGCAGCAGGATAGAATTGGGGCGCCCACCGTCGAAGAGTGATCGGTAAGAGATTCGAGATTCCGCTCCCCCGACAAAAGCGGAGGGTCTCCCCCCCATTACTCATAACCGAGGTATGCCATGCCGGCCGATAAATTTCTCCCCCGGATATACAGGAGAATACTCCTGACGTTCGTATCGCTGGCGTTTTGGGTGCCCCCCCTGGTGGCACAGCCGGCCATCGAATCGGTGGAAAAGATCGAAGTGGTGGCCGGGAAACCGGCAGTTCTCACGCTTCGGGGAAAAAACTTCCGGGAAATTCGTCGAATCGACCAGGTGCGGATCGGGGATCAGGACGCCGAGGTGCTCGACTGGGTGATCTTTAACGATCAGGCGATGCGGCTGGAAATTCGCATTCCCTCCGACCTTGCTCAGGGAGTGCACAGCCTTTCTCTGCGAATTTACACCGCCAACGCCGAGCAATGGCTGGAGGCCCAATTCCCCGGCCGCAGTTCTTCGGGCCCGGAAATCGAACTCTCTTACAACAACGTGTCCATCGTCAACGGGCAATCCGCTCCGGTAACGGTAGAGCTTTCCCATACCGGCGCTCCCCCGATCCTGGAGTTTCTTCTCGCCAACCGGGGCGATGCCCCCCTGGATCTGGGCGAACCTGCTCTGCCGGATTGGCTAACGCCTGCGGAGGCCTTTCCGCAGCAGGTCGGCGTGGGCAAAAGCACCTTTTTCTTTTTGCAGGTGCAGGGAACTCCCGGAACCACTTACCGCGGGATGGTGGAATTTACCAACAACGATCCTGACGAAAACCCCTTTCGGTTCCCCCTTCAGGTGACCATTGTTTCCCCGCCGACTCCCCGGCTGGAAATTCTTCTGGAGGGCCTTTCCCCCCTTTCCGGCCCTCTGGCGACGGTGCGTTTTGGAAGCGGAACCGTGGGAGCGGTGATGCAAAAAACCCTCACCATTAAAAACAGTGGAACGGCCCTTCTATCCCTGAGCAATCCGACGCTTCCTCCGGGATTTCGCCTGATCGAACCGTTCCCCACCCGGGTTGCCGTGGGAGAGGAAATTGCTTTGCCAATCGCTCTGAATACCGATCAACCCGGTGGCTACGAAGGCACCATGACCTTCCAGACCAACGATCCTGCCTGGAGCCCGGTTCGAATTCACCTGATCGGCCGGGTAACCACCGAGCCGACTCCCCAGGCCGAGGTATGGCAGGGTACCCGGCCTGTTGCCGGGGAATCGTCGACGATGGTGAGTTTTGACACTACCGAGGTGGGCATGCCCATTGCCCGGACGTTTACCCTGCGCAACATTGGGGCGGCTCCGCTGGCAGTGAGCGATTTCCGGGTACCGCCCGGCTTTCGGATCATGGAGAATTTACCGGATACCCTTTTGCCGGGCGAACGGGCCCGGTTCACCCTGCAACTGCCGGCCGATTCTACGGGAACCTTTACCGGAACGGTGCGATTTGCCACCAACGTCCCCGACCACCCCACGTTTGCCTTTTCCGTTCAGGGGACCGTGGTTGAAGCGGCCACGTCGGCGGGCAACGAGTGGCCCTGGTGGTGGATTATCCCGGCGGCGGCCCTGGTGCTGGGAGGCTTGCTGGTGCTCAAGGGCGGAGGAATCGCCGCCGCCGTCAAATGGGGGCGTCAACGCCTGCGGCGCAAAGATCCCCGCATACGGCTAAAAGCGGTTCCGGATTTTGGAAAAATTAAATGGAAGCGGGGCCTGCGGCGGAAAAAATCGCTGGAAATTCGCCTCAAACCGGTGCTTGACTTCGGGAAACCCTCTATTCAATTCGAGGGCGATTCCCTGATCAAAAAGGGTTAATCCTGCTGGAGAAAAACTAAACAGGGAAATTTCTCATGGAAAATCAATCCACCCCCACGCTAAACCGTTTCTTTGCGGTAAAAGAACTGGCCGGAGAACTGTATTCCCGGATTGTAGATAGCGATCAGTTTCGCCCCATCCGCCGGAAGCTTCAAAAGCAGTTAAAGGGCATTCCCCTGACCGACGGCCTGTGGAATGAGATATTTCAGGAAGTGAACAAGCTGCTGAATATCGACCTGCGGGCGATTCTGATAAACGCCTGGGGCGCTTCAAAAGAGCTGATCAAATACACCAATCCCAAAAAGTATCCCCCCGATGAAACCATCTTGATCCCTCTGGCAAAACACACCGTGGTGTCCGAACATCACCCTTCCATTCGCCCCACGGTAAACGGCGTATCCGTGGGAGACATTACCTTCGATGTAGTTCTGGAACTGGCCCTGGAAGGCGTGATTTTGCGGGTGGAGCAGGGGCGGATCATGGGATTTACCATCGGCGCCTGCAAAGCCAAAGGGACCCTGGATTTTGGGGAATTCTCCCTCCTGAAAAAAGAAGGGAAAATCCCCGAATTGGGGGGAACGGTGCGATTTGAGAAGGGCATCCCCTTTAACGAACCGGTGGAAAAGATTCACACGGCCCTCAAAGTGGTTCGCACGATGGGGGTAAGCGAACCGGCCAGCTGATCGAACTTTCCGGATGATACGGGTTCCCATCCGCCGCTTCAGGCCGGGGGCTTCTTTCTCAGTTCCTTGCTCCCGGGCCTTGAGGCGTGTACATTTCTCCATCCTTTCAACCGGGTAACGGGCGAAACAAGGAGGAATCTCACCATGGCCTATACGTTCAAAGAGCTGAAGAAGAAGACCGTGGCCGAACTGCGGGAGATTGCTGCGGGGATCGAGCACGAGGCCGTGCAGGGGTATACCCAGATGAACAAGGAGCATCTGTTAGAGGCCATCTGCAAAGCCCTGCACATCGACATGCACGAGCACCACGTGGCCCAGGGGATTGACAAGACGGCCATCAAATCCCGGATTAAGGCGTTGAAGAAGGAGCGGGATCAGGCCATCGAAGCCAAAGACTATGACCGACTGAAAGCGGTTCGGAAGGAAATCAAAGCCCTGAAGCGAAAACTGCGCCGGGCGATGGTGTGATGGAAGATGCCGGGTTTATCCCGGCATCTCCTTGTATCCCATTTTACCATTGAAGGTAAACTTCCTTGAAGACAACATTTTCCTACCCTATCCTTCTCCACAAACACATCCACATGATTTAAACTGTCAGTTTAAATTCATTTGCAGTTTTTGTATTCCAGCTTTATATTAATGGCTTGGGGATCGGTGGAGGTGAAACATTCCGATTATCATATCGGATTGATGGAAATAGCGCTTATCCGAAACGAAAAGCTCGATTACGGCTTTCCGATGCAAGAGTAAGATGAATGGAGTTTGAATTTAAGAACAAGAATTTGGCGGTCTTATACGAAAAAGGGAAACATCGTAAATACAGGCTACCAGAACCTGTAATCAAAAAATTCTTTATGAGAATTCAGCAAATTGAGGCCGCCCGGGATATCTATGATTTCTGGAAAACACCAGCGTTAAAATTTGAAAAGCTTCAGGGATATGAAAACCGTTATTCCCTCCGGGTTGATCGAGGGTATCGTCTAGAAATCGAGATGGAATGGTGGAACGATAACAAAACGGTGGGAAAAGTGTTAATTCTGGAATTGTCCAAGCATTACGGTGACTGAGTATGGTCAATAAAACCAAACCTTTCTTAAATATTGGCCCCGGCGAGTTTATTAAGGAAGAATTGGAGCTCCGGGGTTGGTCTCAGCAAGATCTGGCGTCCATATTGGGGCTTTCGTTACAAACTGTCCATAAGCTTATTCACAATAAACAGCCTATTACACTGGAAGTTGCTCGCCGGTTAAGCAAAGCATTTGGGCAATCGCCGCAATATTGGCTAAACCTGGACAATAATTATCGTCTGCGTCTGGAGGAAGAGACCGCGGAAGAGCAAAATACCGGCATAAGGGCACAATTATTTAAATACATGCCCCTACGAGAGATGTGCAAAAAGGGATGGCTGTTGTGCGATCTTACAGATACTACCCGGTTGGTTCAGGAAGTTAAAGCATTTTGGGAAATCGATGAGTTGGATTTTTCTTTCATTGATAGAGAACTGCTCCCCAATTTCCGTCGATCCCGTGCCTATCAGCAATTCGATGCTTATTATGCCCTGACCTGGTTTAAAATGGCCCAAAAATGTGCTCGGTTGTATTCGGTCTCTGCTTACAACCGGCAAAAACTCATTCGACTAACTGAACAGCTCCATCGGTTCACGGTTCAAGAGCGGGGAATTCAGGAGTTTCTTGAAAGATTAGAACAAACAGGAGTAAAATTTTTCTTGCTCAGCCACCTACCCAAAACTTACGCCGATGGAGCGGCATTTTTTATGGAAGGGAACCCTGTGGTGGTATATACCAAACGATATGACCGGATTGACAATTTTTGGTTTACCATTGCCCACGAATTGGCTCATGTGATATTGCATTTTAATAATCGAAAAAGCATTTTCATTGACCGTTTGGATCAGATAGAAAGTGAGGAGGAAAAAGAAGCGGATGAGTTGGCTTCCCGGTGGCTAAAAACGAAATCAATTTTGAATTATTTTGAACAATACAAAAAATATATTTCCCGCTTTCGAGTACAGCAATGCTCCACAGAGCTTGAGATTCATCCGGGAATTATTGTAGGGGTGTTGCAGCATCATGGATATTTAAGCCATAAGAACCTCAACAAGTTCAAAGGAAAAGTTTCCCCCCTTATTCCCTCCAAATACTTTGCCGAAGACCGGATGCAGAAAATACGCTCTGCAGTCTAAACATCTTCCCTGAATATAACAATCCCCCACTCCAACCATCTTTTCGGTGGAGTGGGGGATTATCATTTTACATATCGAGACCGCCACTACAGCCAGCTATAGGGATATTTCGGATCATCCACCAGCAGAGATTCCTGCGCCGGGATCAGCGGGCGGAAGGTATCCAGCATGACCGCATACTCTTTGGTCTCCTTCTTGCCGATGGAGCCTTCGTATTTGCCCGGCTGAGGCCCGTGGGGAATTCCATAGGGATGGATGGTAATGCTCCCCTCACTGACCCCCTTCCGGCTCATAAATTCCCCTTCCACGTAGTACAGCACTTCATCGCTGTCCACGTTGCTGTGATTATACGGCGCGGGGATGGCCAGCTCATGATAATCGAACAGCCGGGGGCAGAAGGAGCAGATGACAAACCCCGGCCCCTGAAACGTCTGATGCACCGGAGGAGGTTGATGAATCTTCCCGGTGATGGGCATAAAGTCCCGGATGTTAAAAATCCAGGGGTAATAGTAACCATCCCAGCCCACCACGTCAAAGGGATGGTGCGCCAGGGTGTATTGCTGAAACCCCTCGGTGGTGCGTAGCAGGAAGGGAAATTCCCCCTCCTCATCTACCGGATCGGCAAACTCCGGCACCCGGAAGTCCCGTTCACAGAACGGAGCGTGTTCCAGCAACTGGCCGTATTCGTTGCGGTAGCGTCGGGGCACCTCCACCGGCCCATAGGCTTCGATAACCAGAAAGCGATTGTCCTCGGTGGTGGTCTCCAGCCGATACATGATCCCCTTGGGAATAACGATATAGTCGCCGGGATGAAAATCCAGCCGCCCGAACACGCTGTGGAGGGTACCCTCGCCATAGTGCACGAAGATCACCTCATCGGCGATGCCGTTGCGGTAGAAGAAATCCCCCGGCTCGTTGGGGCGGCAGGTATACAGGGCCACATCCTGATTGAAGGCGATAGCCCGACGACCGCTGACCCAGTTCCCCTTCGGCTGGAACTTGAACGTTTCCAGATGCCGATGCCGATGCTGACGATCCTCCGCCGGCTTCAGGGAATAGGGAGACATCTCCCCCACCTCTTTTACCCGGGTGGGCGGGCGCAGGTGATACAAATTGGAATATATATTGGAAAATCCCTCCCGCCCGGACAGCTCTTCGTGATACAGCTTCCCCTCCGGGCTGCGATGTTGAATGTGCCGCTTGGGAGGGATACTCCCGTGGCGAACGTAGAACGGCATGGTCACCTCCTGTAGGGTTTGATTTACAGATTGCCTCGTCGCGCTTGTTCTCGTTCGATGGCCTCGAACAGGGCCTTGAAATTGCCCTTGCCAAATCCGGAGCAGCCCTTGCGCTGAATGATCTCATAAAACAGAGTAGGCCGATCCTGCACCGGTTTGGTGAAGATCTGCAGCAGGTAGCCATGCTCATCCCGATCTACCAGAATCCCGTACTCCGCCAGAATGCTGATGTCCTCGTCGATTTTACCTACCCGCTCCGGCAGCATCTCGTAGTAACTGCGGGGCGTTTCCAGGAATTCCACCCCGTTTTCTCGCAACATCCCCACCGTGCGAACGATGTCTTTGGTATCCATGGCGATATGCTGCACCCCGGGGCCGTTGTAGTATTCCACGAACTCCTGAATCTGAGACTTCTTCAACCCTTTGGCCGGGCGGTTGATGGGCATCTTGATCCGTTCGTTGTCGTTGGTGACCACGATGGAACGCAAGGCGGTGTAATCGGTGGAGATGTCTTTATCATCCACCGACCAGAAGCGGTGAAAGCCCAGCACGTTTTCATACCACCGGGCAATCTTTTCCATGTCGCCCTCGGGCTGATTCCCCACAAAGTGGTCGATGAAATTCAGCCCCACCGGGCGGGTTTCGATCCGGAATTTGTAGGGCACAAACCCGGGAAGAAAAGGCCCGTCGTAATTGTTCCGCTCCACAAACGTGTGCAGGGTATCGCCGTAGGTGTGAATGGACGCCAGAGTCACCGAACCGTATTCATCCTCGAAGGTTCGGGGTTCCATGTGGGAAATCGCTCCCCGGCTGGTGGTATATTCCCAAGCAGCCCGGGCGTCGTCCACCCAGAAGGCCACATCCCGCACCCCGTCGCCGTGGAGCATGAGATGCACGTTCATGGGGGAGTTGGCTTTGTAAGGGGCTGTAAATACAAAGCGGATTTTGTTCTGCTGCAACACGTAGGCGGCCTTTTCCCGATCTCCGGTTTCCAGCCCCCGGTACGCCACAGGCTCGAAACCGAACACGGTCTGATAATAATGCGCCGCCTGTTTGGCATTGCCCACAATGAACCGCACATGATCGGTACCAAAAATTTGAAATGGGGCGCTCATCAGGCTACCTCCTGTGTTTTGTTCCCTGGAATTTTGATTAAAAATAAAGAATGGATAATGATTCTTAAAGAGAAAAAAATTATCCGGGAATTTCCCTAAAACCTCTTGATCATGGAGGTCCATCGTTTGGAGTGCTAAACAATGGATTGCGTAGTGCTTTTTCAAGGTTTGGATGACGGGTTGTTATCCTGATGCAATTCATAAAGGACAGGGATTCTTCGGGCTGCCGCCTTGATACCACTCCTGCGAATGGGATTAGTGTTTCTGAAGCCGCAGTTCTCAACATAAAGCCAGCACTTCCCCGGCGGCAGCCCTCAGAATGACAATGGAAACCCGTCAAATAAACTTTGAAAGAACAGTAGTGCGTAGTGCGTAACCGGCAACCGCACAATACGCAATACGAAATACGCAATCCTGCAAAACGTATATCAAAAAACATTGACAAGTCCCCTGTGATTTATTACATTTGCGCCGCTTTCGAGAAGTGTTATGTTGGCGCCGTTCTTGAAAGCATTTCGATGGGGCCGTAGCTCAGTTGGGAGAGCGCGTGAATGGCATTCACGAGGTCAGGGGTTCGACTCCCCTCGGCTCCACAATTACCGAATCAAAAAACGTATATGCAGATCATCATCCTGATTGCACTGGGTGTTCTGGCAGTTATTCTGTTTCGGATATCGAATCAGAAAAAACGTGAACTGCAAAATCGACGCCTGGCCATTCTGAGCCGCATTCAGGAACGCGCAACATCCCATTCGGAAAAACATCCGTTGTCTTAAGCGGGAACACCCGGTACAATACAGCGTTTTTCAGATTGAACAAGGCGCCGTACCCAAGTGGCTAAGGGAGAGGTCTGCAAAACCTCCATTCGGCGGTTCGAATCCGCCCGGCGCCTCTACCAACAGGCCACAAGGCCCCGGAGCGAACAAGGATGTTGGGTTTCAAAAGGATCTTCCTCCGGGACTTTGTGGCTTTTTTATTTTCTTTCCCCGCACCATCGCCAACATCCGAAAATATTGCAAGATAAACCCCGGAATCGGTGTGAAGCGCCGGGCAACGTATTGCGTAATGCGTATTGCGTAAGAGTCGGTTACGCATTACGTAATACGAACTACGCTATTCCCGTCTCATCGGTACGGGATCTACCGAATTTTTCTCCGGTTCTCCGGTTCTCCCGTCGGTACGGGATCTTTCGATCTGCTTCTCCGTTTCAGTGGATTCGAGCATAGCTAGCGCCATCAACAATGCCCACAGGTCATGCGACAGTACACTCCTTGCCCTTAAAATCCCCCCTTCCACCCGTGATAAATACCTTGCATTTCACAATCCGGCTGTGGTATCTTTTTGCCTTTGTGGGTTCCTTTCGTCGGTACAGAATGCTGAACATCAGGAGATTTCAGCAGGGGCTATACCAAATCAATATGCGTGAGTATATCACCCGATGGGAAAAAAAGGAATTTTGATCGGCATTGCCGGCGCCAGTGGATCCGGGAAAACCCTGGTGGCGAAAACCATCTATGAGGCTCTGGGATCGGATAAAGTCGTGATCATGCAGGAGGATTCCTACTATCACGACCTTTCCCATCTCCCTCCGGAAGAACGCACCAAAATCAACTTTGACCACCCCGATGCCTTCGACCATGATCTTCTGGTTACCCATTTGAAGAAACTGCTCGGCGGAGAAGTCATTGACCATCCCATCTACGATTACACCACCCATTCCCGAAAGCCGGAGACCCGGCGGGTGGGACCGCATCAGATCGTCATTCTGGAGGGCATTCTGGTGCTGGCCATTCCGGAGTTACGGGAGTTGATGGACATCAAAATCTACATCGACACGCCCCCGGACATCTGCCTGATTCGCCGCCTGCGCCGGGACATTCAGGAACGGGGGCGCAGTGTAGAATCGGTGCTCCGCCAGTATCAGGAAACCGTGCGTCCGATGTACCTGCAATTTGTGGAACCGTCCAAGCGCTACGCCGACATTATTGTGCCTCATGGAGGCAAGAACATCATCGCCATCGACATCATCAAATCCAAAATCGAACAACTGCTGAAGACCCTTGATTGAGCCGACCTGCCGTCAGAGGCCCATGGAATTTTTTCCGGAAAATCCCTGTCCTTCCCCGGTGCCGGAACAAAACGTTCCCCATATCCCGGAACATCTCGGGGCAACGCTCCCCGGAAGGGATGGCCTCACCATCCCGATAAGCTCATCCCTGATTATCCAGAAAACGGTTGAGGAAGCATGATGGTCCCCATTATTCACCGCAACATGGGCTGGATCGAAGTGATTTGCGGGTGCATGTTCAGCGGAAAGTCGGAGGAGCTAATCCGCCGACTCCGCCGGGCGCTGATTGCCCGCCAGAAGGTGGCGATTTTTAAGGCCCGGATCGACACCCGCTACAGCGCCGATCACATCGTCTCTCACTCGGATTTGAAAATTCCCTCCCGGGTGGTGGGAAGCGCCCGGGAGATCCTGGAGCAATCCCTGGAGAGCCATGTGGTGGGCATCGACGAAGCCCAGTTTTTCGATGAGGAATTGGTAGAAGTGTGCAACAAGCTGGCCAACATGGGCAAGCGAGTGATTGTGGCCGGGCTGGATATGGATTACCGGGGTAAACCTTTTGAACCCATGCCCCAATTGCTGGCCGTGGCCGATTACATCACCAAGTTCCATGCCATCTGCGTGCGCTGCGGCAATCCGGCCACCTTTACCCAGCGCACCATCGACGATCCCAAACGAGTGGTAGTGGGCGCCAGCGACATCTACGAAGCCCGCTGCCGCAATTGCTTCGAACCCCCCAAAGAAGATCCCGACACCAACGCAGAATAATCCTGTTTTCAGGTTAACCGAGGAGGCTATGATGGAACTGGAACGCCTGATGAGTCTGTTTGGAATGCTCCTGTTGCTGTTCATCGCCTATTTGCTATCCAATAACAAAAAAAAGATTCGCCTGCGGGTAGTTCTGTGGGGGCTGGCCCTGCAGATGCTGTTCGCCCTGATCGTGCTGGGAGAGGAGTTGCCTTCCACCATCGGGATGTTCGTACTGCACTCCATGATCCTGCTGTTTATCTTCTTTCAGGAAATTACCGCGGCCGAGGAACTGCCCCGGCGCATTCTGATCAGCGCGGGGATCGTGGGAGCGGCGGCCATACTCAGCGTCGCCACCTATAAGATGGATGGATCGGGAATTGCCCTGCCCCTGCTGGTGACCAGTGCCGCCGTGGTGGGCGTGGGAATGTATCGCAAAAACAACCGCTTACAGCGCTATTCGATGGCCGTGTTTCTGACCCTGGGGTTCGGCATTATGTGGCAACGGGGACTGTACGGGCGAGTGATCTTTGAATTCCTCAGCCAGAAAGTGGATAGTTTCCTCAGACTCACCGATTTTGGCTCCGGTTTTCTGTTCGGCAACCTGGTGAAACCGGAGTACTTTGATCAATTCGGATTTCAGTTCGCTTTTGCCGTGCTGCCCACGATCATCTTTTTCGCCGCCTTTATGTCCATTCTCTATTACCTGGGGGTCATTCAATTGATCGTGGAATTGCTGGCGAAGTTCATGCGCTGGACCATGGGCACCAGTGGGGCGGAAACCCTTTCCTGTTCGGCCAATATCTTCGTGGGGCAAACCGAGGCCCCCCTGTTGATCAAGCCCTTTTTGAAGGACATGACCCTCTCGGAGTTGGCCACGGTGATGACCGGGGGATTTGCCACCATTGCCGGGGGGGTGCTGGCCGGATACATCCGCATGGGCATTGAACCGCAGCATCTCATCGCCGCCAGCGTGATGTCCGCCCCCGCCGCGCTGGTCATGGGCAAAATCGTCTATCCCGAAACCGAACACTCCCTCACTGCCGGCGATGTGGAAATTCCCCGTATCCAGACCGCCAGCAACCTGCTGGAAGCCGTCGCCAACGGCATCACCGACGGACTGAAGCTGGCCGTGAACGTGGGGGCCATGCTGGTGGGGTTCATTGCCCTGATCGCCCTGCTGGATGTCATCCTTAATTTTTTTGACATGGTCATTGACGGCCAGCTTCTGGGGGGCGCCTACGTCCAAACGCCGCTGAATCCCTTTTCTCCGGTTAAGGGGGAATTTGCGGGAATTTTCCCCGGAAGTCTGCGCACGCTGTTCGGCAATGTGTTTCGGTTCATTGCTTTCGCCATGGGCACGCCCTGGAAGGAATCGGTGGATGTGGGCAACCTGTTAGGGCTGAAAGTGGCGGTGAACGAGTTTGTGGCCTACGGGGCCCTGAGCCAGCACATTGCCCAGCACACCCTGTCCCATCGCTCGGTGGTGATCGCCACCTACGCCCTGTGCGGATTTGCCAACTTTGCCTCCATCGGAATTCAGATCGGGGGGATCGGCGCCATTGCTCCGGAGCGGCGGCGGGATCTTTCCCGGGTGGGGTTGAAGGCCATGTTCGCCGGCGCCCTGGCCAGCTGGATGACCGCCACCATCGCGGGGATTATTATTACCCAGTAAGGGCGCGCTGTCTCACATGATCTGAGAATTTTTAACCGATGCAGAACTATTCTGATGAAACGGAGACGGGGGGAAACGGAGAATTGCGAGATCCCGTTCCGCAGGCTGTTGCAAATTGATCCTCAATCTGCAACAAGCTGTTCG
>CAYQGB010000080.1:12670-14799 GCA_964416895.1 uncultured Calditrichaceae bacterium
GGGGTCGATAAATCTCAAATGTCGCCAGACAATACATGAGTGCAAGTATAACCCGGAGATCCGCCATGCGCTTTAAAGAACGCACCAAAATCATGCTGCTCATTCTGGGCTGCTTCGTTGTGGCCGGGGTGTTCTACTGGATGCTCTTCGCCATATTGTCCGAGGAACCCGCCCCGCTTTCCCGCAATTCGGTCCTGGAGCTGACCCTGAGCGGAGAAATTCCCGAACGCGCCGCCGAAGATCCCCTGCGGGAAGCCCTGGGAACGGCCCCGGTGCTCTCCTTGCAAGATGTGTTGCAGGTGATCCGAAAAGCGGCCAGAGATGAAAAGATCGTGGGTATCCTCCTCCGCCCGGAAGGAATGCTCACCGGCTGGGCCAAAGTGCGGGAAATCCGGCAGGCGCTGGAACAGTTCAAAGAGACCGGAAAGCCGATATATGCGTTCCTGGAAATGGCCGGCAATAAAGAGTATTATCTGGCCACGGTGGCGGATACCATTGTGGGCATCTCTACCGGAATTCTGTTTGTCAACGGCTTCCTCAGCGAACCGGTATTCCTCAAGAACACCCTGGCCAAAATCGGCATCGAGGCGGATTTTGTGGCGCATGGCAAATACAAAAACGCTCCCGACATGGTCACCCGGGAACGCATGTCCGATGCCCAGCGGGAGGTGATCAACGCCATTCTGGATCAGTATTACGAGGATCTGGTCACCACCCTGGCCGATGCCCGCCATCTGGAAGCATCCACCGTTCGCGCCCACATTGACCGGGGACTGCTGGATATGAAGAAAGCCCGGGAAGCGGGGCTGGTGGATACCCTGATGTATTATCATGATTTAAAGGAATACTTGAAAGAGCACCTGGGCAAAGGCACCCGGATGGTCTCCTTCAATCGTTACAAGAAGGTGCCCTTTTCCCGTCTGGGTATTTCTCCCAAACACACTCTGGCGGTGGTGTTCGGGGTGGGCACCATCGTGATCGGAGGAGAGGAGCAGTTCGGCCAGGACGGGCTGATCACTTCCGAGGGGATGGCGGCCAGCATTCGCAAAGCGGCGGAGGATAAGGAGGTCAAGGCCATCATCTTGCGGATCGACAGCCCCGGCGGTTCCGGCACCGCCTCGGATGTCATCTGGCGGGAGGTGGTCAGGGCCCGGGAGAAGAAACCGGTGATTGTGTCCGTATCGGATCTGGCCGCCTCCGGGGGATATTACATCAGCATGGCCGCAGACACCATCGTGGCCCAGCCCAACAGCCTGGTGGGAAGCATCGGCGTGTTTGCCGGAAAATTCGCCTGGCAGGGATTTTACCGCAAAATCGGGATGAACGTGGAAAAGATTACTCGAGGGCGCAACGCCGACTTCTTCAGCAGCACGGGGAAATTTACCCCGGAACAACGGGAAATCCTGCGCCAGTTTATCATGGACTTCTATCAGGATTTCATCACCAAAGTGGGGGAAGGCCGGGGAATGCCCCCGGAGGAAGTGGATCGCATTGCCCAGGGGCGGGTATGGACCGGAAAGCAGGGCTATGAGCTGGGGCTGGTGGATGTGCTGGGCGATTTCCAGACCGCGGTGCAAATCGCCAAAGAGATGGCCGGGCTGCCGCCGGATGAACCGGTGAAACTGAAAGTGTATCCCCACCTGAAGTCGTTCATCGAGCGGCTGCTGGAAAGCGACCTTTCCACCGGAATTTCTCTGTCCGTACCGGAATTGCAGGCGCTGCCGCCGGTATTGCGGAACATCATCGTCGCTCTCCCCCACTTTCGCACCGGAGAGCCGCTATTTCTGCTACCGTTTGATATTGGGGTCAATTAGGCGAACTCAGGGATGAAAACTTGTATTGCTCAGGGAGGTAAAATTTCCGGGTCTTCCGCTCCGTGACAATACTGCCCTCACCTTACCCCTCCCGCCCCGACAGCCGAACATATCGGAGTTTTTTCGCCTCTAAAGGCTTGTGTTGACTCGTGAGAATTGCCTTTGAGCCGGGAGGGCTGTCGGGGCACCCTCCCCCGCCCCGGCGGCATAGACGTGAACCTAACGATTGGGCATGCTCCCCTCGTTCCAAAACTCTGTTTTGGAACGCAAGAATACGTGAAACTCTGTTTCGCATGGCTAAATTTATGGTAATCA
>CAYQGB010000081.1:0-14785 GCA_964416895.1 uncultured Calditrichaceae bacterium
GAGTTGATATTATACGCAAATGCAGGTATGGAAAAATAATTTTCGGAAAGGCTACGGTTGGGAGGGCATACGTTGCCAGCAGCGCACCGTGCGATGAGGGGAAAGGGAGATCAGGGGAGGCGCTTCCGTTCGGCATCGGGAAACGGCTTCCGGGCAACGGGGGTGAAAGGGACATCCGGAAGGAAGACGTTCCGGAGAAGGGATCTGGCCCGGAATGGGCCGGAAGGCTCCCCGGGGTTTTTGCAAATCGGGAATGCTGTTTAGCAACAGCCGGGTGTAGGGATGCCGGGGATCCCGGAAGATTTCCTCGATGGGGCCGCCTTCCACAATTTGCCCGGCATACATCACCAGCACCCGGCGGCAAATTTCCGCAATCACCGCCAGATCGTGGGAGATGAACAGCAGGCTCATGCCCAGGGTTTGCTGCAACTCCCGGAGCAGTTCCAGAATCTGCACCTGAATGGTCACATCCAGGGCGGTGGTGGGTTCATCGGCAATCAGAATCCGGGGTTGTCCGGCCAGGGCCATGGCGATCATCACCCGCTGCTGCAATCCCCCGGAGAGTTGATGGGGATATTGCCGCAACCGTTTCTCCGGATCGGAGATGCCCACCTGCCGAAACAGCCCCACCACCGCCTCTTCCGCTGCCGCCCGATCCAGCCCCCGATGGTATATAAGCACCTCGGCCACCTGCTCTCCCACCGACATCACCGGATTCAGGGCGCTGAGGGCTTCCTGAAAGATCACCGCCACCCGGTTGCCCCGCACCCGTTGCAGTTCCCCCTCCGAAAGCTGCCATAGATCCACCCCTTCCAGCAGCACTTCGCCGGTGCGGTACACCGCCGGGGGTGAGGGAATAAGCCGTAGCAAGCTCAGGCAGGTGACGGTTTTTCCGGAGCCGCTTTCGCCGACGATTCCCACCGTCTCGCCGGGCAGCAGGTCAAAGGAGAGATCCCGCACCACCGGAAAACGGCCCTTTTCCGTGCGCATATCCACCTGAAGCCGGCGCACGCTCAGAAGAGGCTGAGAAGCATCCCCGGGCATTCAGCCAATCCCTCCCAAACTGGCATATTGCAACCACAAAAACGGCGACACAAAAATGAGCGAATCAAACCGATCCAGAATCCCACCATGACCGGGCAACAGTTGTGAAGTATCTTTGACCCCGGCATCCCGTTTGAACCGGGATTCCACCAGATCCCCCAGTTGCCCCACGGTACCCACCAGAACCCCGGAGATCAGCGCCTGGGGTAGCGGCAGGGAGGGAAGAAACAGGCGGCTCAACCCGGCAAAGGCCAGCACGGCGAAGATCAACCCGAAAACGGCGCCTTCCACCGTCTTGTTGGGGCTGATGGAGGGCGCCAGCTTGTGCTTGCCCAACTTTTTGCCTCCGTGAAAGGCGGCCGTATCGCACAGCCAGATGGAACCCAACAACACGATGAGAAACCGCCCCCCGGGATGGGCGCTGCCGTCGGCAACTTCCGGCATCCACCCGGTGAAGTGCATCCGCAGATTGAGCAGGGCGGAAAGAAACAGGGTAATATACAGAATGCCCCCCACGGTGAACAGAGTGTTCTGGCTGGCCAGCCCTTTTCTGCTCCGAAGGTGGAGCAGATAGATGAGCGCCATGCTGCCCAGCAGGGCATGGGTCAGCCATTCAGGGGCAAAATAGCCGGTCAGAATCAAACCGGTGCTGAGCAGCACGCCCGGCCAGCGATAGGGGAAAATCCCTTTTTCCCGATACATGCCGTAAAATTCCCACAAGGCCAGGCCGTTCATCAGCAGAATCAACGCCAGGAAGGCGTATCCGCCCACGTAGCACATCATCAGCACCACCGGCCCTCCCAGCACCGCCACCAGAACCCGTTTCTGCAATTCGGTCACCGTCTCTCCTTTCGCGCTTGTTCCCTTGCAGGGTCAAAATATACCCCCCGGAAGGCGGTTTTCCAATCGTATACCCATTAAAGATCAGGTGATTAGAAAACAACCCTCAGACCCTGAAAAATATAGCACAAAGTCCCTTTCCCGGGCAGATATACCCGACCGCCGGCGGGAACGGCCGGAAAAGGGCCACGGAGTAGGTATTGCGGGGTGTGTAATGCGGGGTACTGTATTGGGGCAAATTTATGAATTTTAACTCCCTTTTATGATACCGATGTTCTATCTTTATCAGCTATACAATTTTCGGGAGAAAGGGCGGTGAAAAAGCGCTCTGGAAAAGTGGTGTTGATGATATTGATCCTGATAGTGGCGGCCGGAGAGCACGCCCGGGGGCAGGTCCCCGGTTCCACCGAATCCCCGCCGGGATTTAAACAGATCCTCTCTTCTGCGATGGAGGATGTGGGCCATGTGGTGTCCAGCCCCTTTCGGATGCAATCCAAACACTGGATCTGTTTAGGGGCCTTTGCGACCCTGAACACGATAATGATCCTGGGAACCGACGCTAAGGTCGATGAAGAGTTTGCGCTCGAGGATCATCATGCGATCACCTGGCCGGCCAAAAAGATGGCCGGAATCGGCGATGTGTATAACCGTCTGGGTCCCTACCGGATTTACCTTGCCCTCACCGGAACAATGGTTCTCACCGGCCTGATTACCAAACATGGGGAACTTCTGGAAACCGCCCGGTTAAGCCTGGAATCGGCGCTTATCACCGGCCTCATTACCTATGTGGCAAAAGGGTTCTTCGGGCGTCTGCGCCCGTATACCGGGGAGGGTCCCCATCAGTTTCACCCGCTGAAATTCAGCGACAGGCACCCCTTTCGTTCCTTTCCTTCCGGTCATACCAGCCACATTTTTGCCGTGGTGACCATCATCGCCGGGCGGCATCCCCAATGGTGGATAAAGTATCCGGCCTATTTTCTGGCCGCCTCGGTGGGATTCCAGCGGATGAACGACCGCCAGCACTGGGCTTCCGATGTTCTGGCAGGCGCCGCATTAGGCTATTGGGTGGGTACCACTCTTCTGAGCCGTTATCGAAACGCCCCCTCACAGGGGAGGAGGATTCACCCGTACTTCCGAAACGGGATGGCGGGATTGGCTTTCACCTTCTGATTCCCCCAACCCACCCGATTTTGCCGGCCTGTGGGCAAAACATCTGCCCAATGAAACTTTTTGCCGTTACAGCGTATCATCAATGAATAAGTTAATTGGAATAAGGAATTTATCGGGAATAGATAACCGCCTTTATCCCCGGTTTCCCGGGGAACATGTGAAGAAACCGGAGGCCAATCCTTTCAGGGGAGTGCAAAAAAACAGAAAAATCGTTCCAATTGGGGCAGAGTGTGAGCAACATCATAGGCGTTTACGAACTTATTGAAGAATATTTGACAATAACCGGAAACAGCATATTCGGAGGCCGATCTTATACCATTGAGGTCGATGCGTTATTTAAGCAACATTACCCCTCTTTATCGGCAGAGAATCAACTTTTGCATCCTCACTTTCTGACAAGTTTTGTGTGGCCTCATTGAATAACTCCTTTTGTCTTCCGAAGCGTCTGGGCAGCCATTTGCCCCATTCCCCGAATTTGATAAGCATCTGGTGGATATAAAACCACAACGTATTCCCTCGAACACCGGGCACACAGGAAAAAGCCCGACCCATCAGAAAGCATTGAGAATCCTTCTCCCGATCACCGGGCTGTCGATCCCGGTGGTTGCCTGATGAAAAAGTTAGAAATTGGAAGAAATGGTCGAAAAAGAAGTGAGTCGCCTGAACCAAATACCAATATGGAAAGGAGGTGAAACGACATAGACAACATCAGCAGTTGAGGAGGGATGGCTTTAAGGGGAGGAAATAAAATTCCCCGCCTTGTGTATAGAAAAGATACAGGAGTGTTCCGGGAAAGGGAAATAGAACAGAATGAGAGAAATTTTCAACCCCTCTGAGAGAGAAATGGTTATGGGCATGTCAGTATTAGTTGGATATTTAACCCGTGTAAAATTAACTTGAAAGGATGTGCATTATGGATAGAGCAGCTTTATTCGTTGATGGCTCGAACATGTTGTATACTCAGAGATTTCTGGGCTGGAGCATCGACTGGAAGCGACTGAGAGAATATTTTGCAGAGCGGTATAACCTGGTTTCGGCAAACTATTACATAACTTACAAAGAGCTGTCGGATGAACAGATTCGGTTTCAAACCTTTTTAGCCACTAACGGCTACGTGGTGCGAAAAAAGGAACTCAAAAAGATCACCGATCGAGAAACAGGGAAGGAAATTCATAAGGGGAATCTGGACATCGAGCTGGTGGTGGATGCTCTGACCAGCATTGATCGCTACGATGTATGCATATTGTTCAGCGGAGACGGCGATTTCTTACCCCTCATCCGGGCCTTAAAATCGTCCGGGAAAGTGGTTCATGCCTATTCTACCAAAGGGCTAAGCGCCATCGAATTGGTCGCCGAACTGGGAATGGATTTCCACGACCTTCAGGAATTACGTCCGGAAATCGAATTTACCGAGCGCACCAACGGGGTCTTGGATCGCAAACCGGCCGAACCATCCGACCCGGATTCCATCCCCACCGAAGGGGAGGTATTTACAGGGAAACCCCTGTTTATAAAGCCCTATGGCGTGTTCCTGAGCAACCCCTGGAATGTGAAAGCGCTGTTGCATATCAGCAAATTAGGAATCCAGCAACACATTAATAATTTATCGGACATCATCCGGCAAGAAGATGAATTCAAAGTGAAAGTCATCAGTGTTAAGCCTACCCCGGAAGGCTACGAGGTAGGGCTCAAGTTGGTGGATGAGGCATTGCAGAATGAACTGCACCAGCGATTGGCTTCCCTGCTTCCGGAAGAAAGCTAATTTTCCAACGCTCGGTTGGCTACAGCCTTTTCCATTTCACAGATGCCCGGCACTGCCGGGCATTTTTTTACGTGCACACCGTATATTAAAATCTTCTCCCTCCCCAAATGAGACTTACAGCACTCTAATAATTCCCCGCCGGTTTTATCATTTACACAGTACGATTCCGGTCTCCTACATAAACACTTCCTGTTTCAATTTCCCAGACGTGAGTTTTGTCCGGGTCTCCGCAGGGCAGCGGGCTAAACAATCTATCAGGAAAAGATGGAGAGACCCCGGAAGTAAATCCGACTCCCCCGGTGAAGGAGTGCCCTCACCGGCAGGGGGAGCTTTTATCATAATCGGGCTCAGGAAACTGCAGGTGATCTTATGAAATACCACCATTTTTGGATGGGGATGCTGGGGCT
Source organism: uncultured Calditrichaceae bacterium (assembly GCA_964416895.1). Classification (GTDB taxonomy): domain Bacteria; phylum Calditrichota; class Calditrichia; order RBG-13-44-9; family J075; genus CAYQGB01. The sequence continues at coordinate 5,224 of CAYQGB010000081.1, forward strand.
TTTGCTGGTGACGTTGGGGTGGGCCGGAGATGAGGCTCCCTTTCGCTCCTCCCCCCTCAAATCATTGACCGAGGCAGAAGCCCAACAGATGCTGATCGAGAAGGGCCTGTTCGATTTCCGGCTGAACCAGGATGGATCAGGCATTGTCAATCGCTACGAGGTTCAGGAAGGCGGTCTGGTGGTGCTGGATAAAGCCACCGGGTTGATGTGGCAGCGCTCCGGTTCACAGTATCGCATGTTCTATACCAGCGCCCGGCTTTATATAGACAGCCTGAATCAAGTGGCCTTTGCCGGCTACGATGACTGGCGCCTGCCCACCCTGGAAGAAGCCATGACCCTGATGGAGCCACGGAATAACGGCTTTCTATACATTGATTCCATCTTCGATCCGGAACAGTGGTGGATCCTGACTGCGGATCAGGATGGGAAGGATTGGGCCTGGGTGGTCTATTTCAGCATGGGCTATTGCAGCCGAAATCCCGCCGGAAACTTCAGCATCTATGTACGGGCAGTACGCTCTGCGGAAGCGCCCACGGAATACCTGGCCGAAACCGCTTCTCCCTGGGAAACGGTTTATTTTTCCTCCGTTTACGGCAAGTCCAACTCCTCACAGCGCCAATATACCCCCCCGCCACGGGTAACCGCCTTCCGAAAACGTCCCAACAAGTCGCTCTCCGATGGGGAGGTGCGGGAGATGATGCGGAAGTACGATTTCTATTGCAGCGCCCGGGCCTGGAGCCAGAGCTATAGCAATCCCCTGGGGCAGGGATACCGGAACATCTTCGAGAAACTGGACGACAAAGCGGTAATCATCGACCACGCCTCAGGGCTGATCTGGCAGCAAGCCGTTTCGCCGCAACCGATGACCTATGATCAGGCGCAACTGTATGTTGCCAGTCTGAACGAACGTAAATTTGCCGGCTACAATGACTGGCGCCTCCCCACCCTGGAAGAGGCCATGTCCCTCATGGAACGGAAACAACAGGTGGGAGATTTACATCTGGATCGGATTTTTGGAGGAAGGCAATCGGCCATCTGGACCGCCGATCAGCCCGATGCTTCTCAGGCCTGGGTGGTGATGTTTAAACACGGAACCTGCTTTAAATTTCCCACAGAGATGTATGCCTACGTGCGCGCGGTGCGGTAACGTTGCTATCGGTCGGGATTTTCCTCATCATAGATATGCCCTTCATAATTTCCCTGAGTGGTATTATTGGCCAGGGTTGGCCGACCACTCTTTAAAATGCTAATCCCATACCCTTGATTTTCCACACACTGATTGTAGCGCACAATTCCCCCGGATTTGCTCATCAACAAACTGATGCCATCCCCACCGTTTTTGATGATCTCGTTCCGCTCAATGGTGGGCCGGGCTTTCCCCAGCACTTCGATGCCATCTCCCCGGTTGCTGAGGATTTTGTTTTCCCGGATGATGGGCTGGGCGGTGTCGGTTATCCGGATCCCCTCCCCCCGATTGCCCCGGATGGTATTCTTCCGGGCAATGCCAAAGGATTCCTCCGTGAACCGAATTCCCCCCTGCTGATTAAATTCAATGGTGTTCTCTTCAATAATCGCCTGGGCCTTCCCTTCCAGAGCAATTCCCACTTCCCCGTTTTCCACAATCGCATTTTTCCGGATTTGTCCCGGATAAGCTGCGGTACGAAGGGAAATTCCATGTCGCCGATTATGGGAAATGGTATTCCGTTCCAGAACGGGCCGGGCGCGCTCCACCAGCATCACCCCATCGAGGGAATTGCGATGAATCTGGTTGTTCCGTAGCACCGGATGCGCCGACCCGGAAATCTTTACCCCCACGGTGTTGTTGGTGAGGTCGCACTGGAGGATGGAAGGCGCCGCAGCCCCGGAAAAGAAAATGCCCACGGCGTTGTCGGAAATCGTGCAGCTCTCCACCGTTCCGGGGGAATTCCCGGAAAATCGGATGCCCGCGCCCGGGGTCGCCGGGTCTGCGCTTTCTTTTGCGCCTTTGAAGGCGCAATTGCGCAATATGACCTCGGCATCGTTTACCACCAGCACATCCCCCGGTTCACTTCCCTGATAGGAGAAACCGACATTAAACGCGGTAAACCGCGCCCCCGGATGCACCTGAACCACTTTTCCTCCTCCTTCTGCCACCACCAGGGTAAAATCCGCCCCGCTTCCCTGCAATTGCACCGGTTTGCGAATTTCCAGGGGAGCGGAAAGGCGGTGGCTTCCCGGCTTTAACCGAATGATGCTGTTGGCCGGCGCATGCTTCAACACCAGCGCCAGGTCGTCGCCGGGGCGCACGTTGATGATGGGCACCCGGGATTCCCCGGCATCTCCCGAAGTCGCCTGTTCCGAAGGTGTTTCGGGGGAGGCTTGAGCCGGAGGGGAGGTCTCCTCCGGCGGAGGGGATGGAGGCGAAACGGCAACGGCCAGGGAGTCTTCCTCCGGGGAACCCGCTTCCAGGGTATCGGTCAGCTCCACCGGGCGAACGGCCTGTTCCTCCAGCAAAGCCCGAATTCGGGCAATCTGTTTATGCAGGTAGGGATCATCGCTTCGAAGCCCCAGGGCGTTTTCATAGCTCTGCAACGCCTCCTGAAACCGACCGCTGCGAAAGGCCACATCCCCGGCAGTAACGTAGCGAGAAAACCGGGCCTGGGTTGCCCGCCAGGACTGCCAGATCCAATACCCGCCTCCGGCAAGAAGCAGAAACACAGCCGCGGCCATCCAGATCCAGGGGGTGCTCCGGGACTTCCCGGGAACAGCCACCGGAGTTCCCCGTTCTTCGGGAAACATCTCCACCGCCTCTCCGGAAGCTTCCGCAACGGTGGCAGACAGGAACCGGTGCCCACACTGTTGGCACTGCCCTCCGCTTAACGCTTCCTCGGCGGTCATCCGATTCTCGCTCCTGCAGATCGGGCAAAGAATGGTCACCAGGGCCGCATCGGGCGGAACCGCTGCCGACTCCGGAGGGGAAATATCCCCACCCGGTTCCCGGGAAGGTTCCGGAGGTACCGCCTCTGCCCCGGCGCTTTCCGGGGGCGGGGCAAGCTCTTCTTCGGGCAATGTTTCGGTAGCTGCCGTTTCGGTGGCCGCCTCCGAAGGGGGGACGTCCTCCGACAGTGGGGGATACGCTTCTTCCCCGGCAAAGGCGAAGGTATCTTCCGGGGTCTGCTCCGTTGGAGGGGTTTCTTCCACCCCCCGATCTTCTTCGGAAACCGTTTCTCCGGAGGGCGCCGATGGTTGCTCCCCTGCCTCTGCCGCTTCCAGGGGGCTGCCACAGTTTACGCATCGGGCCCCGGCGCCCAGTTCCGGCAACAACACTTCGTTTACCGCATGGCAAACCGGGCAATTCACCAGGGTAAACCCATCCTGGCCGGCTTCGGCAGGGGGAGTTTCCGGGGGAGTTTCCGGCGTCTCCGGAGGAAAGGAGGGGTGCGCTTCCGGAGGTTCCTCCGGGGACGTTTGCGGTTCGGGCGGCGTCTCCGGAGGCGTTTCCACCCCGGTCGGAGCGGAGGGGGATTCCGGCAGGGAAGCCGCTTCCACCAGGTCTTGCAAAAGCAGTTCCGGGGTTTCCGGGCCGGCTTCAGGCGGGAAAGCCGACTCAATCTCGTCTTCCGGCTTCAGGGGTCTGTCGCAGGCAAAGCAGGTGGTGTTTCCGGCCTGAAAGTCGGTGATCAGAATCTCGTTGACCATGCCGCAGAAGGAGCAGGTGATCTCCATGAACGGATCGATGGCATGGGCGGCGATGCGCTCCCGGCTGGACAGCACATTCTGGAGCAGGGCATTGCGAAATTCCTCCATATCCTGGAACCGGGCCAGTGGCCGTAGTGCCAGCGCCCGCATCAGGGCCATCTCCGCGTCGATGGGAATGGATTTGCCCAATCGGGAAGGGGTGGGCAGAGGCGCGCCCTTCTCCCGCTCCGGCGCCATCGGGGGACACCGCCCGGTGAGCGCCTGATACATCAGGGCGGCAGCCGCATAAATATCCGAGGCCGGGCCGGGGGATTCTGTCACCCGTAACAACTCCGGCGGGGTATAGCTCCATCCCTGGTAAGGCTCCCTGTGCCCCAACCTCCTGAACAGGAAATATTCCACCGCCCCGAACTGAATCACCACCCCGGTGCCATCCTCGGCGATGATGATGTTATCCGGGTGAAGATTCAGGTGCAGGATCCCCTTCTCATGGGCTTTCTCCAGAGCCGCCAGTACCGGGTTCATAATCCGGGCCAGCGACTCGAACGCGAGTATCCCTCCCTGTTGCCGTAAAAACCGGGTAAAACTCATCCCTGCGATGTGATCCCGTACCTGGCAGGCCGTCTGATGGCTCAAGAAGGTGGTCATTGCCCGGGGGAATCCCGGATGAACCGCAAGGCCTTTCAGGATCTGCCCTTCCTCCATCGCCCGGTTCAGCGCCTCCTGAAAACTTTTCCGGGCCTCCGGTTCCACCTCCACGGTCACCTGATCGGCTCCCCGGCGGGCAACCTCTCGAGGAAAGAACTCCCGAATGACCCGTTTTTTCCCGGTTTCAATATCCAGGGCAATGTAGTTGATGGAGAAACGGGTTTCGGAGATCACCCGGCCAACCAGAAACCGTTGATGCAGCAGGGTACGCAGGGGCAGATAAATGGGCGAGGGCATCAGCATGGTATCCTGCCAGCCGCAAACCGGGCAGGTACCGGCCGAACCTTTATCCATCAGGCAGTTCATGCACAAATGTTTAAACTCTCGCCCCATATCCGGGATTACCCTTATTCCTTAAAAGATAAGCAACTGAGATTCTACCCGTCCGTGGTGTAAAATTTTCAGGGGTTCTGCTACCGAACGTGAAACGTAAAAAGAAAAAATCACGCATCACGTTTTACGCAGAGTAATAATCTTTGCCAAAGGATGGTCTAAAAATAAGTTCCTTTACCTTAACGAGTATATATCTCACAACGTCAGAAGTTTAACAATTTCCGACACTTGAAGCAACCGATTTGGGCGAGGATTGGAAAGGATATTTTTGAACGGATGGCGTTGTTTTAAATTGCGTACCGGGCAATGCGCAGTGTGTATTGCAGAAAACCCCGGATTCCGCAATCCGCATCAGGAAATACGAATCATGCCTCAGGCAACCGTCACCGGGAGGTATGGAAGGATGCCTCCCGGAAAACTTACGAAGTATTTTTCGCCCGTAGCAGATTTTCGAGCACGTTTTCCAGTTGTGCCGGTTTGATGGGTTTGCTCAGATAACCATCCATTCCCGCGGCCAGACACTTCTCCCGATCCCCCTTCATGGCATAGGCCGTCAAAGCGATGATGGGGGTATGCTTTCCGGTAACCGCCTCCATCTCCCGAATCCGGCGGGTGGCTTCCAGCCCATCCATCTCGGGCATCTGCACATCCATTAACACCAGGTCGTACTCTTTCTGCTTCATCGCCTCCACCGCTTCAACTCCGGTGGCGACCATATCCACCTGTAGGCCCCGCTTTTCCAGCAACCGCTGCATCAGCTTCTGGTTGACCGAATTGTCTTCCGCCACCAGCACCCGGAACTCCCCCGGCACCGGGGTTGGGGAATCCGAAAAGGCCGGCCGGGCATCCGCTGCCCCCTCCCGGAAATGATCCAGGCCGGTTTCTTTAAGCAGAACGCCCAGCAACTGGTTGTGCTTTATCGGCTTGGTAAGATAGCGAGAAATCCCGCATGCGTTCAATTCTTCCGGGGCGGGGCGGCGGTCACTGGAAGAGAGCATGATGATGACCGAGGAACTCTGAGGATGCACGGCCCGGATTTGCCGGGCGGTTTCCCGGCCATCCATCTCCGGCATCATCATATCCAGCAGGATAACCGCATAGCCCTGCCCTCTTTTCAGGGCTTCCCGCACGTGCTCCACCCCCTCCATACCGTTCTGAGCCACATCCACCACACACCCGAAGTTTTCCAGCATCCGCTTGAGGATCAAACGATTGGCCGGATGGTCATCGATAACCAGAACCCGCATTCCCTGCAACCGCCGGGCAGCGGCCATAATCTCTTCTACCCGACCGGGAATCCGATCCGCCAGAGGCAGGCGTACGGTGAACCAGAAGGTGGAGCCTTTCCCCACTTCGCTTTCCACGCCCACTTCTCCCCCCATCATCTCCGCCAGACGCTTGCATATCGCCAGCCCCAGGCCGGTTCCCCCAAACCTGCGGGTGATGGAGCTGTCCGCCTGAGAGAAGCTCTCGAAGATCAGGGACTGCTTTTCCGGGGGGATCCCGATCCCCGTATCCGAAACCGCGAACTTCAGCAAAACCGTCTTCTCCCGGGAACCTCCCCCGGCATTGGGGAAGTCGGTCACCCGGGGTGGGGAAGAAGGATCGGCAGGTGGATCGGATGCAACCGGCTCAGAGGTCTCCAGAACTTCACCGCGCAGCATAATCTCTCCGGTTTCGGTAAATTTTACCGCATTGCTGAGGAAATTGAGCAACACCTGCCGAATCCGCACCGGATCTCCCTTGAGGTACCGGGGAATCTGAGGATCCACATCCAGAATTACCTCCAGCCCCTTTTTATGGGCGCGGGGGGTGATGATGTCGATGGTGGTTTCCAGCAGTTCCACAACGTCAAAGTCGATCTCTTCCAGTTCCAGCTTGCCGGCCTCGATCTTGGAGAAATCCAGAATGTCGTTGATAATGCTCAACAGTGATTCGGCGCTGTACTGCACGGTGAGGGCATACTCCCGCTGCTCTTCCGTCAACGGGGTTTCTAACAGCAGGCTGTTCATGCCGATGATCCCGTTCATGGGGGTGCGGATTTCGTGACTCATGTTGGCCAGGAATTCGCTCTTGGCCTGATTGGCCGCCTCGGCCTGCTTTTTGGCCTCCTCCAGTTCGGCAATGTAGTGCTCGATTCGCCGAATCATCTGGTTGAAGGCTCTGCTCAAATCCCCGATCTCATCCCGGGAATCCACTTCAATGTGAACATCGTAGCGTCCCCCGGCAACTTCCCGGGCCGCGTTTCTCAAACGGATGATGGGACCGGTAATCAATCGGGTATATAACAAAATCAGGGGAATCCCCATGAGAAGAATAATCAAACCGGCATACAGGGTGACAACTCTATCTCTCCGAATTCTGGTTTCCACCGCTTCCAGGGAATAGCCCAATAGCAGACTTCCAAAATAATTTCCCTGATAGACAATCTCTTTACAGGTGTACAGGTACCCCCCCTCTTCCCAAACCCCTGTTCGGGTTCGAATGCTGTCCCATTCTTTCACCCGAAGGTGATGAGGATTGTAGGTTGACAACGGGGTTCCGCTGCTATCATACAGCACCATGTAACTTAGATCCTTATCCCGTTTCAACCAGTTCATGGCCTCGACCATGGCCTGGTAATTATCCGACATCCACACAATCCCGATGGTCATGGCCACCATATCGGCCATGCTTTCCACTTTGTTCTCCAGGGTATGCTGGGCCAGCTTTTTCTGTGACAGCGGGTAATAGAAGGAAATAAACAGAGATACCAGCACCAGCATGATCACCGAGGAAAACAGAATCTTGAACCGGATGGAAAGATTTGAGATCAGAGAAATAATGTGCCCTCTCATGTCCGAGATAACCGTTTTATTTCAAAGGATAATCCGTTTCATCGGGTTTTTTTCCTTCAATCTTGATGATCTTGACCGTGGTATCCGCTTCGGCGTACGGGACAAAGCCGATTGCCCCCCGATGCTTCCGTACAAATTCCAGCAATTCGGGCAATTCGTTGAATTGTCGAGGAGGCGCAGCCCCTTTTCCGGAGAACACCATTCTGATCCAGTGCTTCTTGACTTTTTGAGAACTCATCTTCAGCACCTGGCGATCGAACTGCTCTTTAAGGCGGCTATATTCGGTTAACACAATTCTGTCTCCGGTAGCAAAGGTAAGCGTATAGCCCAGAAAGATTCGCTTGAGATCCACCAGAGAAAGGTTGTTCACCGGATTCTCCGGATGCACAATGATTGCCATTCGGATCTGCCCCCGCATTGAAAAGGTAGATAGCATAAGCGCCAGAAATAACGCCCAGACAGGCGCTATTTTTTTCCCATGGGAACTAAAAGGCGACCGCAACGCTGGTGACAAACAGTTCATAATCCTTTTCTCCAGGAAAACGGTATCGGAAGATATGGGCTTCCCCCTTGAGATACACCTGCGGGGAAACGCTGTAATTCAACCCTATCACGACATCGGTATGGCTGTCCCGGGTCTCGTGGCGATCCCGATCAAAAAAATCGAACCGAAGAAACGGCGTCAGCTTCTCCCAAAAGGAATAAGCGCCCTGAAGGTAATACCCCAGGGCCGTATGATAATGACCGGTGGGGAGGCCCTCAACACTCAGGGATTGAATTCGCCCCAACAGAAGTTCCGATTGCCACAAAAAATTTCCCATTTCGACTTCCGCATCCGCCCCAAAAGTGTGCACACGAAGATTGTGCGCATTACCGTTTTTTTCTCCATAGTAGGATACCCCGAGTTTGATCCTTTCATCCGGACAGAGTATCCGGATTCGGGCGCCGGTACCCTTGTTGGCATTGTTATCCTGCTCATCGGGTAGCGGGCCTCGCCCGTTTCCCAGATAAACGCTGTAATCCATTTGAAAACGCCCGTAAAACAGGGTTCCCCGAACCTGCAAACCGGTGATAAATTTGGTAAACAGACGATCCTGGATTCCGGGAGCAAGGCGGTGCGTTCCGTAAACGGAAATCGGGAGAACGGTAAACAGAAATGTGGGAGTCGCATCGTGTTGCTCGTTATAGATGCCAAAGGGAGGAAGAAACTTTCCGGCCTGAAGCTTCAGGGCATCGGAGTGGTAATATTCCACAAATGCCCGGGCCACATACACCCTCCCCCGGGTGGTACGGGAATCTTGAAAGACACCGTGCTCCCATTCCAGTTCGGTGAAAACCCGAAAGCGATGATCCAGGGTGTAAATCGCCAGAAAGTTCAGGTGATGCTGGTCAAACGTCCATCGCTTTCCTTCGGCATCCCGGGTATTTACCTCCGCTTCCAGATCGAAATACCCGTAGGTTTTGAGAGAGGAATTTTGCGCCGGCGCTTTCAGACCCCAAAGCACTCCCCAGGCAATGACCACAAAGAAAAGAATCCCCGTGGGCGGGCAATGAAACCGGGGAAAGAAAAGGCCGATTTTTTTGAAAGAAGGTTCCTTCCATCGTTTCCGGCAGAGAAAATGCCATTTCGTCTTCATACTCCCGGCTCCTGTTTAGCCTGAACAAGAAAGTTCTATAGATTTCCAACATATTCGCATTACCCCAGAATCTTTTTCTTAAGCACTACACTATTGCTCTTTCAAGGTTTGGATGACGGGTTGCTATCCTGGGCGCAATTCATAACGGACAGGGATTCTTCGGGCTGCCGCCTTGACAACACTCCTGCGAATGGGATTCGTGTTTCTGAAGCCGCAGTTCTCAACATAAAGCAGGCACTTCCCCGGCGGCAACCCTCAGAATGACAACGGAAACAACCCGTCACGTTAAACTTGAAAGAACACTATAGAACCTACAAAGCGCTTTTATCGGCAAAAACCCGGTGAAAAGTAACCGGGTGGGACAGGTTA